>NZ_JAAFZA010000101.1 GCF_015356865.1 Catenulispora pinisilvae
GGGTGGGGATGTGTGGGGCGTTGACCTGGCGGGCGGCGTAGACCAGCTCGACAAGGAAGCTGGCGGCGAGAATCAGCCACAGGTACCAGCCGATGACCGACAGGGCCTTTAGAAACAGCTGCGGTGTCATGGGGCTGGTCAGTGTGTGCTTGACCGCGTCCATGGTCGGTATCGAGTGCGGTATCGGGTTGCCGGCGTAGTGCAGCAGGGCCCAGGGGATGCCGGCGAGCACGCCGATGGTGATCGCGGCGGCCAGCAGCGCCATGACCACGCGGCTGATACCGCGCACGACGGCTCGCAACGCCCGATATACCGCCATGATCGCCGCCTCGTTTCTTGCTGCTTGCCGTGGGTGCCTGTGGAGTGCGCCGCAGTCGTGCGTCGCGTTGGGTTGGGTGTTAGGTGCCTTGTTCGGCTTTGGCGCTGGCGGTGACGTGTGCGGTCATCGCGCCCACGCCGACCATGCCGAGGAACGTTGTGGGCTGGACGTGGGTGACCGAGACGGTGACCGTGGTGCCGGCGACGTCGACCGTGCCGGTGTCTCCGGTGCCTGCTAGGAATGTCTGCGCGGCGTTGACGGCTGCGCCCGAGTCCAGGATTGCGCTGCTGCCGGCGCGCAGGGCGCCGATGTTGAGCGCCTGTGCGCCGGCCCTGGCCGCCTCCTGCGCCTCATTCAGGGCCCTGACACGTCCGTCCAGTGCTCGTCCGCCGTCGTAGACGAGTCCGACGAACAGAATCAGAGCTGAGGCAATGATGATGGTGAACACCGTCACCATCCCGTCCTCACACGCGGTTGGCGCATGCAGGGCCCGCCATCGCCGACGCAGTAGATCTGGTGTGTTTCTCATGGCTGGTCCGGGGTTGAACGGTATGTGTCAATGACTGAGGAGAAGGAGGCGGAGATGGTTTCGTGGCCGGGAAAGACTCCAAGGCCGGAGACATCGCCTAACGCAACGGTGCAGCTCAGCGTGACCCGGGCGGTCCCACCGGGGGTGGTGTCGGTCACGGTGGTGTTCACGTTCATCGGGGTGCAGGTGATTCCGGCCCCGGAAAGCGCCTGTGCCGCCGCGTCTTGTGCCGCGGTGTCGGCAGCACCGGGTGTGAGCGACAAGCTGGCGGCTCTCGCGGCGGCGTGCGTCGCCTGATCGACTTGGATTTTCGTATCGACCAGACGCCCGGCGGCGACCACCATCAGCAGGAACATGATGAACAGCGGGGTAACCAGGATCAGCTCCAGCGAGGCCGATCCCTGCTCGGGACAGGCCCGAAGCCGGCGCAGGCGTCCCGGCACGGCATGCCGGGACGCCGGTCGTCGTCGCATCACAGCGATCCCTTCAGTTCCAGAGTGATGAGGCGTCAGTAATCGCGAACTGACGCTAGTTCTTTGTCCACGCCTCGATAGGCGCGGAAGCGTGTGCGGAAACGTGCAGGTGGAAGCCGGGTATCAGGGACTGAACCGTTCCGGTCACGTCCGCGGTGGCCTCGGCCGCGCCTCGGGCGACGGTGATGGAGCGTTGCGGCAGGGTCCCGCCGGCCACCTGGTCCAGGATCTGCTGGCCCTGGGTCTGCCCGGTGCCGGAGGTCGCGTCTTGCGCTCGCGCCACCGCCACCGCTTGGCTGGCTGCGGTGTGCGCGGCCTCGGAGCCGAAGTAGAACATCGTGAACTGCGCGACCAGCAGAATCAGCAGCAGGACCAGCGGGAAGGCCAGCACCAGCTCCAAGGTGACCGACCCGCGTTCGGGCTGCTTACGCAGCCGGGCGAGGCGGGACGGCCCCCTGGCCGCGGCGCCGGGGTGTCTCACTGGTTCGGCGACAGGTTGATGTCGTTCGCGGCACCGGTGGCCTTAGTCTTCAGGACTGCCATGACGGCGATCGCGATGAGCACCACGGCGCCGGCTATGACGACCAGCTCAACGGTTCCCATGCCCTTTTCGCGATTTTCTTCCTTGCGCAGTTCGTTGAACCGGGCCAGGTAGCCCTGGAGCATGACCTTCAGGGGAGTGAGCTCAGACATCTTCTTGCGCCTTTCCTTGGTGCGATCGGTGTGTGAGCTGCCGGTTGGCAGCGTCTGGCGGCCGGGCGGGACTGCCTGGCCGAAGCTGAGGGGTGGACAGATGGGGGCGTTAGTGCCCTGGTAGGCCGGTGATGACGTGGGCCATCGCGGGGTAGCCGATCATGATCATGAAGCCCAGGCCCATGACCACGACCGGGAGGCTCATTCGCTCGGTAGCGGCGTTGGCTTGGCCTTCTGCCTCGGCCAGGGCGCCGGCGCGCAGGGTCGCCGCCTTGGCCGACAGACTCGCGCGGACCTTGGCGCCTTCGGAGTTTGCCAGCCCCAGGGATGCCGCCAGCTGGTCCAGCGCTGGCACGTCCAGCTCGGCACCGAGCTGCCCCAGTGTCTGCCACGGGCTGACCCGGGAGATCTCGGCGGTGGCCAGGGCCTTACGCAGCGCGACGAACGCCCAGCCGTCGCCGACCAAGGAGGCCTCCTTCAGGGCTGCCTCTACGCCGCCGCCGGCGGCTAGTGACAGCGTGACCAGGTCCAGGAATGCGCTCAGGGCCCGGGTCATCTCGGCTCGGCGTTCGGCGGCCTCGGTGCGGATGATGTAGTCCGGCGCCAGGAAACCGGCCGCGGCGAACGCCGCCGACAGCCAGGCAGGTAGCAGCCAGCCCAGCGGCGTGCCAGCTGCGGAGAGCAGCGCGGCCAGGGCCAGCGGCGCGCCCAGACCGAGTACCGCGAGCATGCCCTTCTGCGCCAGATGGGATGCGGTCGAGCGTTCCAGCACCGCCAGGTCCTTGCGGGCCCTGGCGCCGGGCAGCCCGAGCCCGGCCAGGAACCCGGCCAAAGGGGCTCCGGCGCGGGCCACCCAGCCATCGGACTTGGAGGCCAGGATCGGCGCGGGCGCCGTGGGGGCCGACATGGCGGACATGGCCTGGGCCAGGCTCGGCTTGGGCGGATACAACCCGTACACCACTACCGCCACGGCCAGGCCGAACCCGCCGCCGAAGATCAGAGCCGTGATCACCGCTGAAGTCCTTCCTCGACGGGATGGGCCTGCAGGCGCGTCAGGAACCGGGTTGGTTTCTTCGGTGCGGCGATCTTGTGAAGCCACCAGAACGAAACGGCGAAGATCCCAGCGACCAGCGCCAGAACCACCTGCCCGGCGCTGCTGCCGAAGGGCGCCATGTAGGAGCTGTCCATGGCCATCAGCACCCCGGCGATGCCCAAGACGAAGACGACGATGATCCGCACCGAGGAACGGGTGCGCTGCCGGTCGGCGGTGATCCGCATCTGGGCAGCGGCCTGCTGACGGGCGTAGTCGGCCAGCTCGGTCAAGACCTCGCCCAGGTTGCGGGCCTGTTGCTTTGAGGCCAGCACGAGGGCTGCGACCACCAGGTCGCCGGTCGCGTCGCCCAGGTCCGCGGCGAAGACTCGCAGCGCCTGATCCAGCCGCATCCCAGTCTTCAGGTTCGCGGCCAACGCGTGGACCTCGGCCCGGATCGGCGCCGGAGCGCTGGTCGCGGCGGCCAGGATCGACTGCTCCAGACCGGCTGCCGCCCCGAGGGTGTCGCGCAATGCCTCGGTAAACGTGGCAATGGCCTCTACCCGGGCCTGTTCGCCGACCGCCGCGCGGTCCTTACCGAACATGCCCGGTAGCGCCCAGGCCGCCAGCGCGGCGATCGCGGCGGCCACGGGCCAGCCGGTGAACGCCGCCGCCGCTACCGCGGCGGCGATCGAGATCAGCACCCGTCTGGTCGTGCCCGGCGCCTTCAACCGCTCCAGCAACTCCTCGACGCCCGGACCCTTCGGTTCGGCGTCGGCGGGCACACCAATCAGCCCGCGAAGCATCAGCGTGATCCCCGCCGCCACGCCGATACCGCACAGCACGGACGTCAACACTCCCGGTGTCACAGCGACCACCCCGCGCGGGCCGAACGCTCCAGCACGACAGGGTCCAGGCCTGCCTCGATGAGCAGGTCTGCGGTGTCGGCCGTCCAGCCGGTCCCGGGCACAGCGCGGCCCTGGCGGTCGGGGCGGAGTACTTCGTTGCTGGTGACTTCGCCGTTGTCTCCGACGCCGGTGATCTCACGGATCGAGGAGATGACGCGGGACCCGTCACGCAGCCGCCGTAGCTGGATCACTACGTGCAGAGCGGTACTAACCAGCAGGTTGGTCGCGGCACGGTCTAGTCGCTCCGGGGCCTGGATCGCATAGGAGGCGAGCTTGTCGAACGCCTGCTTGCTGGTGGAGGCGTGCATGGTGCCGATCGAGCCGTCGCTGCCCATCATCATGGCGTTCAGCATGCTGACGAGCTCTTCGCCGCGGACCTCGCCGACGATCACCCGGGAGGCGTTCATCCGCAGCGACATCCGCACCAGATCGGCCTGGGTCACCTCACCGTTTCCCTCGAGGTTTCCCTGCCTGGCCTGCATAGCCACCACATCGGGGTGCTGCTTGCCCAGGGCGAGTTCGTAGGTGTCTTCGATGGTGACCAGACGTTCTTCCGGACTGATGCACGCAGCAAGCGCCCGCACCAGCGTCGTCTTGCCGTGTCCCATGCCGCCGCAGACCAGGATGTTCAACTTCGCCCGCACCGCCGCGGCAAGCTGGGCGGCGATGTCGAGGTCGAACACACCCATCGCGGACAGCTCCTGCAGCGACACCGCCATGTGCCGGTGCCGCCGTACCGTCATCGACACTCGGTCAGACACGGCCATCACCGCGAACAGCCGCGAACCGTCCGGGAGCTGGATGTTCAGCTGTGGGTGGGCACGGTCGAACATCCGCTCCTCGGTGCCGGCCCGCGCGGCGATCGTGCGCAGCAGATCGACGAAGTCCTCCTCAGAGGCGGCGATCGGCCCGACCTGTACTTTCCTGCCATCGGCGTAGTGGATGAAGACACAGTCGTGGCCGTTGGCCGTGATGTTCTCCACCTCGGGGTCATCCAGCCACCGCTGCAACCCACCCATGCCGAACAGCGCATCGAACACCGCACGGGCGACCCGGGTCTCAGCCTGCCCATTCAGCACGTCCAAGCCGCCATCGGCCAGCGCGGCACGCGCGTGGGCGATGAGCGCATCGTCGATCAGTACGCGGCCAATCCGCTGCCGCTCGGCCGAGTCGGTGTTCTCACCGACACGATCGGCCAGCCGGGCACCGACCGAGGCGCGCAGCTTGCGCACCAGGTGCTGCTCGTCCTCTGACAGCGCCTCCCGCTCGAAAACCGCAACGCTCATGCCAAAGCTCCAATCCGGTCAGACTCGACGCCATCATCGGCAACTGCGTCCTGCGGTTCGGCATCGGACACCGAACCAGGACGCAGCTGCTCGGTGGCGAGCGTCGCCGCGAGCGCGCCTGCGGCCTTGGCCAGCGGCAAGCCCGCGATGCCGCCGCCCCCGGCCAGTCGGGATAGGATCCCGCGCGGGTCAGGGCGGCCGGCCAGCATTGCCGCCGCCGCCGCGTCTATCGGCAGCTCGGCGATCACTGCGATCCCGGTCTCGGCCTCGATCTCGTCTTTGGAGAACGGACCGACACCCACCGTGACCAACACAAGCCGGGTCCCCGCCGCTTCACAGCGGGCCAGCAGAGCCTCGGCGGCGCTGATCACCCGAGTCAGCTCCTCCAGCACCGGACGCACCACCAGCAGAAGCACCTCGGCAGCCTCGGCCACCGCCCAACCCCAGCCGAGCGGAGCAAGATCGCCCAGATCGGTAACCACAGCGAGGTCCTGCTGTTCCGCGACCGCACGCAGCCACGGTCGGCCGTCCTCGGCCAGCATCTTCATCGCCGCAGCGGTGCGATCCGCTGGCGGCGGCGCCAGCAGCACCTTCAAGCCACCCGGCAGCTCCTGGACATGCTCGAAGACCAGCGAGGCGTCGGTGCTGCGACGAGCCGCGACCGACAGCGACGCCAACCCCGGCTCCGTCGCCAGGTTGAACCTGGCCGCCACATCACCGCCGCGAACATCGGCCTCGAGCAGCACCGGCTCCCCGGCCCCCGAACCCGGCCACATCGCCGCAACTGCGGCAGCCGTGGTCGTCGAACCGGGCGAGGACTTCAACGAGCCAAACGCGATCAGCATGTTCAGCTCCCCGCCGGGGCGGACAGCACCAGCTGCACCTGCGCCGCCGGAATCGAAGCGATCGCCGAAGCTGCCCCGGCATCGGCCAGCAGCGACACCGACCCCGTCGCCGAATCCGTGCCCGGCGTGATCGACAGCACCACCGCCGATGGCGCCGCCGACAACGGCAGCGCCGATATTGGGCCCGAACTGCCCGGGGCAGGAGCAGTACCGACCACCACGTGCGCGCCCGCCGTCATTTCCGCCGGATACTGGCCGGTCTTCACCGCCACAGCGATTACCTGCTGTCCGGCCGGCGGGAACGAAGCCGGCCCCACCTCACGACGAGTCAGCAGCGCACCAGGCGCCAGCGGCAACGCCGCCTGCTGCCCGACCACAGAGCCCTGCGCCGACGCCGGGATCAAGCCCAGCCCGGCGTCAGTGCCAACCTGCACCACCGCCAAGTCAGAACCCTTGATCGCTTGACCCGCCCGTAGCTGATGCACCACCGCCAAATAGGACTGCCTACCGCCGAGATTCAGCGACGTCGCAGCAAAACCGACCGCGAACACCACCGCCAGGGCACCGCCCAGCAGTGCGTAGGGCACACTGCGGCGCTTGGTGGACGGCGCCAGACGAGGCTCCGGCTTCTTCGCGCCGACACGGCCGGTCAGCTTGACCGGTTCCGTTTTTGAGATGGGGGCAGCCACGATATGGCCTTTCGCAGGTGAAAGTAGGGAAAGAGAAGGTCCCGGGTCCGCGGCAGGCCGCGAAGACTCCGGCGAGACGAAGATGCGGATCTACCCGGTGGTGACGATCGCCTGGCTCTGTAGGACGGTGACCGGGATAGTTGTGGTCGTCGTCAGGCCGTTGAGTGTCCCGGCTTGTCCGGCGCCCACCCAGGTGATCCGCCAGTTGATCGTGGCCGAGACCTGAAACACCCCGCCAGGCGCGGAGCCGGAAGAGATTTTATATTGGTGCCCGCAGTCCGGCGACGATGCCTTGGGATCGGTGCCGGCAGTGAACGGCGTCCCGGGTCCGGCGCATACCGTCGAGGTCCCGTCGCCGAAGGCCCACGCCACCGATACCGGGGTGGCCGTGGCCGTCACCGACTCACCGGGCACCTCGGCCTTGGCCGATACCGGAGCCCACCCGCTTCGGGGCAAGAACTCCCAGGTCGGGACACCAACCCACTGGGGACTGCCCTCTGGGGGGTTCGAGGCGATCGACGGCTTGGGCAACACCAGCAGGCTGCGCGCCTGCGCAGCAAGGGCCGCCGGCGCAGGCAACACCGCCGCCGCCGACGGAGGCGTCGTCAGCCACACCCAGTCCTGCGTCGTCGTGGCGACCGGTTTGTTCGGGTCGCCACCGAGCTTGATCCCGTCTGGGCACGTCCTGACGTACCAGGCGCCCTTCTCCCCGGTGTGCTGGTCCTCACCAGGCATCGGCGTGTAGTCCGGAGCAGGAGCGTAGGTGCAGGTTCCGTTGATGACCGTCTGTTCGGGAGACGGCGGCGAAGACGCTCCCGACCCGCTCGAACCCGACCCACCTCCCGACCCAGAGCCCCGGCTCGGCGACGGCGTACTGCTCGGCGAACCAGGCTTGTGCGCATCGACCGTGCAGGAGCCAGAGTCCGGCTGGGTGCAGATGACACCACCACCGCCCCCGACCGGGTCGGAACCGGACGCAGAGGCAAACGATCCGCCGAGCGCCACCGGCATGATGGCCGCCGCGGTGAGCGCAGCCGCCCGAAGCGCTATTCGGGTCAGCATGTGCCTGCCGCACTAAGCGCGAACGCCGACACCTTCAAAACCCCGCCGGTCGTCTCGACCAGGGCCTGGGTCTTGTGCCGCCCGTTCGGCTGGCCACCGGTCACCAGCGTGGAATCAGCCGTGTACAGGTTGTAGGAGGTGTCGTCCATGCAGTCCTCGACCAGCACCTTTGCCGAATCCCCGGAGCCGGTGATCTCCGTGGCCGTGGGGTGAAGAAGCTTCGGCTCGCCCTTGGCCACGTAGCCGTTCTGCTTGTTGAGGTAGATCGCCTGATGGAAGTAGGTCAGGGCGCCGCCGGTGAGGTGGTCGGTCAGCGTCAGGTCACGGTCGTTCATCGTCGCCTGGACTTTGACGACGTCCGCCCACATCGCCCGGTAGGTCGCGATCGCAGCCTGCGACTGCGGGCTGTTCTGGTCCACTGCTGCGGAAGACGATGCCGACTCGGCCGGGCCCGTGGCCGACGGGGATGAGGTCGGGGCCTGCACGGCCGAAGAGGTCGGCCCCGAGGGGGCTTTCGACGCGCCAGATGAGCTGCTTGCGCAGCCTGCCGCTGCCAGCAGCGTCGCGCCAAGCACGACGCCCACGGAGGCGCGGCCTCCGCGACGATGATGATTGAACACCTGAAATCCCCGTTTATAGTACTGCGAGCGGTCTAGTCCGCCTTCGTGGAGCCACAGGATAGGCATGCCGACTCGATCTTCACCAGCCCCCATAGGCGCTGACATCGGGTGCGTTACACAGTCGATAACTACAGCAGTTGACATAGGGTTACATTGGCCGCGCTGTTACTGTTTCGTGACTAGGGTCGGCGCGACTCGCGTCGCGTCTGACCTGCTGGAGAGGCACAGATGACTCACCTGACTACCAGCGCCCCGGCTATCACCCTCGGCGCGTGCGTAGGCCTCGCTGCAGGTTTGTATGCGCGCCGCGTTGCCCGCTGTACTGCGCGCGAGCCGGGGCCGGACGGAGCGCGGCAGGCGATGCCCACTTGCGACTTGCTGGCAGCGATCCTTGGCGCCGGGTTCGGAGCGCTCGTCGGCGCCCGTTTCGGCTTGTCCGCTTGTTTGCCGGCCTATCTATACCTTGCTGCGCTCGCACCACCACTTGCTGTAGCCGACGCGACCACAAGGCGGTTGCCCAACCGGATCCTGCTGCCCGCCTACCCGATTGGCGCCGCCTTGCTGGCGTTCGCAGCCTGGCGGGTCGGCGAGACCAGCGCACTGTGGCGGGCGGTGACCGCCGGCACGGTTTTGTACGTCGTGTTTCTCGCCGTCGCGCTGGCCGCACCCGGGGCGCTGGGTTTCGGCGACGTGAAGCTGTCAGGGCTTGTCGGCGGGTTTCTCGGCTTTCTGGGATGGTCAACGCTCCTGCGCGGCATGACGATCGCGTTCGTCTCCGCCGCCGTCTACGTCGTGACCCGTGCGGTGGCCTGGCATCGACTAAGTGGCCAGGCATTGCCCTTGGGCCCGGCGCTTCTGTTCGGAACGTTGCTCGCGGTGGTCCTAAGCTGAGACTAGGATATACGGGTTCTCATTTCCTACATCTTCATCGTCATGGCAGGTCACGGCCACCGCGAGACCGGCCGATGTCATCATCACAACCCGGTCAGGATGCAGCGGAAGCCGCTATGCTGGGGTGTCGGGCAGAGCGTGACAAGCCGCACTAAGGACAAGAGCGTGAACAACCACCGGCCTGCGTGGGCACCCTCGGAAGTGGACATCGAGAAGCCGTCGGCTGCTCGCATGTACGACTATTTCTTGGGCGGATCCCATAATTTCGAGTCCAATCGGGAGCTAGCTGAGAAGTACATTGAGGTCCTTCCGGACATGCCGGTGATCGCCCAGGCTCAGCGAACGGTGCTTCATCGCGCTGTGCGCTTCTTGGCCACGGCTGGGATCGACCAATTCCTTGACCTCGGCTCCGGGATCCCCACGGCCGGTGCCGTCCACGAGGTCGCCCGCGAAATCAACCCTGAGGCGCGGGTGGCCTACGTGGATTCCGACCCGGTCGCATTCGCTCACACCACTGCGATGTTGGACGACCTCGACGGCGTCGGCACAGTGTATTCCGACCTGCGCGATCCGGACAGTGTCCTGACCAACCCTGTGACCGCCGAGACGCTGGATCTGAGCCGACCGGTAGCGGTATTGATGATCGCCGTGCTGCACTTCGTTCCCGATCAAGATGACCCGGCCGACGTCGTTACCGCCTACCGGGCGGCCACCGCCCCGGGCTCCTATTTGGCGATCACGCACGCAACCAGTGACTACCGCCCGGAGTTGGCGCGACGGGCCGAGGCGGTCTACACCGGTGCCAGCCATCCGATTAGTTACCGCGGACGGGAGCAGATCCTGGCCATGCTCGCCGGCTATGAGTTGGTGGCCCCAGGCCTTACCGACATGATTCGCTGGCGGCCCGATCCTCAGGCCGACCCGGATCCGCTAGGCGGGGATGTCACGCGTTACTCGGGCTACGCCGCCGTCGGTCGGCGGTATTGAGTACCCGCCTGGCAGCGACCTGCCCACAGCCCTGTTAGCCATAACCGCGAGGGGCACATGGAACCTGGTCGCCTCCAGGAGCGGGCTATCCGAGCCACCCCCGGGGCTGGTCTCCGCGTTCGCGGAGATGATCTATGGCCTGACGTTCGGTAGAGAGTACGGCGAGCCGGAAGCATGACGTCGGGCCCGACCTCGCGCCGTCTCAATCTTGACCGAAGCGCACTGGCTTGGCGCGCCGGTTGTGGAGTCTGGCGTGACCAACCGCGGTAACGATCGCCCTGCGTACGCTGCTCGCGCCAGCAGTCAGCGGCCCGATTTGGCTCATTCACCATCGCGGCATCACGGCGGCTTGAGACCAGCTTGTCGGCGGCCATAGACCGGCCGCTATGTCGCGACGCCGAACCATCCGGACAGCAGACCGAACGCCTGACTGAATCCCCAGCTGTCGGCGCCCCGATGGGCAGCAGGCGACGGTGTGGCATGCCAGTCGGGCCAGTCAGAGCGAGGACGTGTTGGTCATGGCGGTCCAGCCCGTTCTCGCCGCGTCGTACGTCTTCATCGAAAAGCGGTCAGCGGCGGGCACGGCGGTGCCAGTCGGCGGCACGACGTGCTGTGGAGGACGCCGTGGTCTTTAACCACAGCTACCGTGCGGACGGTAGATGAGTGTGTTCGTCGCCCCGTCACTAGTTCCGAGATCAATGGGCAGTTGAGGCTTGCGGTATCCGCTCAGCTGATGTCGGCTTTCATCGACGGCGAACAACACGCGCTGGTTGCAAAGGACCGTCCGTGCCCTGGATGTTGCGGCATAGTGCGACGCCTGGTGCAGGCTGTGTTGCGATCCGAAGGATTATCGCCTGCGTCAACTCGCAGGGCTCTACGATATCGACCAGCACAGACACCACCTCTGCGGTTCCAGCGCGCGGAAGGCTGAAGGAGACGAGGCATGCCGAACTTCATCGGCAACCGGCAAGTCAGCAACGAGGAGTACGAGGCACACCAGGCGCAGTACCGCGCTGAGCACGAGGAAATGCTTTATGGGTCTGGTGGGAGGCGCGAGCAGAACCCCAAAAACTTCGCCAGGATGATCCTAGAGGAGGTCCAGCCCTTCGGGCTGGAGGAGCTATCGATTCTGGAGCCGCACGTCGTGCAGCAAATCTGCGCCGCAGGCTTGAAGGCTGTGGCTTTCGCTGCCGACGAGAACGGTGAGGTCGTAAAAAAGCTAGTCGACCCTCGGCAGCTTCTGGCCGAAGCGTCGTCCCGGGAACTGGAGCGGGCGCAACGCGTTGCATGGGCCCACCCAAAGGCCTACCCGCCGTGGCCACTCACGTGGGACCAAATGGACCGTCTCGAAGAGCGGCCACATCACAGACTCTGACGTCATCGCCCAGCACGTGCGCCCAGCCATCGTGCTGTCGACCTTGACCGAAGTCTCCCAGTTTCTCCCGGGCGAAGACGCGGACCGATAGCGGAACGTCGGCTGAACAAGTTAGTAGACGCTGACCATGAACCCGGCGCGCGGTAGCTGGGCAGCGTGGTGGCCAGGTGGCGTCATCGCTGGGTTTGCGGAAAGTCAGCTATGCGTCGAGCCACCCAGCCAGGGTTTTGACTGCCCGCCAGCACCGCCAGGCGTTCGCTCCGGTGCGCTCCTTCGGGAAGCCCGGTCCACATCCGGCCAGGGTGTCGAACAGGTAGGCGCTGGTCAACAACTGCGGATCGTGTCAAGCACCGTAGTTTACGGCGCGGTTGCGCGTGGCGTGGTCGACGTACCGCCAGTGATGCAGGCGCCGACGCCAGTCCGCAACCGCTGCCAACTTGCCCAGTGCGTCATCGTAGGGCAGGTGGTGGGCCAGCAGCCCGTTGCGACCTGAACCCGCAGGTGTGTGCTCGGTGCATCCGGCGCTGTTCCTCCGCAGACACCGGACAGGGCATACGGGTGTCGTGCCGAGGCGAGCCCGGACTCCTGCAAGGACCGCGTGACCCGCTCGACCGTGATCCCGAGCTAACGTTCTTAGCAATCTGAACGGTGTTGAGTCGCTGCTCCAGATACAGCGCCTGGATCACCGCCGAATCCGAGTCCGGCCGCCTGCGCCACGGCTGGGCCGCGCGAAGACCATTCTGATTCCCATCTACAGCCGCCACGGCCCCGTTCACGGTTGTGTGACGTCGAGCCCGGACGGCGATTCTAGCCTCCCTGCTGGCCAGGGTCGTTGCTGCCCTCGATCGTGATCTGGTCGAGACCGAGCAACGCCAAACCGTTGGGGCCGTCCAAGTCGACCGAGTAGCCGTTGATCTGCACCGGCTCGTCGGGAACGGCGTCGAAGCCATCGAAGCCTGCCCCGGTGATGGTGCCGGACAGCCCGGAGTAGACGCCGTCGATGACCTTGATGCGGGTACCGCGGGTGAGGCCGCCGAGTTCGCGCTCCAGCGCGTGGTGAACGTAGCCCGAAGCCGTATTCCAGTAGACGGCGGTCGCCATTTCGGGCACGTTCGGCCTGACGGACCGGGACAAGCCGGTGCCCGCCCATCGCGGTTGATCGTCCAGGTTGTCCCAGTTGCGTTCCAGCCAGGCCCACGTCTGCGCGGCGGTGTCGCCCGGCAGCAACGGTGCGAGCTCGCCGCTGGCGTCGATCGCGCTGCGCACCAGGTTCCGCAGCTTGCTCGTCGAGAAGTGGTCCAGCACCGGCGCCCAGGTCGTGTCCCAGCCGTCTTGAGCGCCGGTGGCCAGCACGGCGTAGTCGACGACGGCGATAAGGCCGCGGATCGCGAGGAAGTCGAAGCTGTCCTCGCCGCCGTGGGCCGGATCGACGATGGTGCCGGCGCGCTCGAGGGCCTGTTGCCAAAGCTCCTGGTGCGTCTGGTCCTTGAGGGCTGTCGTCATCTCATATTCCTTCCCGGGCGTTCCGCGGTCGTCCAGTCTCCGTGGTCGCCTGTGTGGAACTTGGTGTGCGCGCATTGGTCGTGTGTAGACCGGCGGTTGAAGCGGAACCTTTCGCCCCAGCTGGCGGTTCGCCCGCCTGGTGCCGGTCTCGTGGCCGGGCACTGCGGCAGGTCTATGCTCGGGTGCAGCCAGGCCAGGGCTTCGGGCTCGTCCTGCTTCAAGGTCACCGATACGTAGGCGGGCATGGTGCGGGATGTCACGCCCAGACCGAGGTGCCATATCGTCAGGCCTGCCGCTGCCACCGCCTGCTGCAATGGCGGGCACAGTCGACCGACGCTGCTGATGACGAAACCGGGGTGGCCGTTCAGCCCGAGGTCACGCGTCGGCTCAACGCCGCCGCGCCCGGTCCCGAACCGGCGGCCACGGGGATCTTCGATGGCGGCCAGCAGGTGTGTGCTGAACACCGTGATCTGTTCGGTGGTCGCCGGGAACTGGGCGCGCGCGGCGCCTGGCATATTCGTGGTCAGCGTGCTTCCATCCGGCTTGACGAAGTCGAAGTCGGTCTGCGGCGAGGTCAGCAGGTTAGCCCAGAATCTCACAGTGAACTCCACAGCCTCGGGGCCTGGGCGCTGTGCGGACTCGTCGTTTCGGGTCTTCTTCTGTGTGCTCATCTGCTGTACGCCGATCCCGTCTCCATATCGGTATGTTCGGCCGCTGATCAAGCCTATCGGGCTAGTTGCCTGCCGGCGGTGTGTCGTGGCCGGAAAGGGGGACCTCGGCTTCGCGGGACCAGCCCTCAGCGGCGCGGGGGCGCAAGACGTGGTCGCCTTCGTGGCACATGGGTTGGACGCAGTACAACGTGATGTCGTTGTCCTTGTCGTATTCGTTACGCAGGCACGCTGGCGGCGGCAGCACCGGGTGCTTCCAGATGATCGTCTGCGTGGAGTCGGCGTCGTGGACCATGACGACCTGCGGGGCCAGCACCATCAGGGCGGCGAACGGCAGCACGGACGAGTTGAGTTCGGCCGCCTCCAAGGCGGCGTGCAGAACCGCGTCGGGCGCATAGGCTGGCCGGACTTCGATCTCGTACGCTTCAGTCAGGTGCCTACCGGACTTGGTACTCAATGGCCTGAGACGCAGTCCGCCATGACCGGGCTGGATCCGCTCCTTGATGCCTCGGATGATCTGCTGCTTCAGCTCTTGCCGGAAGAGGGCGGCCTGTCCCTCGGTCGCGGCATAGCCCGGGGCTATCGGGCGGGCGTCCTCTGCGGCCGGATCCGGATGCCGGTCTATTTGATCGGCCCACCATGCAGCTGCCGCATCGATGGCGATGCTGCTGAAGCAGCCGACCACGCGGTGCGGAACCTGGTAGGCGCCCCGGTGGCGAAGCAGATCCTCCAGCCGCACCGGCGCACCGGGCTCGACGGGGCACGCCTGGGTGTGATCGGCCACCAGGTCCACAGCCAGCTCGGTCAGCATCTGCCACACCGGCTCCCACTCAGGTTGGCCGTACTCCGCGAGCTGGTCCCACTCCTGATCACCGACCCCGGCAGGCCGATGCTCGGGGTCGATCAGCCCTCGCGTCAGCTCCTCGAAGTCTAGGAGTGCCGCGATCCGATCCAGCGGCAGCCGCGGCACCGCTACCTTCTCGTGCTGCGAGATCGACAAGGCCGCCAGCGCGAGGAACGTGGCCACCGGCCCGGCCGGCAGGTTGCCGTCCACGCCATGCCCGATCGACGCTAGCAGCGTCTCGGAGTCGATGTTGTCCGGCAGTAACAGAGACACCTGCTGCACAGCCCCAGCCCACTCCGCGTCGCCGTTCATGACAACAACTCCAGACCACTCTGCGGCGCGTAGGAAGCCGAACTACAGCAAGACCCTGATATGGCGACGATCGTCATGTGGTGAACCCTACCCGTGACTGTGGTCACGAAAAAGCATGGATAGCACAACTGCTTCCTCAAGCCTCTTACCCCTGCGTGATGATCCGTCCTACCGTGGCTGGCATGTCATTGCGAGCCTGGTCGACGAGCCTTGAGTATGCGCAGGCGTTCGCCGCCGACTACCGCCACCGCATGCCCGACCAGTGGACCAAGCTGGAGACAGCTGGCGGCCCCCGCTACACCGACGACTTCTTCGGCATGACGGTCGTGACCTTGGCGTGCGCACTGGACCGGGCAATCATCCCAGACCGCACCGGCCACGTCAGCGCCGATGCCGTGGCCTGCTCGTCCCTGCGCACCGTCCGCGACGACGTTCTTCGACGGCGAAGCTGGCTGGCGGTCAAGACGTTGGTCGGAGGCGTAGCACGGCGCGACCGTACTCACGGGGGACGCTACCTGGGTCTGCTTCAGGCCGCTGCCGGCTTGGACAGCTGGGAGGACTACATCCCCGACAGCGCAAGCGTGGCACTCGGCACTGCCGTGATGATCGCCGCACACCGGATTGTCCATGACCTCACCATCGGCGCTGGACTGGCCGCGAACGACCCTGGCCTGTTGTCGAGCGCCGCAGCGGGTGTGAACGCGCCGATTCCCGATGTGTTGGGCGCCGAGACCAACTTCGACGACAACCCAACACTTCGCCCCTCGGCGACATACCGGCCGTTCGACACTTCGCACGCGGATTGCCTCAGCCCTTGGGAGGACAACGCGGTGAACCGCTACTCCCCAACGGTGGTGCGGCTGCTGGCCGAACATGGCATCGGCTGGGACGGCATCGTGGCGTGCCGAGGTCACCTGGCGGTCTGTGGCGTGGATCGGTCCGTGCCCCGCCTGGCTCTGGCCCAAGCGACGCACGACCGGTCCTGGCCGAGTCTGGATGCGGAGTTCGAACGCGGCTGGCTGGTGCTCACTCCGCGCCACGACAGCGACCTTCCAGAAGAGAAAGGCCGGCCCGAACGGCACAGGCACCGCATGGATGTATCAGTACGGGGAGTCGACGGCGAGCCGCTGGACGGTAGAGACATCTTCGATATGCTCATTCGCTCAGCCGAGCAGGTCCTCACCCCTGACGGCGGTGGGACGCCGGACTGGTTCATGATCCACTGCACGGATGAGCATGCGGACGCCACCATCGTCCAGCCCGATGGGCGCCAGCTGCTGGAGCAGATGAAGTCTTATCTTGAGCAGCGCACGCCCGACGGCACCGAAATCAGCTCGCAGTTCAGCTACGAGTACCGGCCAGGCCGGGCGCCGACCGGTCGATGGGCCCGGCCGGATCCGTCCGAATGGGTCCTGCCCCCGCATTCAGCACCGCAGGATTCTTCCGGCGGCGTGTCCTGATCAGTCCGGCGCCTACCGCAAAAACCACGGCGGTTGGGCTGCCCGTGGCCGTACCCAGCCGGGCTGGCCGTGTCCGTGTGGATCCGGTGGCCAGCGGCGCGCCGATGACGCTCAATCGCGATAGATGGGCAGAGCTGGACAGAAGCGAGCATGCAGTAAGGAATCAGGTGTCTGTTCCCTGTACGGGACTGGCGATCCGCCTATCCCTCATAGTCCAGCAGACTGGCGGGCGCCCGAGAAACCGCTATCCGCAGCCCGGAGTCGTTCTGAACACCGCGGGTTCGGGCGCTCACATGATCCTCTCACTCAGGGCCGATAGGGTGGGGCATAGTCGTCCAGCTCCAACCCTCGGAAGTCGACGGCGCCAGCTTGCAAAGCCAGGAACACCTGGCCTTCGCTGAGGCGCGATGCCAGCCCATGTCTGGCAGGCCAACTCTGGGACGTGAGTCCGATCCTCGCCGTAGTTGTGCGGGCACCTAGAACTGGTCGTCATTGTCAGCGTCGCCGCCGATTGGCGGGGCACGACGGCGGCGAGCACCTCGAAGCCTTACACCCGCACCCGGTGTTTCGACGGCCTGGAACCGGCGCCGCGGGCGACGCCACGGCTCGGGGCAAAAAGTTGTCTCAGGGCACGCAACAACTTCGTCCGTCACCCCCCACTAAGAGATAGAGGGCGACCTCGCCCCGGCACCCGCGACTGACCGTATGGCAGACGCAGGCAGAGCAGATGGGCTACCCAAGTGAATCGCAGTTTCCATGCCAGCGGTGAGCCGCTCCCGCGATCGAGTACACGGTGTGCCTGGATGGGCTCACCACGTGACTGAACTGGCTGACGCGCACGATGAAGAGCTAGTCCATGTCTCCGATACTCACCGGCTGTACCGGCTGACGCCATGGCTGGTGCGTGCGTTGGTTCCAGCCCGGCGAGTCGGCAGCTACCTGCTGTACTCCCCAGCGGCGCCGCCCTATGTCGGACGGTCCGACGTCTGTCTGCGACGCCGACTTCTTCGCCATGCCTACAGCCGCAGAGCAGAGTTCTTCTCCTTCAACACCCACTGGAGTCAGGTCCACGCCTACACCATGGAGTGCGCCGTTTTCCACGCACTGCGCCCGCAACTCAGTAACCTGATCCACCCGGACGCGCCAGACCACCTCAAGATCCACTGTCCGTTCTGCCGTGACCAATGGGCGCTCCCGCGCCTGTCCAGACCGCTCGGCCATCCCATCGAGCGCTTCGTCCCAAACCCGAGGAGCAACCCGTGACTACTGGCACTTTCGACCCCGAGAAGTACCGCGCACCGCTGACACAGGCGGGCCAGGCGTTGGAGAGCTCCCGGGACTCCGGCTATGACCTCTCGGCCTCGGCCGGGGAGATCGTCGACAACTCCCTGGAGGCCAACGCCACCCTGGTGCGCATCCGCGCTGTCGAGTCCGGCGACGAGACCGCGATCGTGAAGATGGCGTTCGCCGACGACGGCGACGGCATCATCCCGGAGGTTCTGGCGAACGTGCTGTCGCTGGGCTACTCCAACCGGTACAACTCCCGGGTCGGGTACGGCCGCTTCGGGATGGGGCTGAAGCTGGCCAGCCTCGCCCAGGGCGAGGCCGTCGAGGTGTACACCCGGCCGAAGGGCGAGACGCGCATCTTCCGTACCGCGCTGAGCCTGGGTGCCGTGCGCGCTAAGGCGCAGGAGGAGCTGCGGGTCGAGGTCGTCGAGGCGTTCCCGGACGAGTTCGCTGACCTGATGGTCGACCCGGCCACTAGTGAGGCGTTCGCCTCGGGCACGCTGGTGGTGTGGAGCGAGATCGACCGGCTGCCGACTGGCAAGTCGGCGCAGCCGAGCTTCTTCGACGAGTCGCTGAACGATCGGATCACCGAGCTGGAGCGGTTCCTGGTCCGCGCCTACCGGATCCCGCTGAGCGAAGGCCGGCGGATCGAGCTGGACGGCCAGATGCTGGAGCTGTACGACCCGACGTTCCTTCTGCCGAGCCCCCGGGTGATCAGCGAGTTCGGTGAGGACCTGCGCGGGATCGAGGTCGAGAAGAAGTCCTTCCGGATCGACGGCCACATGGTGGACGTGGTCGTCACGCTTGCCCCTCTGGCGACGCGGCGGGTCAAGGGCAAGGGCGGCAAGCCGTTCAAGCGGCTCTACCTGGGCGACGACAACGCCCGCGCGATCAGCATGCTGCGCAACGGACGGGAGATCTACTACGACATCGTGCCGAAGATGCTGCCGGGCGCAGCCAAGGACAACGACCTGGACCGCTTCATCGGCGTGCAGGTTAGCTTCCCGGCCGACCTGGACGAGCACTTCCAGGTGCGCAACGTCAAGCGCGGCGCCGAGCCGGTGGCCAGGCTGCGTACCGAGCTGCGTGACTTCCTTGCCAAGCCCGTCAAGGCGGCTCGTGATCTCATCCGCGCGGACTGGAACGAGGAGGAGCGCAAGGACGCCGGGCCTGCGGACACTAAGCGGGAGCACGCGGTCGCGGCAGTCAAGCGCGCCGAGAAGTCCACGCCGACCGGGCGGGCCAACATGGACGCCACCGAGGAGCAGATCCAGGAGAGCCTTGAGGAGGTCGCCGAGGACCTCGGGATCGACCCGGCGGAGCCGGCGAACCAACAGGTGATGGAGGAGCTGCGGGCCACGTTCGACGAGCGCAGCCTGATGGTGGTCGACGGCAAGTGGCCGGGCAAGGAGATGTTCGACATCACCCACCTGTCCGGCAAGTCGATCCTCAAGCTCAACCACCGGCACCCGTTCATCTCCCAGGTCTACGACGTCGTGAAGGCCGCCGCGGCGGCCGACGTCGGCGATCTGAGCGCTGTAGAGGTCAAGGAACTGCTGGGCAAGGTCGACATCGCGCTGGACGTGCTGCTGATGGCGTACGCCAAGGCCGAGAACATGCACCGGGAACCCGAGTCGGCGTACGCGGATCTGCGCTCCTACTGGGGCGTGTACACCGCGGCGTACATCACCGAAGGGCTGGCTGACTGACCTCCGGAAGCCGCGACCGGATCTAACTACGCCGTCTCGGGCACGATGGCCAGGTTCGCCAGACTGGTCGCGTCGCGCATCTCCTTGTCGCCCACGAGATAGGACGCTCCGCGTGCGATGTGCCAGCGCAGCTGGGTATTGAGAGTCGTCTCGTCCAACGGCATCCCCAGCTCGTGGCAGTGCATCTTCAACAGCCACCAATACAGGTCGCCGGCCGTGCCGCTGAAGACCTTCCAGGCGATCTCCACGGTGTTGTCGGGGGCCGCTGGGCTGGTCGGAGCGCTCGGTTCGGCCAGGGAGCGGCACAGTGCCCAGCGGCACAGCACGTTGGAGTTGGCCACGCCGGTACGGCGCTTGAGAGTCGTTAGGGTGTCGCGGATGTCAGAACCCAGACGCACCACCTCCGGCGGCGGTACCAGTGCCAGCGCCGACTGGGTTTTCGTCTTGCGCGTGCTCACAGGTCCTCGCCGCCTTCCTGCGCCTGGGCGCGGGACTGCACGGCCTCGCGTTGGAAGTACCCCTCGGTGACGATCGTGGAGCGTGACTCCGGATCGTGCTCGAGCTTGATCATGTGGCTGACGGAGTCGCCGAGTTTGTCCAGGACCTCAGGGGTGATCTCGGTGTCCGTCGACAGCACAATCACCTGGTGACTGGCGTGCGGAAGGTAACGCCGGATCAGGCGCTTGCGATGGTCCTGGTCTAGTCGGCCCAGCGGGGTGTCGATCACTACCGGAAGCATCCGTCCGGAAGCCCTGGCCAGGCCCGCCAGCAGCGCTACCGCCAGCAGTTGCCGCTCGCCGGCCGACAGGCTCCGTGGCCGGACCGGCCGTCCGTTGTTGGTGAGTAGTTCCACAGCGCAGGTGTCTGGATCGATCTTCACCTCGCTGATCAGGTTGTCTTTGCGCATCAGCGACTGTAGCGAGTCCAGCACGAGCGCCTGGATACGCTGGACGTGCCGTTTGGTGGCTGCGGCGCGTAGCAGAGCGAGGGTCTCTCGGGTACGGGCGGCGTGGTCAATGATCCGCACAGCCTCCTCGGAGTCGAGCAGGGTCTTGTTGGCTTCTTTGAGCTCGTCTTCGACGGTCCGCTCGACCCGCTTGCGCCGGTCGATCGCCTCGTCCAGCTCCTCCCTCAGCATGCCCAGGCGGGCTTCGGCCTGGGCCAGCATCATGGTGGCGTCACGATGTGCGTTGAGCGTGGCTTCGACGGCGTCGAACTGCGGGATCGCGGCGACGGCTCGCTCGGCATCATCGACGGTGCTTTGGGCACCAGCCAGATCCTCGACGCACTCTGTCAGGTAGATGCGCTCGTCCGCGAGGTCGTTGCCGACTAGGCGTTCGCTCAGGGCCAACACGTGGGCGTTGGTGCCCAGCACGACCGGCACCCCGTCGCCGGCTCTGCGTTGTTCGAGATCGGTTGTCAGGAACCCGGACACCGCCTGCTGGATTTTGGCAGCGGCCTTGTTCTGCTGCAGAAGCTCCAGCAGTTGGGTGTCGCGGTCGACGAGGAGGTTGGCCAGGGTCTGGTTGTCGGCCTGGTGCCGCTCGGCACCGGCCTGGGTGATGGCCCGCTCCAGCAGCGGAGCGACGAGCAGCAGAGGCCCGACGCCGCCGAGGGCGTCAATCAGGGCCTTGTGCGCACCGTCCTTGACCGCTGACACCTCCTTGAGGCGCCCACGCAGTTCCGCCTCTGCCTGATACCGCTCGCCGCCTTCGCGAGTCAGCCGCGCGGTTTCAGTCCGGGCCTTGTCCCGCGCCTCCGCGACAGCCTTCTCGGCGTGCTCGACGGCGAGCCGGGCGTCGGATTCAGCTCCCTGGGTCCGCTCCAGCAGCGCCTGCTGTGAACGCAGGAACTCCGTCTCTTCTTCGCTGGCAGCGGCGGCTTGACGCTTGCGCCGCTCCAGGACCGTCAGGTCCTCCTGGAGACGGTCGACCAGATCCAACCCGAGCAGTCCGCCGATGGCGGTCCGGACGAGCTCCTTGGCCACATCCAAATCCGCGAACGCCTCGATCTGTTCGCCGTCGAAGAAGAACAGATTGGCCACACCCCGCGGGGCGAGTGTCTCGACGTACTCCGTCCAGTTCTCGGCCAGCACCGAATCAGGCATGCCGTCACGCGTGACGGTCACCGTCTCACGCATGCGGTCAGCCGTCAGACTCCAGCGGCGCAGTATCCGAAACGAGCGCCAAGCGCCATCGTGCACGGCACGAAACGCCAGCTCGACCTGTGCTCCACGAGCCGGGTCAGCCTCATGGTTGATCAGGTGGCGAAGATACGCATCGTAACTGCGTGCTCGCCGTGCACTGCCCGGCGTGTGGCCACCGTACAGGGCTAGCAACAAGGACTCGAGCACGGTGGTCTTGCCGGCCCCGTTTAGGCCGCCGAACAGGACGACCGGGCGGTCGCTGGAGCGCGGTGCCAACGGGATGCGCTGCTCGCCTTTGAACGGTCCTACGTCAGTGAGGACTAACTCCTCGAAGATCATTAATTGTCCGATTCAAGGGTGTCGGCGTCGAACAGCGTCGGCGGCCGGTAGGGCTCGATGGCTGGCTGGATGTAGGCGCTGGCCATGTCACTGGGCGACGGCGTGGTGCCACCGCCCGTGGTGACGTCCCGCCGCCGGTTGGCGTAGGCGAAGGCGTCGTCCTCGTCGGTGTAGAACCCGTGGGTGATGGTCGTTTCCAACGCCTTGAATAGACCGGCGCGGCGCAGCTGGTTACGGTGCCGGCGCTCGATGTCCAACAGTGCGCGCACGGTCTCGAAGTGCAGCCGGTCTTCCCCGCAGATCTCAGCCAGCAGCTCGATCTCCACTGCGCCTAGCGGCAGGGCTTCGTCCAAGGGGCGGCCGGGATACTCCCGTCCGGTGACCTCCGAGTAGACCGCAGGGAGTATGTCCTCGAACTCATGCTTGTCGACCACCCAGATCCGCCGGATCTCTTCCATCTCCGCCAGGCTGATCAGCTCGATGTCTCCGACCTCAGGCGGGCCATTGTGCCTCACCTCTTCCTGCACCGTGAGGAGGTCGCGCAGCCACATGGCGCGCGAGTCCTGGGTGTAGGGGCCGGGGATCAGCCGGTCGTTGAATAGCTGGACCGAGCCGTTCATCCGCCGGAAGTCGCGCCACTCCCTGTCCTTTTCCGGGTCGTCCAGCTTGTTGCGGAGCTCCAGCATTGGGAGCATCCACTCTTTCTCTGCGTCGTTGGTGACCATCGCCGTCATCGACTTGTCTTGGTCGACCAGTGTGCAGGTCCAGCACCCGAATCGGCTGTCGCCGCAGCTGGGGGTGGAGGTGTCGACCACTAGCGGGCACTCGGAGTCCGAGGTGGCGCCCTGGTACATCGTCAGCAGGTCCTTGTTGGAGTAGCCCCACGGGTTGGGTACCTGCATCAGGTACATCCATACCTCGTCGGAGTTCCAGGCCTCGATCGGGGAGTAGACCAGCGAGTTGGGCAGGCTGGCGTTGGGCGACAGCCGCTCGCGGACCCGCTTGGCCTCCAGCTTGGTCATGACCTTGGAGCGGGCGGCCGATTCAGCCTTGCGGGTTCCGAGCACGAGGATCGCCTCGCCGTGCTGGCGCACCATGCTGCGGATGAAGGAGTTCGACGGCTTGATCTTCAAGCGCTCGGTGCACCAGCGGAACTTGGGGCGTGGCGCCGGGTAGCCCTTGCCGATCAGGTTTACCCAGAAGGTGTCGGTGACTTCCGGTGTCAGTTTGTGCGGGGCAAGCGGCAGCCCGAGGTCCTCGGCCTTGGCACGCATCACATCCAGGCTCCGGGTAACCCATGCGGACACGACCGGGTTCTCGACCATCGTGTCGGTGGAGATGACGTGGACTGGCTTGGTGCGCTCCTCCGGTGGCAGCGATTCCAGGGCGTACCAGACCAGCTGCAGCACGGCAGTGGAGTCCTTGCCGCCTGAGTAGCCGACCACCCAAGGAATCGCATCCGCCTGATACAACGCTGCGATCTCCGCGACGAGCATGCGTACGGTCTCGCCCAACCCCACCTCGCCGAACGGCGGCGCGTTGCGCTTCTTCGGCGAGGGGATCAGGGGAAGCATGGTGGTCACGAACGGGGCTCCTTGCAGTATGCGTCTTGGGCGCGCTGCTCATCGGGTTCCAACGGCATGCCCAGGTGCGTGCGGATCGCCGCCGTGGTGAGCATGACGTTCGAGGTGGCCTTGCTGACCCGGCCACCGACGATAGCCCGGCCCTCCCACAACTTCGCATTGGTTCGCGACCAGTCCAGGGAACTGAGCTTGCCGAGCGTCGCGCGCCAGGATTCCGGGTCCGCGTCCTGTTTCAGCAGGCTGTTCCCGATCCGGCCCACTGCGGTCAGGACGATCCCGTGAGAGTGGATGAAGTCCTGGCGGACCTCCGGGGAGCGCATGTGCTTGTGTCGCACTTCGGACCACTCGGGGAACTGCGGGTCGACCTGGTCCCAGAAGGCCAACGCCAGCCGCGTCATCTCGGCCTGGCTGAGCTGCCCCTGGCCACGGAACAGCTCCTCATGCGCCCCATGGATCGCGGAGATCGTGAACAGCCGGCGCGACGCCTTGGCCAGCGACGTCGATTCCATCTCGACATAGCCGCGGAACACCAGGGAGGACGAGACCACCTCGCGGGTCGCCGCCGCCAGCGGGTCCCGATGGTCGAACAGCACTCCAAGCGACTTGGACGCGCGCACTGCGTGGCGGTTCAGATCGGCGAACATCTGCTGACAGCGGTCGAGTCCCTTGTCGATGAAGAACACGACCGCTATGGTCTCCTCGCCCAACGCCGGGTTGGACTTCAGCGCCTGCTCAATGGCCGCCCGGCGGTGCTGTCCGTCGTTAATGATGAATCGGCCGTCCATCGGAACGCGCAGCACCCCGTTGACGGTGCCGTGCTCCTCACCCCCATAAGGGGAGAAATGGACTTGCGCATCCACCGAAGCGGTGATTGCCGAGAAGGTATAACTTGTCGGATTCTCCTCGATATAATGAACCATCTCCGGGATGCGCCCCTTGTTAAGGGTGCGCTGCGCGCGGAGCTCAACAGGGAGATCGTCATCCACCCACACAAAAAGCTTGGGGAGCAGCTTTAACGGACACATCGATACAAAATAGACGCGACCCGCCTGGACGCCACGGATTGCCGGGAATACGTACTCATATGCCCCGATTCTTGTAGCAGGCGAGGCGCTATCTGTGGGCGCGACCTCAGCGGCGGCTGGGACTTTGCGAGGCGTCTTGGTTGACGTAGCAGGCACAGTGTTACGTTATGTGTTCACGTAAGGGTGGTCAACTCTGGCGCGCCGCGAAGGGGCAACATCTTCCCCTCCAAGGTGTGACACTTACTACCAGATGCGACACGGATGGCTGTGAGGTATTGGTATGACAGTGTACTTGGACAATAACGCGACCACTCAGGTGGACAAGCGCGTCGCCGAGGAGATCATGCAGCTCTTCCTCGAAGATTACGGCAACGCGGGTAGTCGGACCCACGAGCACGGCCAACGCGCGCAACAGATCGCAAACCGGGCACGATCCGTGATCGCTCAGACTCTCGGCTCACGCGACGACGAGGTGGTCTTCACCTCGGGGGCGACGGAGGCCAACAATATCGCTGTCCTCGGCATCGCCCCGGAGGGGCTGCGCACTGATCACCGCCATATCGTGTCCACTTCGATCGAGCACAAGGCCGTGCTTGAACCGCTCAAGCGCCTCGAGGATTCAGGCTTCGAAGTCGACTTGATCCAACCCGACCAGCACGGTCGCGTCGCCGCTGCGGATGTCCTTGCGGCTGTACGCCCTGACACGCTGCTCGTGTCGGTGATGGCCGCCAACAACGAGACTGGGATCATCCAGCCGATCGAAGAGATCTGTGCGGGCCTCGTCGGCCACGAAGCCTGGTTGCATGTGGACGCCGCCCAGACCTACGGCAAGCACTCGGCGCCCCTGCTGGACCGGCGCATCGACCTCATGTCGCTGTCCGCGCACAAAGTCTTCGGCCCGAAGGGAGTCGGCGCCCTCATTGCGCGGCGCCGCGGCTACCGCCGCCCCCCGCTGACCCCGCTGACGGTCGGTGGCGGCCAGGAGCGCGGACTACGTCCCGGCACCCTCCCCGTCCCTCTCGTCGCTGGATTCGCCCGTGCCGCCGAACTCGCCTTCGAGGAACACGCCGCACGGCAGGCCGCCTGCAAGAAATATCGCGCCGACGTCATCGCCGGCCTTGCTCCCCTCAACCCTGTCCTGCACGGCGAGCACGAAAACTGTCTTCCCCACGTCCTCAACGTGTCGCTGCCTGGTCTCGACTCCGAAGCCGTCATGGTCGCTTGGCGCGAGCTGATCGAAGTGTCGAACGGTTCTGCTTGCACATCGGCCTCCTACGAACCCAGCCACGTCCTCGCTGCGATGGGGGTTCCCAAGGACCAGGTCCTCGGAGCGCTACGCCTCTCGTGGTCGCACCTCAGCCCGCCTGCTGACTGGCCGGAAGCCGTATCGCGCGTTCGCGCACTCTTGTAGGTCAATCTGCGCGTGCGTGGAACTGCGCGACCGACAGGTACGAGGCCATGCCGTACGTGCCGAGCGGCGCTCGAATTCGGGTGTCGCTGCACGCGTCGGCGGACTGCCTGGCCGGCGCGACGGGAGCGCGGCAACTCCAGGTACGGACGGTGATCACGACTCGACGGCAGGTAGGCTTGGAGGATGTCGCCATCTCATCACCCTGAGTCGTCCACGACCGCCATCAAGTTCACTCTTCTTGGAGTCGCCGAGCTCATTGAGATGCAGGAGTTGGGCGTTCCGATGTATCAGCGGTCATACCGCTGGAAACCCGAGGAAGAGGTCGTCGCCTACTGGGAAGACCTGACGCGTGCCTTCAAACGGGGAGGCGAGTACTTCATCGGCACGGTGGTTATCACTACCGAAGGGGTGAAGGTCCGCAAGACGATCATCGACGGGCAGCAGCGCCTTGTCACGACGTCACTGTTGATTGCGGCACTTCGTGACGAGCTGGCCGCGCTCAAGAGCAACAAGGCCGAGGTCATCGAGCGGGACTACCTAGCCAGGGAGACTCTGCACTCCGAAGGCAAGATTCCGCGGCTCGTCCTCAATCCCGAGGACGATGGCTTGTTTCGCGATATCGCATCGGGAATGGAGCCGCCCGCAGGCTCGCAGAAGGCACCGATCAGGCGGTCGTTCGACTTCCTTGGTGTCAAGGTCAAGGAGCTGTCCACGGCCGCTGGCCAGGAGTCAGTGGAGCGGCTCCTGGCATGGGCCGATTTCCTGAAAAGTCGCGTTCGGATAGCGGTCATCGAGGTCCCCACGGAGGCTGACGCCTACGTCATCTTCGAGACGCTCAACAACCGTGGCGCCGACCTCACCACCGCCGACCTGCTGAAGAACTTCCTCTACGGTCGGGCAGGCAGCAGCAACCTCGACTTCGTCCGAGACCGTTGGATGCTCAGCCTCGGCGCGCTGGAGCTGACGGCGGCGGACGCTAAGTTCACCGCCTTTCTCCGCCACTTCTGGAGCTCGAAGCACGGACTCACTTCGGTGCGCTACCTGTACTCGTCGATCAGGGGCGACATCGATTCGGGTACCAAGGCGCGGGCGTTCGCGGAGGATTTGTCGACGGCTGCAAACTACTATGCGGCGATCGGGACTCCGACGCACGAATTCTGGTCCGGGTGCGGCGCGAGCGGCTCGGCCGACCTCCGGGCCCTCGCCCTGCTAAACCTGGCCCCCAACCGTCCTCTCCTGCTCGCCGCGATGGTGCACTTCGAGCCTAAGGAGCTCCGCAAGCTGCTTACGGCACTGGTGAGCTGGTCAGTACGGGGCATGGTGACCGAAACCATCAACTCGGGATCCACAGAGGAGAAGTACTGCGAGGCTGCAGTCGGCATCAGGGACGGCTCAATCAAGACCGTTGACCAGGTACGCGCCGCGCTTGCCACAGTGATCCCCACCGACAGTCAATTCCAGGCCGCCTTCGCGATCGCCTCAGTCAACAAGGCTGCGACCGCCCGTTACTATCTCAATGCACTCGAACGTACCTTTATGGGCACCCCTGAGCCGGAACTCATCCCCAACGACGACGGCGCCAAGGTGAACCTCGAGCACGTCCTGCCGCAGAAGTCGACCGCAGCAGACTGGCCGGACTTCGGCACGGACGACGAGCGCCGCGAATGGACCTACCGCTTGGGTAACATGGTTCTGCTGTCACAGGGGAAGAACGGCAAGATCGGCAACAAGCCGTTCGCGGCCAAAGCGCCGATCCTCCAGCAGTCCGAATTGGCGCTCACCAAGCAGGTAGGTGCCACGCCTTCGTGGACGTCCGCAGAGGTCGAGAAAAGGCAGGAGCACCTCGCCAAACTGGCGGTAGCGACCTGGCCCCGCTAGCTAGCCGGGTCAACGGTTCCTGCGCTGTTGCCAGCACCACTGGTGCGCCGAACCAAGCGGTGTCCGCGTAACTCACGGTCACAGCGCACCAGTTCCGCTTCCCAGCCGTGCTCCGTGCCGATGAGATGAGGCTGGTCATAGAGCCCCGCTTTGATCTCGGCCCCGGTCAGGCGCCGATAAAGTCCGCAGGCCGGGTCCGCAGGATCCAGGAACTCGTGCTTGCGGTGCAACAGCGGCCGGTTGGCACGACCGTCATATGAGGTGTAGGACGCCTCGAGCGTTGTTAGATCGACGACGTATGACCACGAGAGGCGTGGATGCGGGTCGACATCGAACTCGGGGTATCGCAGGTAGCTGACAGCCCTGCCCTGGTGGTGGAGTTTGACCAGGTCCCACTCCGCTGGCCGGCCCGCGGCGATGGACGCGCAGTGTTCATAGAGCCGCAGCACGACGGGTAGAAGGTCCGCTGCGCGGCGATGAACATAGAGGGCAGTGGGGGTGAGCTTACCGACCGTCGAGCCACGCATAGCACCGCGTACGTAGGCGTCATCGCGCAGCTTCAACAGCAGCCGGTCCGCCCGGCGGCAGGCCTCCTTGTAGGAGGCGAAGAAGGCGCGGACATCCATCTGGACGGCGAGCGGCATGCTACTGAACGGGCCGCGACCGTTGAACAACTCGACACCGAGCAGAAGCAGGGTGTTAAGCGTACTGCGGCGGGACGCCGCGCCGACCCTCTCTGGACCAGCGGCGTTTTGCGCGAGTCTGCGAAGTTCGTTAGGGCGAAGGTGCGCGACGTGGACTGCGAGGTCTCCTGGGATCTCTTCGAGGTGCGGGAGACGACCGCGTTGCTCGAACCATTCGACAATAGCCGCCAGTGCGCTGGCGGTGTCTTGGGAATCGAGCCAGGCGGTGTCCGGAACGATCCGACGGGCAAGGAGGGCGATCCGGTCGTGGTCGTTACGAAAGGCGTAGACGATGCCGGGGGCGGCGGGAACACTGCGGACGCCAAGGGTTGCATCGACCAAGTTGCGCAGCTCGCCGGTACCGAACAGGTGCTGAAACGTGTTGCGGCTGGTGACAACCCCATCAGATAGGGCCGACCCTTTGACTTTGTTGCGTTCCCACGTCAAGCGGGTTGATACGACGAGCACTCTTGTTGTCAGAGACCACGCGTTTTCCAGGGTGCGACGGCGCTCTTCCACATCCTCAATGACGTTGAGGACGTACGTGAGCATCACCATGTCCGACGGACGGAGCGCTTCCGGGTTCGGCTCATAGAACGGGTCCCAGCCGTGTGCGTCGAGACGCAGATGGCCCAGCGAGCGCACATCACCACCGCGACCGCAGCCGTAGTCGAGGATCCGGTCCGTTGGGCGGAGATGGCCATCGATAAGGCACTGGCGGGCCGGCACCGAGAGCTGACTACGGGCGATGGCCGTCAAGCGCCGATCGGAATTCCAGGCTTCCATCACCCCGCCCTGAAGTTGGTCCTGGGGCCAGGGTATCGGCGGCTGCGTGATCGTCGGGGTGTTTCGGGCACGGTCCTGGGCCGCCTAGCTTCTCGGCCCACTACTTCCCGCGTCCGGGCTGCGGACGATTAGCCAGCCATGCCTACGGGAGGACTTGAACGATGTCGTCGAACCGCTTGAGTACCTGGGGATTACGTCGAAGGCGCAGCTCCAACTCTGCCCTGCTCCACCAGCCCGTGAAGTAGTCGCCGCGCCGTTTGATCACCTCAAGGAGGTCAAGCGTGGAAACCGCCGGCTGGCTCGACGTGGCGAGAAAGTATCCATCCGCCTCGTACTTGTAGATGGTGTCCAGGACCCCGCTGCCCAAGTCCGACCTGCCGACGCTCCTGGCGCGGGCCTTGCACTGGACGATGATCGTCCGCTCCCTCATCGGAGAACTGCCTTGGACGGTCACTTCGGCGGGCATCGGCGGGGTGACCCATCGGACGATCAGGTCTCGGCCGTCGTCTCCTTCTCGGGCAGCGCCGACACCGCGAACTTCGAGGACGCCGGGCTCGCATTCAAGAAGGTCGTAGATCAGCCGCTCGAACCTACCGCCGTCAATTGTCGCGGCCCAGCTGAAGCCGCTCGGGGGAAACAGCCGCTCCTGCTCAATGCGATTGCGTTCCAACACAAGGGAGCGCTCGCGAGCGAAGCCGGTCGAGCCGGTCTCCAGACGAATCAGGACCGCGCGATAGATCCCGGCGATGATGACGCCCGTCCTCCAGGGGAATCACCGACGCAGCAGTGGCGGGCGCGCTCGTGGTGGACAGGCGCGCTTCGTCGAGTACCTGCGCAGCAAGCGCGAGGGCTTCGTGCGAGACGAAGTTGTCGATGCCGTTCCCGGTGTACAGAAACCCGTTGATTCCGGCAATCTCCTCTTCGGGGTCAACCTTGAACGTCTCGATCAGGTCCACGAAGTCGTCGGATTCGATGACTGCAATCGTGCCGTCCGCAGTGCGGTAGTAGTACCAGCCGACACCCGAACGGAACGTGGAGATATCGTCCACAGAGCTCCGGCTCCCGAGAACCTGGGCGATGCCTTGGCTCCACTCTTTGACCTCTGGGTCAACAGAGTCGTAGTAGCGGTCGTTCTCGACGTCTGGATGCCAGAACGGGACCGTGAAGTGCGCACGCTCCTCAAGATGCGCCAGGTTCGTCAACAGCTCCTGTGCGATGCCCAGCCCAACGTCGTCGGGCGAGAGCAGAGGTCCCTTGGACTGTGCGGGGACCAGGTACCTGCCGTCGAGCTCGCCCGCGATCCTGCTCGCAGGATGGTCGATGTCAATGAGCGAGCTGGAGGCAACACCGCTCTGCCTCAGAAAGGCCGCGGCAAGCCACGAGTACGCGTCGTGCAGGTCAGTCCGGTCACCGTTGAACTCGGATTGTGCGCGGCATCGCAGAGCCACGAACATGTCCCCGCCAGCAGTCCGCTCGAAAATGAGCGCCAGTGGCGAGCAAGGACACGCCACGTCGAGCCTTCCGCCCCGGTCATAGACCTCCAGGCCGTAGACCTCTCCGGCCAAATCAATGATCTTATCCAGCACGCAAGAACATCCCTCCGATGATGAGTCGTCCGATTCACTACTACCCGGCGGTGCGCACGACGACTGTCTATCCCCTGGAACCGTCACATCATGTGGACCGCCGACCTGCGGCGCATCGATGCGAGTTGCTCGCCGGTTCTTAGCGTCGATGTGTCAGTCCTTCCCGGACTGCCACTGCAGGACGAGGTTCTTGAGGTTCATGGCCCAGTGGGTCTTCAGGTCGCTGTAGATCTCCGGATCAGGATGCAGGTTCTCGGCCTTGGCGTAGGACAAGATCAGGAAGTCGAAGGCTGACTCAATCCGACGGGCGAGATCGATGACGCCGCCAGCGTCGTCAGGTGCTGGCTTGAGATTATTGGCGATGTCCGCCACGGGCTCGTAGAAGGTCCGCATGAACGGATGGCGGTAGTTAAGCACCACGACCGCCTTGCCATTGAGGTGTCTGATCTCGAACAGGTCGCTGCCCTGCCAATTGCCGTCGAGCAGCGACAGCCGGCCCTCATCGATGGTGCGCCGCAGCTCTTGGACGCGCTCGGGCTCGGCTTCCACCACCTCTTCCCCGAGGACGTCCTCGATGATCTGAGTGACTTCCTGCTCGATCTCCGCAGGTGTCTTGCCGGCGCCTGCCTTCCCCTCCGGGGAAGTGAGCTCGACGATCCTGGAGGCGGCAAGGGCTTCGCTGTGCGGGAGGCTGGTCTGCCTTTGAGCGTTCTTGACGACACCCCAGTAGTCACGGATCTCCTTGCGCGCGTTCTTGACCGGGCGGTTGAGCCAGTCGCGAAGTTGCTTCCGGAGCTTGTCGACCGGCTCGGCGCCCCGCTTAACGTGGCGGACCTGGAAGAACTCGTCGAGTTCCGCGGGGAAGGACACCTCGATGCCGATGTACCGGTCGCCGCGGTTGACGCCTTCGGGCAGGAACCGCGGGATGATGTCGTAGTAGATCTCCCGCCCGTTGCGCAGGAAGGAGATCCGCCCCTCGTTCTGCTGGTTGATCTGCAGGTCCTTGATGTCCTTCTCGTCGGCGTCGACGTTACCGCCAGCTCCCTCGCGGGGCCGGAACGGCTCGGGCACCAACGTGACGATGATCCGCACTGGGTGGCCCTCAACGATCAGCTTGTCCTCGTCGACGATACGCCCGCGAACATCACCGTAGCGGGCAATGACTCGCGGATTGTCCATCAGGAACAGCGGGTCGTGCGGTGTCACCAGCGCGTCGTTGAGCGTGATCTGCAGTCCCTTGTCGAGGAACTTGCGGTAGGCCCTTGCGATGAACTTGCGAAGGTCGGCGTCGCGCTCGTCAAGAGCCGTCCCGAACGGGCCACCGCTTACGATGCGATCGACCTTTCGCCACACTACTAGGGTGCCGGAGCCGAACGGCTTGCCGTCCGACTTTCCTCGTCCCTGGTCGCCCATGAGGTGCTTGAGGTCATCGGGCCAGCCGTCGACTTCGACGGCTTCGATGAACGTCTGGGTTCCTTCCCGGACCTCATCGAGGTCTAGGTAGGCGCTGAAGTACTTGTCGGACCCCGCTGGGCGGGTGATGACTTCAAGCCGGCGTGCGACGCTGAGCGTGGCCAGCTTGAGGCCGACGCCGAACCGCCCGAGACCCCGGCGCTCGCCGTAGCGCGTGCTGTAGCCCATTTGGAGAACGTGGGCCAAGTTGTCGGGTGCGATTCCCTTGCCGTTGTCAGCGAAGGCGATGGTCTCGACCGCCTTGTTGCCCTTGGCGCGCTGAGTCACGACATGAACGATGGTGGCTCCTGCTTCGATTGAGTTGTCGATCGGCTCGCCGGCGGCAGCGGTGAGGTCGAACCCGGCGTCCCGCCAGCTCTCGAAGGCGTGTCCGATCCTTATCAGATCGGTGCGCCCCGACGCCTTGGCCTGCTTGGCCTTCTCCACGCCTGCAGATGGACTCTGGAACAGCGGCTCGTTCATGGTCGGCTTCCTTGCTTCGGTAGTTCGAGATGCGGGCACGCTTCTAGACGGCCATGTCGGTGGTCCAGGCCCTGCGCGCGGAGGAACGGGCGCGGCTTATCTTCTGGCGCATGCTCGTAACCGGCACGTTGGCTCGGTCTGCAAGGCTCTCGGCGTCCTCGCCGGCGGCGAGGTCTTGGAGGATGGCGCGCTCGGGAGCGGTGATGCCGTTGGTGCGCTCCAACCAGAGCATTATGTCGATCGCTGCGAACGCATCGGTGAAGGTGGGGGCGTAGGTGTCGGCGACGTCGTCGAAGGGGACGGCCTGAATGATCTCGTCGCGCTGGTCGAGCACCTTCTTGGCGTTCGCGAGTGCGTTGCGGACCTGGTGCATCCAGGGGGTGGCGCGAAGCGGGTTGCGGAGGCACTCGTCGAGCGCGCGTTCGCACCGCTGCTGCCAGTAGTCCTGCGGAGTAGCTGCGCACTTGGTGTAAAGCGCGCGGACGGCAGACTGAGCCTCAATGGCGATCATCATTAGGTTCCCTGTCTGGCTGCGTCCCCCATGCGGTGGGTCGCTGCCGTGAGTACCGAGTATGACGTTGTGTTCCGAGGCTACGCGGCAAGACAGGACAGCGTCAACCAGGTACCGCGCTTCAGCGCCGAACGGACCCGGTCCTTCAAGGCTGACCGGACGCCGCGAGGCCGACGACTTGATCAATTCGCATGTTCGAGCGTCCATTGACGTCCATCGACATCCCCGACCTGCGCCTTTGTCGATGCCGCACCGGCCACGTACGTCGTGCCGGAGCTGACGCAGGACGTCTTGACGAACGGAGCCCCTATGGCAGGCAGACCTGCAATGCCTCCCGACCTGCAGATCCCCGACACCCTTGCGGCACGCCCGTGGGACGAGCGCCGCCGTCTGCCAATTCCGCCGGTCAGTGTCCATGACCGCGATGGAGACCAGATCGTCGACTTCACTACGGTTAATGGGCCGACTGCATTGGCCCTAGCCAGTGAACGCCGGTGCTCCTTGTGCGGGGAGCCCATGGGGTACTGGATCGCGTTCGTCGGCGGTCCGGCGAGTCACTCTCAACGCCGATACCTCGACCCGCCCGGCCATCCCGAATGCATGCGCGCGGCGATTCGCCTTTGCCCGTTCATCGTGTTGCGACGTCATCGTCGCGCCCCAGGCCAGAGACACCCGGTGCCTATGGCTGAGCCCGCAGGGTTTGCCTACAACCAACCAGACACGTGGACGCTCGGGATCACCCGAGGTTTCCGCATCGAGATCATCGACAACATCGCGACCTACCTACCTGCGCAGTTCAAATCCAGCACCGTCTTCGGCTACGACGAATCCGGCCATATTCGAGAGCATCTCTGACGACATTGGTGATGAGTCTCAACTGATGCCCCACGGGCATCACCGCTGCGGGCGGCCCACGTTCAACGTGGGCCGCCCGCAGCAGTCCGCGCCGCAACCCACAGCGGTGCGGTCGATCGGATCACAAGCCGCTTTGGCGTGGCCGTGTAGCCGTTCGTGGCGCTTGGCTGGTAACCATAGGCGGGATGGGCCTCTAACCGGGATGCTCCTCGAAGTTGTTCGGACAGCCACTAAGCAGCAGGTCAGGAACCACTCGGATGCATTCGCCCTGGACCACGCCCTGGACCAAATTCGCCCGAGCCCAAAAATCCGCTGGTTGGAGCAAGAAATCCGCTGGATCGTACGTAGGTGAGGATCGCAGCGGTATGCGTCACCTCTCGAAACGGCTACTTTGATGGGGCCAACCGCGAACGCTCCCTGGACCAAACCTGGACCAAAAGATCAACGATCCATCAGGTTGTCTAGACCATGCAGCGGCCAAAACAATAAAATGCCAGGTCACGGCGCACTGGTGTGACCTACTTAAGGTCGGCCGGTGAGACAAAAGTCCGCGATCCAGTAGATTATGAGTCCCCTGCTCTAACCAGCTGAGCTAACGCCCCAAGTCTGAAGTGCCTCGCCGCTCACGACGCTGGTGGGCATCTGCCCGGCGGTGTGGCGGATCAACCCTCCCCTGTGATCGACTCCCCCTAGTGACGGCAAACGTCTCCGGATCGCGTGGGTTTCCCACGTGAGCGGAGACGTTCGTCGTGCGCTCCTGCAATAGGACTCGAACCTATAACCTGCCGGTTAACAGCCGGCTGCTCTGCCAATTGAGCTATGCAGGATCGTTCTCGCCCGCTCGGGGTGCCGTTTGCGGCGGCTCCGTCCGGCGGTGCGTGACTAGGTTAGCGCATCCTGGGGGGAGATCCGCAATCCGCTTTGCGGGGCAGGTCGGGGTGGGTG
>NZ_JAAFZA010000102.1 GCF_015356865.1 Catenulispora pinisilvae
GCCGAATACCGCCCCGCCGATTCCGCCAGCCCCCGGGCCGCCTCCGCCAGCCAGCCACCCAGCTCGCCGAGCTCCGCCAGGTCTGCGTCCCGCCGGGCAGCGCAGCGCTCCGCCAGCAACTCCGCCGCCGGCAGTTTTCCGAACCACCGCGGCTCCACCCGCATCTCCGCCACCACCGCGCCGACCATCGCCAGCTCCGCCACCCGCGCGTGCAGCGCGTCGCCGTAGGCCGTCAATATCTGCGGCTGTACCTCGAACGCGAACCCCGGACCGGACATCGGACCATCCCCCTTTGGTCAATGTGTTTCGATCAGGCTACCGGCTTCCCATCCCTCCCGGTAGTCACTCGATTACCGTAAGCACCACGCTCGTCGTTCACCCGTTCGGCTCAGAGCTCGCCGCGCTCCGGACGTGACGCGCGTCGCTTCCGGTGGCACTACCAAGCGGTAACTTTGTCGGGATACGATCCCCTCGGACGGCACCGTCGGTATCCGCCGGGCCGCACCACAGGATGGGGAAGACCTCGCGCGTTTGACCCCATGATCGGAGCTCTGTTTTCTCGACCAGGTCCGACCATGGCAAGCTGCGGAGGAGAGACCGGAGAAGCCCTCAAGCAGGAGGTCGGACAGCGATCATGAAAATCGTCGTCTGTGTGAAGCAGGTGCCGGACACGGAGGCCGAGAAGCGGCTCCTCCCGGACACCCTGACCGTGGACCGGGAGAGCTCGAACCCGGTGCTCAACGAGATGGACGAGTTCGCCATCGAGGAAGCGCTCAAGCTGACCGAGGCGCACGGCGGCGAGGTCGTGGTGCTGACCATGGGCCCGGACGGCGCCGACGCCGCGGTGCGCAAGGCCCTGTCGATGGGTGCGCACTCCGGCATCCTGCTGTCCGACCCGGCGCTGGCCGGCTCCGACGCGGTCGCCACCTCCTACGCGATCGCGCAGGCCCTGGGCACCACCGAGTACGACCTGGTGATCCTGGGCTCGGAGGCCTCCGACGCCCGCACCTCGCTGGTCCCGGCCATGCTGGCCGAGCGGCTGGGCCTGCCGCAGCTGACCTTCGCCTCCAAGGTGGAGATCGACGGCACCTCGATCACCGTGAACCGGCTCACCGACTACGGCCACGACGTGGTCCAGGCCCAGCTGCCGGCCGTGGTGTCGGTGGTCGAGAAGATCAACGAGCCGCGCTACCCCTCCTTCAAGGGCATCATGGCGGCCAAGAAGAAGCCGGTCGCGGCCCTGGACGTGGCCGCCGCCGGCATCGACGCCGCGCTGGTCGGCCAGGCCGCCGCGGCCACCACCGTGGTCGACGCCGCCCAGCGCCCGCCGCGCAGCGCCGGGGTGAAGGTCACCGACGAGGGCGACGGCGGCGTGAAGCTCGCCGAGTTCCTGTCCGCGCAGAAGTTCATCTAAGGGAGCTTTGGAAAATGGCTGAGATCCTGGTCCTCGTCGACCACGCCGACGGCGTGGTCAAGAAGGTCACGCTGGAGCTGCTGACCAAGGCCCGTGCGCTGGGCACGCCCAGCGCGGTGTTCATCGGCGCCGGCTACGACAAGGCGGCCGAGAAGCTGGCCGAGTACGGCGCCGCCAAGGCCTACGTGGCCGAGGACGCCGAGCTGGACGCCTACGTCACCGCCCCCAAGGCCGAGCTGCTGGCCAAGCTGGTCGCCGAGCACGCCCCGGCGGCCGTGCTGGTGCCGGCCACCGCCGAGGGCAAGGAGGTGGGCGCCCGGCTGGCGATCAAGACCGGCTCCGGCGTCCTCACCGACGCCGTCGACGTCAGCGCCGACCTGATCGCCGAGCAGAGCATCTTCGGCGGCTCGACCGTGGCCCACTCCAAGGTCGCCAAGGGCACCCCGATCATCGCGATGCGCCCGAACGCCACCGCCCCCGAGGCCGCCCCGGCCGCCGCGGAGCGCGTGGACGTCTCGGTGGAGCTGACCGACGCCGCCAAGCTGGCCAAGGTCGTGGAGAAGGTCGTGCTCCCCAAGGGCGACCGCCCCGAGCTCACCGAGGCCTCGATCGTGGTCTCCGGCGGCCGCGGCGTCGGCAGCGGCGAGAACTTCGCCGTCATCGAGAAGCTGGCCGACGCCCTCGGCGCGGCCGTCGGCGCCTCCCGCGCCGCCGTGGACGCCGGCTGGTACCCGCACCAGGCGCAGGTCGGCCAGACCGGCAAGACCGTGTCCCCGCAGCTGTACATCGCCGCCGGCATCTCCGGCGCGATCCAGCACCGTGCCGGCATGCAGACCTCGAAGACCATCGTCGCCATCAACAAGGACGAGGAGGCGCCGATCTTCGAGCTCGCCGACTACGGCGTCATCGGCGACCTGTTCAAGGTGGTCCCGCAGGTCACCGACGAGATCCTGAAGCGGAAGTAGTCCGCGGACTGCTCACCCGGCCGCTTCGCCCACCCGACGGGGTGGGCGAAGCGGCTTTTGGTTTCCCGGCGGAGGTGGTGGAGCTGGTGGAGGTGGTGGAGGTGCTGGAGACCGACGTGGCCGGGCTCAGCGGGCGCGGCGGAGCGCTGTGGCGGGTGTGGGGCAGCAGCAGGAGCGTCGCGGCCACGGCACCGCCCAGGAAGGCGCCCAGGGCGGCATAGACGGGAAAGCGACGGCGGGGCGCTCGGTGGTGGGTGGTCGGCGGCTGGCTGGCAGTGGGCTCGGTGGCAGGCAGGTCAGTGCCAGATGGTTCGGACTCCGGGTCGAGTAGGACTGACGCGTAGGCGGAGCCGGGTCTAGCGGCGGTGGCGCGGCCGGGTTGTGGCGACTCGGTGTTGTCGGTTGCGGGCTCGGAGAGGTGCGCGGTGTTGGCGGAGCCGGGTCTGGCGGCGGTGGCTCGGCCGGGACGCGTCTGCTCGGTGTTGTCGGCTGCGGGCTCGGCGAGGTGCGCGGCGTAGGCGGAGCCGGGTCTAGCGGCGGTGGCGCGGCCGGGTTGTGGCGACTCGGTGTTGTCGGTTGCGGGCTCGGCGAGGTGCGCGGTGTTGGCGGAGCCGGGTTTGGCGGCGGTGGCGTGGTCGGGACGCGTCTGCTCGGTGTTGTCGGCTGCGGACTCGGCGAGGTGCGCGGCGTAGGCGGAGCCGGGTTTGGCGGTGGCGAGTCGCGGCGGCTCGGTGTGCTCGGCCGGAGCCTCGGGCCCGTGCTGCGGGCCGAGCTGATGTGCTGCCTTGACGCCGGGCTCGGGCCGGTGCTGCTCGCTATCGGCGGTGTCCGGTTGTTTGGGTGAGTAGTGCGGCAGGTCCAATGGTGTGCCGGAGGCGGCCGGTTGCTCGGCCGAGCCGCGCGGCAGGCCCGGTTCGCGGATGCCGTCGGCCGGCGAGCCGAGCGGGGGAGTGGGCCTGCGGAGCTCGTAGCTGGCGGCCTGGCTGAGCGCGGATTGCGCCTCGGTATGTACCTGGGTCTGTGGGTTGGTCTGCGGCTTGGACTCGGCATACCGCGGCTTGCGTCGCCTGGCCCCGATCCGCGAGGGCTGAGCCGCGACCGCGTTCGCGATGTCCAGCGCCGAGTCCGCGACCGAGTCGAAGGCCGTCGTCTGGGCCGCCGAGGCCGGCCGGACCCACAGCGGGTCGGCGGCCGTGACCTCCAACCAGGCGGCGAGCTCGGCCTCGCGCCGTGCGATGTCGTCGAGCACTGCTTGCGAGAGCCAGTCGGCGGCCGGTGCGACGCGGTCCGCGATCTCCGGCGCGCTCGGGCGTTCCGTGGGGTCTTTCGCCAGACATGCGGTCAGGAGCTCGGCCAGATCGTCCGGCAGGCCGTCCAGCTTCGGCGGCTCGTGCACCACCCGGTAGAGCAGTGCGGGCCCGTCGCCGGCGCCGAAGGGGCTCTGGCCGCGGGCCGCGTAGGCGACGACCGTGGCCATCGCGAAGACGTCCGAGGCGAAGGTCGTGGGTTCGCCGACCGCCTGTTCCGGCGACAGGAAGCCCGGGGAGCCGATCAGGGCGCCGGCCCTGGTGAGCGGGACGTCGTCGACCGCGCGGGCCACGCCGAAGTCGATCAGGCGCGGGCCGTCCGGGGCCACCAGCACGTTCGAGGGCTTCACGTCGCGGTGCACGACCCCGGCCGCGTGCACCTCCGCCAGGGCCAGGGCCAAGCCGTGGGTCAGGGTGTGGAGTCCCGCCGGGGAGAACGGGCCGAAGGCCAGCAGCGCGTCGGTGATGGACGGGCCCGGCACGTACTCCGACGCCAGCCACGGCAGCTCCGCGTCGGGATCCGCCGCCACCACCGGGGCGATCAACGCCGCGCCGCCGACCCGCCCGCCGCCCGCACTGCCCGCGGCCGCGCCGCCCGCACCGGCCGCACTGTCCGCACCGGCCCCGCCGCCGGAATCCGCCGCACCGCCGCCGCCAGCACCAGGCTCGCCGCTGGTATCGCCAGCACCGGCCTCGCCGCTGGCATCGACAGCACGACCACCCCCCACCCCCCGAGCCGTCGCCACCTCCCGCCGGAACCGAGCCCGAAACCGCGGATCCGCCGCGAGCTCCGGCCGCGCCACCTTCAGCGCCACCGCCTCCCGATCCGGGCCCAGCGCCAGGTAGACGCGCCCCATCCCGCCCACGGCGAGCAGCGTCAGCACCCGGAATCCGCCCAGGTGGCGCGGGTCGTCTGCGCGAAGTGGTGCCATACCCGACAAGTTAAGAGCGATCTCGACCGGTGGGAAGACCGTGACCGTCTGTGTTCTGTTTCGTTGGGTATTGCGACCCTTCCTGACGAAACCGGCCCCCGGGGACAGCCGCCTTGATCTTCCCTACCGTGCAGTTCGCGCTCTTCTTCGCCGTAGTCCTGCCCCTGTCCTGGGCGCTGATGCCGCGCCGACGCCTGTGGCGCCCCTTCATCCTGGCGGCCTCCTACTACTTCTACGCCGCCGCGGACTGGCACTACGTCCTCCTCCTCGCGGGCTCCACAGTGGTCAACCAACTCGCGGCCACCGTCATCGCCCGTCAGTCCTCGAAGAAGGTCCGCCGCGCCGCCCTGATCACCGCGATCACCCTGGACCTCGGCGCGCTCGGCGTCTTCAAGTACCTGGACTTCTTCAGCGAGAGCATCAACAGCTCCCTGGGACTCTCGTTAGGGCTGCTGCACCTGGTCCTGCCGGTGGGAGTGTCCTTCTACACCTTCCAGGCCATCTCCTACGTCGTCGACGTCCACCGCGGCCGCACCCGGCTGGCCAAACCCCTCGACTACGCCGTCTACGCGTCCTTCTTCCCCCACCTCGTGGCCGGCCCGATCGTCCGCGCCTCGGAGTTCATCCCGCAGCTGGCCACCCCGCGCGACCCGAACCGTGTCCCCATGGCGCGCGCCTTCGGCCTGATCGCCGGTGGCCTGGTGAAGAAGATGGTCATCGCCGACATGATCGGCACCAAGCTGGTCGACCCCGTCTTCGGCGCGCCCCAGGCCCACAACGGCACAGAGACCGTAATGGCGGTCTATGGATACGCGGTCCAGATCTACTGTGACTTCTCCGCCTACACCGACATGGCGATCGGCCTGGCGCTCCTTCTGGGCTTCCGCTTCCCCGGCAACTTCGACCGCCCCTATACCGCGCGCTCCCTCCAGGACTTCTGGCGGCGCTGGCATATGACGCTGTCCCGCTGGCTCCGTGACTACCTCTACATCCCCTTGGGAGGAAACCGCGGGGGAAGCCTTAAGACGTACCGCAACCTGATGCTGACCATGCTCCTCGGCGGCCTCTGGCACGGAGCCGCCTGGACCTTCGTCTTCTGGGGAGGTATCCATGGCGCCGGTCTCGCGGTGGAACGTGCGTGGCCTTCTATTACGAAAGCCCTAGGCTTTCGCGACGGTATCCCCGCACTGATTCCCCAGCCGGTGAAAACCACAGTGGGACGCATCCTGACCTTCCACGTGGTCTGCCTAGCCTGGGTCTTCTTCCGCGCCCCGGACCTCGGTACCGCCTTCGCCGTCCTCGGACGCCTCTTCGCCGGCGGCCCGAGCACCGGCATCCTCACCCCCACGATCGTCCTGCTCATCGCCGCCGCACTCGCCATGCAGTGGGTCCCCCGAGGAGTCGGCGCGCGGCTGCGCACCGCGTTCGTCACGCTCCCGGTCTACGCACAGGGCGTCTCCCTCGGCGTCCTGCTGCTGGTGATCGCCGCGGTGAGCGGCGGACAGGGCGTGGCGCCGTTCATCTACTTCCGGTTCTAGGCGACAGGAGCGAGCAGTGTCCGAGGAATCCGAGGAACCCCTCACCTCCGCGCGCCAGGCCGGCCGGGTGATCCGCATCGCCTTGATCACCGCGCTGCTGCTGAACACCGCCGGCGTGGTCCGGGCCGGGCTCGGCATGCCGCCGGGGCCGACCCGGGACGCCGTGCTGGCGGTCGCGCATCCGCTGGACGCCATCGCCGGCGCCCTGGACCTGAACCGCCCGCGCACCTCGCTGGACGCCATGCTCGGCCACCCGGACAGCGTCACCGGTGACGACGGGCAGCGCACGCATCTGGAGCAGGACGCGGCCCGGCAGCAGCAGCCGGTGGTCCAGCCGTCGGCCGCCGCCCAGGCGCCGGGCAGCCCGGCGACCGCCCCCGCCGCGGACCCCGAACCGCGGCTGGCCCCGGTCGCCGCGGACGTTCGGCACGCCACCGCCGCCGATCCGCTGCGGGTCCTGGTCACCGGCGACTCGCTGTCCGACTTCGACGGTCAGCAACTGGCCCGCCTGGTCGCCTCCGAGCACCTGCCGGCCAAGGTCCGGGTGCAGGCGCGCAACGGCACCGGCCTGACGCAGCCCTCGGTGTTCGACTGGTCCGACGAGGCGGCGCAGGAGGCCGTGGACTTCGATCCGGATGTGGTGATCATGGTGCTCGGCGCCAACGACGGCTGGCCGCTGGACGGCGCCGACGTCGGGTCGAACGTCTGGAACGCCGAGTACTCGCGCCGGGTCGAGGCGGTCGCCCGCGACTTCATCGCCGGCGATCCGCAGCGCCGCGTCTACTGGGTCGGCCCGCCGGTCCCGCGCTCGGCGCCGTGGATCCACATCTTCGCGCGGATCAACGACGCGGTGCGCGCGGCCGTGCCGAACGTGCCGGGCCTGCGGTACGTCGACGTCGCCGACCCCACCTCGGACCACGGCCACTACACCGACTACCTGACCGATCCGGACGGCCACCGGGTCCTGGCCCGGCAGCACGACGGGATCCACTTCAGCTTCCCGGGCTCGGTGTTCCCGGCGCGGATCATCCTGACCGCCATCCGCGGGGAATACACACTCGGCTGATCGCATTGCGCATACGGGCGGGCGGTAACAGGCCCCCCACTTCCGCGTGCCCCGCGGCCTCCGGGTGACCCCCGGGTGCCGACCGGGTGCCGGGCCGATCACCGCCACCGCCGCACCAGCCCCTAGAATCGCAGCTAATCATGGCCGTATATCTGGATCACGCCGCGACGACCCCCATGCTCCCGGCCGCCGTCGACGCGATGACGGCACGGCTGGCCGTCACCGGGAACGCCAACTCCCTGCACGCCGCCGGCCGCGCCGCCAGGCGGGTGGTCGAGGAGTCCCGCGAACAGATCGCGGAGGCGCTGGGGGCCCGACCCTCGGAGGTGGTGTTCACCTCCGGCGGGACCGAGAGCGACAACCTGGCGGTGAAGGGCCTGTACTGGGCCCGACGCGACGCGGACGCCCGCCGGCGGCGGGTGCTGGCGGCGAAGATCGAGCACCACGCCGTCCTGGACCCGCTGTCCTGGCTCGCCGAGCACGAGGGCGCCGAGATCGACTGGCTGCCGGTGGACGCCCTGGGCCGGGTGCACCCCGAGACGCTGCGCGCGGCCATCGAGCGCGATCCGGACTCCGTGGCGCTGACCACCGTGATGTGGGCGAACAACGAGGTCGGGACGGTCCAGCCGGTCCAGGAACTGGCCGCGGTCGCGCACGCGTACGGGATCCCGATGCACTCCGACGCCGTGCAGGCGGTCGGGGCGCTGGAGGTGGACTGGTCGGTCAGCGGGCTGTCGGCGATGACCTTCACCGCGCACAAGATCGGCGGCCCGATCGGGGTCGGCGCGTTGCTGCTGGGGCGCAAGACAGCGGCGGTGCCGGTGTTGCACGGCGGCGGTCAGGAGCGCGACGTGCGCTCCGGCACGCTGGACACCCCGGCGATCGCCGGCTTCGCGGCCGCGGTGGTGGAGTCGGTGAAGGACCGCGAGGCCAAGGCCGATCTGCTCAGCGGCCTGCGCGACGAACTCCTGGCGCGGGTCCGGGCCGAGGTGCCGGACGTGGTGGTGAACGGCGATCTGGGCGCCGGCAGCGGGCTGCCCGGGATCGCGAACATGACCTTCCCCGGGTGCGAGGGTGATTCGCTGCTGATGCTGCTGGACGCCCGCGGCGTGGAGTGCTCGACCGGCTCGGCGTGCTCGGCCGGGGTCGCGCAGCCCAGCCATGTGCTGCTGGCCATGGGAGTCCAGGGGGAGCCGGCGCGGGGCTCGCTCCGGTTCTCGCTGGGGCACACGTCGACGAAGGCTGATGTGGACGCGCTGGCCGAGGCGATCGGGCCGGTGGTGGCCCGGGCCCGGGCGGCCGGGGTCAGCTGACCGGTTCGGCCGAACGGGGTATTCCAGCGGGGCGGTTGAGCGGCGAGGCATGTCCGTTTCAGGGTGTTTATATTGACACGCGAGCTTTGAAACAGGACCCTGATTCCCATTGGATCATCTCCACGACGAATGGGGCATCATGCTTCGCAAGCGTTCCATGCTCGCGCTCCTGGCGGTGGCGCTGCTGTCCTTCACGGCGCTGGCCGCCGGTCCCGCCTCCGCCTCCGCTTCGGGGACCTCCGGCTCCGCCACCTCCGCCGACGCGGGCCAGAACTGGGTCCAGGACTCGATCAGCGCCCAACTCGCCCGCAAGCCCGGCGGCGTGGTCGAGGGGAACTCGATCCGCTACGCCAAGGAAGACGTCACCCTCACCTACAAGCCGCCGACCGCGCCCGGCAGCGCCGTCGCGAACGACTTCGCCGGCTGTAGCACCAACGAGGTCTGCCTCTACACCACCAGCGATGTCACTCCCTCCGGCGTGCGGCTGAGCACCGGTTCGCTGTGGTGCCCGTGGGAGAACTCCGGCAACCTGCTGGATCTGCGTGACTACGGCCTGTCCAACCAGATCCGCGCGGCCGACAACGAGGGTGGCTGGTGGGCCGAGGGGATCTGGTCGAACGTCGGCGTGCGCGGGGAGCAGTGGAAGATGGATCCGCACGGGATCCTCTACAACCTGAGTACGACGAACATCACCTTCGTCAACGTCTGTCTGAAGGAGAACGACCTCGAGTTCTGAGAACCCTGAGATCCGCGAGAGCCGTCAGGCCGTCGCCACGTCCGCCAGCGCCACTGCCGGGTCCTGGAGCCGCGCCACGTCCACCACGGCGTGGCTCAGGATCAGGCTCCGGACGTCGTCGACCACGTCCCACACATTGACGTTCATCCCGGCCAGCACCGCGCCGCCGGCCAACCAGAACGCCATGTACTCCCCGGAGGCCGGATCGCCGCGGAACACCACCTGCTCGTAGCCGGAGCTCGGGATGTGGCCGACGTACTCCATGCCGAGGTCGTACTGGTCGGTGTAGAAGTACGGCAGACGGTCGTACTTCAGGTCGGTGACGCCCATCATCGACGCCGCGGCCACCTTCGGCTGGTTCAGGGCGTTGGCCCAGTGCTCGACCCGGATCGGCTCCCCGTAGAAGGGGTGCCAGGCGTTCGCGACATCGCCGGCCGCGAAGATGTCGGGGTCGCAGGAGCGCAGGGTGGCGTCGACCACGATGCCGTTGGCGACCTTGAGCCCCGCCGCCTCGGCCAGACCGGTGTTCGGCGCGGCGCCGACCGCGACCAGGATGTGGTCGGCCTCGAGTTCGGTGCCGTCGGCGAGCCGGACCCGGGTGGCCTGCTCGACGCCGTCCACGTCCTGGAGCGTGAACGAGTCCACGCCGACGCCCAGGCGCAGATCGACGTCGTGGGCGCGGTGTAGTGCCGCGAACTGCGCACCGACCTCAGGACCCAGCACGCGCAACAGCGGTTGCTCCAGCGCCTCCAGCACCGTCACCTCGACGTCCTTCTCGCGCGCCGCGGCGGCCACCTCCAGGCCGATCCAGCCGGCGCCGATGATGGTCAGGCGGGAGCCGGGGATCAGTTCGGCCTTGGTGCGCTCGCTGTCTTCCAGGGTGCGGAAGTAGGACAGGTTCTTGGCGTCGCCGCCGAAGACGTTCAGGCGGCGCGGGGCGGAGCCGGTGGCCAGCAGGAGCTTGCCGTAGGGGAGTTCGGTGCCGTCGTCGAGGCGGACACGGTGGTTCTCGCGGTCGATCGCGGTGGCGGTGCGGCCCAGGCGGAGCCCCACCTGGTTCTCCACGTACCAGGAGCCGGACTCGTGGACGAAGACCTTGTCCCGTTCTTCCTTGCCCTGCAACAGGCCCTTGGACAGCGGCGGGCGCTCGTAGGGGAGGTCGCGCTCGGCGCCGACCAGCTCGATCGGGCCGTCCCAGCCGTCCTCGCGCAGGGCTTGGGCGGCCTTCGCGCCGGCCAGACTCGCGCCGATGATGAGCATGTTCTCCGTACTGGCAGCGCCGCTCATGGCGTCCTCCGCTTCGTGGTAGCCGTCACGCCGATATGACCCGCCTCACAGTCAACCATTGCACGTACCCTGGAGACATGCGTGTCTTGGCGGCGATGTCCGGTGGTGTCGACTCGGCGGTGGCTGCCGCCCGGGTGCGGGACGCGGGTCACGAGGTGACCGGCGTCCATCTGGCCTTGTCCCGGAACCGGCAGGCGCTGCGGGACGGGGCGCGCGGGTGCTGCACGATCGAGGACTCGCACGACGCCCGGCGGGCCGCCGACATGCTCGGGATCCCCTTCTACATCTGGGACATGTCCGACCGGTTCCACGAGGACGTGATCGAGGACTTCGTCGCCGAGTATCAGGCCGGGCGGACGCCGAACCCGTGCCTGCGCTGCAACGAGAAGATCAAGTTCGCCGCGGTGCTGGACAAGGCGCGGGCGCTGGGCTTCGACGCGGTCGCCACCGGCCACTACGCGCGGCTGTTCGACGGGCCGCACGGGCCGGAGCTGCACCGGGCTGTGGACCCGGCGAAGGACCAGTCCTACGTGCTCGGCGTGCTGGACGCCGAGCAGCTGGCGCACTCGCTGTTCCCGCTGGGCGAGGACACCAAGCCCGAGGTGCGGGCCGAGGCGGCCGAGCGCGGGCTGTACGTGGCCAAGAAGCCGGACAGCCACGACGTCTGCTTCATCCCCGACGGCGACACCAAGGCGTACTTGGCCAAGACGCTGGGCACCGATTCCGGGCCGATCGTCGACACCGCCGGGCGGCGGGTCGGCGAGCACGACGGGGCCTGGGGCTTCACCATCGGCCAGCGGCGCGGCCTGCGGATCGGCGACCCGGCCGGCGACGGGCGGCCGCGCTATGTGCTGGACATCTCACCGGTCAGCAACACGGTGACGGTCGGGACGGCCGAGGAGCTGGACGTCACCGGGCTGTCCGGGATCAAGCTGCGGTGGTGCGGGCCGGAGTTCACCGGCCGGATCGAGTGCCACGCGCAGTTGCGGGCGCACGGGGAAGGCGTCCCGGCCACGGCCGAGCGGACCGGCGCGGACTCCATCGACGTGCTGCTCCACGAGCCGGTTCGCGGGCTGGCGCCCGGGCAGGCGGCCGTGCTCTATGACGGGACGCGGGTCATCGGATCCGCCACCGTGGCGCAGACCTCGCGCTGACAATCACTCTGACACTCTGACGATTCAGGCTGACGATCACGGTGACGATCACGGTGACGATTCAGGCTGCGGCGGGTAGCGCCTGTTCAACAGTCGGTGGTGATCGTCGGGACGGAACAACCGATCGGGTCTCATGTGCGTCGGTTAGGGTCGTAGGCTGAATAACCCGATCCGATATCAAAGGGGAGGGACCCCGATGGGTTCACGACGTACGCTCCTTGCGATAGCAGCGGTTGCCACGTCCCTCGCGGTCGTCACCGCGGGCTGCTCCAGCGGCTCCAAGTCGAAGCCGGCGGCGGGCGGTTCCCAGTCGGGTGCCCCCGTCGGCGACAGCCCGACCGACAAGGTCGCGGCGGCGTTCCTGGCGGCCTGGCAGTCCGGTGACTACACGAAGGCGGGGTCGCTGACCGACGATCCGGCCAAGGCCACGCCGCGGTTGAAGGCGGTGATGGACTCCCTGGCGCCCAAGAGCACGGCGCTGAAGCTGGGGTCGCAGGTGAACGCGCCGTCCTCGGCCGGTTCCACCCCGGCCACCCCGGCCACCCCGGGCGCGCCGTCCAGTCCCTCCACCCCGGATCCGCTGGCCAACGCGGTGCACTACGGCTTCTCCGTCGCCGACACCTTCACCGACGGTCTGGTCTGGAGCTACAACTCGACGATGTCGGTGCTGCCGCCGACCGGGAACGGCCCGGCGGTCGTGCACTTCTCCTCCGGGGTGATCAACCCGCAGCTGAGCTCGCTGGCGAACCTCAAGGCCGTCCCGCCGGCGGTGCCGGTCGCCGACCGCAACGGCGCCCCGCTGTCCGGCGCGGCGCACCCGAGCATCGCCAGCATCATCAACAAACTGTCGACCGCCAAGCCGCCGAGCGGCGGCCAGGCCTCGCTGCAGATCCAGTTCGTGGACAACAACACCGGGTTGCAGATACCCAACTCGAACACGATCCAACTGGGCGCCCCGAACTCCACCAGCGGGCTCCAGCTCGGCTCCACGATCGACTCCAAGATCCAGACCGCGGCCGAGAACGCGCTGAAGGCGTACCCGAACTCCGGCATGGTGGTGATCCAGCCCTCTACCGGCCAGATCCTGGCCATCGCCACCAACAACAAGGACAACCCGAAGATGGCCTACATGGCCACCCGGGCCCCGGGCTCCACCTTCAAGACGGTCACGGCCACCGCGCTGATGCTGGCCGGCATGCAGCCCTCGGACTCGGCGGACTGCACCCCCAACGTGACCGTGGGCACCGAGACCTACCACAACGACGAGGGCCTGCGGAACGGCTTCTCCGGAGCGACCCTGCTCACCGCGTACGAGCAGTCCTGCAACACCTCGTTCGTGCACGCGACCATCGACCACAACCTGGCCCTGAACCGGCTGTCCGTGGTGGCGCACGACTACTTCGGTATGAACCAGCCCTGGGACATGGGCATCGGCCAGGCGACCTACGCCACCCCCGGCAACCTGCAGGTCCCCCCGGCCGACGGCCGCGACGTCCTCGCCGCCGAGGCCTTCGGCCAGGGCAAGATCACCATGGCCCCCCTGACCATGGCCTCGGTGGCGGCCACCGTGGCCACCGGCCAGTTCCACCAGCCGATCCTCATCCCCGGCTTCCAGCCCCCGGCCAAGGCCCAGCCGATCCCGGCCAACATCGACGCCAACCTGCAGATGATGATGCGCGGGGTCATCACGGACGGCACCGCGACCTCGCTGCAGGGGATCGCGTCCACGCTGGGCGGCAAGACCGGGTCGGCGGAACCGAACCCGACGGACCCGACGGACTCCTGGATGATCGCGATGGACCCGCAGCACGACATCGCGGTTTCGGCGCTGGTGCTCAACGGCGGGTACGGGAACTCGGCGGCCGGGCCGGCTATCGCGGCGATGATGAAGGCTGCTGGGTTGAGCTGAGGTGCGTAGGGCGGCTCGGCTGGCGAAGTTGAAGCAGGCCGCCGGGTTGACCTGAGCAGGGCGGCGGCTTGGCTGGCGAAGTTGAAGCAGGCCGCTGGGTTGACCTGAGCAGGGCGGCTTGGCTGGCTTAGTTGAAGCAGACTGAGCTTGGCGGGTTTTAACTGTGATGCCCTGGGCCTTTCGGCCCGGGGCATCTGGTTTTGGTGTCGGCGTCATGGTGTGCCGGCCTTTCGCGGCTCAGCAATCGCCGACCGGGCCGCGGTTTCCTGTGCCCGCCTCAGCTGTCGAAGTGCACAAACAACCCGCGCTGATCAGCCCCGGCCAGCAAAGCCAGCAGCGACAGCGACCGGATCAGCTGCCCGCACCGGTAGGCGTCCCACCCGCCGTCGGCCGCGCCGTCGGCGGCGGCCCAGCGCTCCGCGAGCGCGTCCACATCGTGGTCGCTCAGATGCGCGAGGCGGGAGCCCAGCGCCGGGCGTACCGGAAGCAGCACCGTGCCGCCGGCGTCGTCAGGGCCCTCATGGGCGGGGGTGAGGACCGCCTCGCGGACCTCGGCGGGGTCGTTGCCGGTCACCAGGAGGTCGAGGTCGATCAGTTGGGCCGGGTCCAGGTCGCCGGCCGGGACGGTGTCCAGGGCGGACAGGACTGCCGAGGTGTCCGCGTGGGCCGCGGCGGCCGCCACTACCCGCAGTTCGGCGGGGCTCGCGGCGAAGAACACGGTCGACACGGACGGGCTCCAGGAGGTCAAGACGGCAACCGGCGCGGCGCTCGGGCTTTGAACAGGGCTGGTGTTGGTCACAATAGCGGCGACCTGGGCTCATGGCTCGCGCATTCGGTGCTGTGCGCGGTGATGTCGGGCCGCGTCCGCCGGAAGCGGCCGCGGCGTCGGGCCGACGCCCCGTATCGCCCCGTCCGGCTACCCTCGTCCCATGCACCGACCCCCACGCGCCACCGGCATCGGCTCCCTTCCCGGCACCGACACCGGGGCGGCGCAGCGCCTGGCCTTCGACGAGCTCCCGGATCTGCCGTTCCTGTCCGAGCTTCCGGCGCGCGGCGTGGGGGCGGACATGATCGGGCGCGGCACCGCGTTGCTCGTCGACATGTACGCCGAGGTGCAGCCCAGCGGGTGGCGGCTGACCGAGCGGCCCGGCCGGGACGCCCGCCGCGCCGTGTCCTTCCTGCGTCAGGACCTCGACGTCCTGGAGGAGAACGCGCAGGAGCTCACCCAGACCCTGAAGATCCAGGCCGCCGGGCCCTGGACTCTGGCCTCGACCCTGGAGCTGCGGCACGGCGACCGCATGCTGTCCGACCCGGGTGCCGTCCGCGACCTCGCCGAGTCCCTGACCGAGGGCCTGAAGCTGTACCTGGCCGAGGCGAGGCAGCGCGCCCCGCAAGCGGGCAAGATCCTGCTCCAGCTCGACGAGCCCGCGCTCCCCGGGGTGCTCAGGGGCACCGTCCCCACGGCCAGCGGCTTCGGCAGGCTCCGCGCGGTGGAGGTGAGCGTGGCGCGGGAGACGCTGGCCGGGCTGCTCCAGGCCGTGCACGACGCCGGGGCCGAGGCCGCCGTGCACTGCTGTGCGCCCGGCGTCCCGATCGAGCTGCTGCGCGAGGCCGGGGCCGACTACGTGTCCTTCGACGCCACCGGCATCGCCACCGAGACCGCCGCCGACGAACAGCTCGGCGTGGCGATCGAGGCCGGGGTCGGGCTGATGCTCGGCGTGGTGCCCTCCGTCGATCCCGCACAGGCGCCGGGGGTCAACCAGCTGCTGGACAAGGTCTTGTCCCTGACCCGCCTGGGCTTCTCGGCGGCCGAGCTGGCCGGCGCGGTGACGATCACCGCGACCTGCGGTCTGGCCGGCGCCACGCCGCCGTGGGCCCGGCAGGCGCTGATCTTGGCGCACCGGACGGCCGACGCGTTGGCGGACAAAGCCTCCTGAACTGCGGGACTGTCAGTGCCTGGCAGTAGATTCTTACTGTCAAAAGGCCCCCGACCAGTGAGGTGACGCGTTGTCCGGCAAGGATGAGACCACCCCCGCGACCCCGGCACAGCAGCACGCGGCCCTGGCCGAGGAGATCGAGGACGCCCGCTACCGGTACTACGTGCTCGACGCGCCGACGATGACCGACGCCGAGTTCGACGTGAAGCTGCGGCGGCTGGAGGCGATCGAGGAGGCGAACCCGGAGCTGCGCACCCCGGACTCGCCGACCCAGAAGGTGGCCGGCAGCTACGAGACCGAGTTCACCTCGGTCCCGCACCTGGAGCGCATGCTCTCGCTGGACAACGCCTTCACCGCCGAGGAGTTGCAGACCTGGGCCGACCGCATCGAGAAGGACCTCGGGGCGCTGCCGGAGCTCTTGTGCGAGCTGAAGGTCGACGGGCTGGCGATCAACCTGCTCTACGAGAACGGCAAGCTGACCCGGGCCCTGACCCGCGGTGACGGCCGTACCGGCGAGGACATCACGCCGAACGCGAAGACCATCCAGACCATCCCGCAGACCCTGACCGGGACCGCCGAATTCCCGGTGCCGGAGCTGGTCGAGGTGCGCGGCGAGGTCTTCTTCGCGGTCAAGGCGTTCGACGAGTGGAACGAGAAGATCCTGGCCGAGACCGGCCGCTCCTACGCCAACCCGCGCAACGCCGCGGCCGGCTCGCTGCGGCAGAAGGACCCGCGGGTGACCGCGCAGCGCCCGCTGTCGATGGTCGTCCACGGCATCGGCGCCCGGAAGGGCTTCACCCCGACCTCGCAGTCGCACTCCTACGACGCCCTGCGCGCCTGGGGCCTGCCGACCTCGGACCGGGTCAAGGTCGTCAAGACCCTGAAGGACGTCCAGAAGTACATCGACTACTACAACAAGCACCGCCACGACGTCGAGCACGAGATCGACGGCGTGGTGGTCAAGGTCGACGCCCTGGCCATCCAGGGCCGCCTGGGCAGCACCTCCCGGGCCCCGCGCTGGGCCATCGCCTTCAAATACCCGCCGGAGGAGGTCACCACCAAGCTCCTGGACATCCGGGTCCAGGTCGGCCGCACCGGCCGGGTGACCCCGTACGCGGTCATGGAGCCGGTCACCGTCGCCGGCTCCACGGTCCAGAACGCCACCCTCCACAACCAGGAGATCGTGGTGAAGAAGGGCCTGAAGATCGGCGACACGGTGGTCCTGCGCAAGGCCGGGGACGTGATCCCGGAGATCGTCGGCGCGGTGCAGGACCTGCGGGACGGCTCCGAGCGCGACTTCGTGATGCCGGAGAACTGCCCGGACTGCGGGACCAAGCTGGCCCCGCAGAAGGAGGGCGACATCGACCTGCGCTGCCCGAACTCCCAGAACTGCCTCGGCCAGATCCGCGAGCGCATCGACTTCATGGGCAGCCGCAACGCGCTGGACATCGAGGCGCTGGGCTACGAGTCGGCGGTGGCCCTGACCCAGCCGGCCGGCGGGACCGCGCCGGTGCACGACGAGGGCGACCTGTTGAGCTTGAAGCTGGAGGATCTGGCCGACCTGAAGATGCTCCAGGCCAAGCGCGGCGCGGACGCCAAGCCCGGTGAGATGGAGCTGGTGCCGTACTTCTACACCAAGGGCACGCCCAAGAAGCCCAGCGTCCCGACCGCCACCACCGAACTGCTGCTGCAACAGCTGGAGCTGGTGAAGACCGACCGGCCGCTGTGGCGGTACCTGGTCTCGCTGTCGATCCGGCACGTCGGCCCCACCGCGGCCCGGGTCCTGGCCCGCGAGTTCCCGTCCTTCGACGCCCTGGCCAACGCCACCGAGGATGAGCTCAAGGCCGCCGAGGGCATCGGCCCGACCATCGCCACCGCGATCGTCGAGTGGTTCGCCGTGGACTGGCACCGGGAGATCATCGGCAAGTGGCAGGCCGCCGGGGTGGTGCCTGTTGTGGAGTCCCAGCCCGAGGGCCCGAGGCCTCTTGAGGGATTGAGCGTGGTCGTAACGGGCACCTTGGCCGGATTCACCCGAGATGGGGCGGCCGAGGAACTCACCAAGCGGGGGGCGAAGGTGAGTGGTTCGGTGTCGAAGAAGACCTCGTTCGTGGTGGCCGGGGACAACCCGGGCGGCAAGTATGACAAGGCCCTGACGCTTGGGGTGAAGGTGCTGGACGAGGAGGGATTCAAGGTGCTGTTGGGGACCGGTCCCGAGGCGGCTGCCGCTACAGTGGCGGAAGCAGAGGCCTGACAACGGCGCCGGGTCTGGCCCGTCAAGTCCAAGGCGAAACCTTTACGGTCCGTCTCTGGTTGGCGACGTTCTGATACGGCAGTATGGCTTGGTCAGAGAAGTCGCCTGAGGCGCACCGACGCTGACGTCATTGGAAAGAGAACGGTACAGGAGGGTCCGCTCCATGCACCGACCGTTCGAGCCGGACTACGGCCCGAAGGCCGACCCGGGACGCCTGTACGCCTTTGTAGCCTCCGTCAGCGCGGCCGGGATCACGCTCCTGGCCGCGCTGTTGGTCTTGAACTGGCGGGGTTCCGGGCCCAACGAGGAATCGCTGCCGGCCCTGCTGATGACGGTCTGCCTGGTCTTCCTCGGGGAACTGCGGCCCCTGATGAAGTTGCAGCACACCAACCGCGAGGCCGCCACCACCACGGTCTTCACCATCGCCCTGCTGATGCTGGCCGGCTGGCCGCTGGCGGCGATGGTGCAGGCCGCGGCCTCCGTGGTGGGCGGTGCGGCCGGGCGGCGGACCTGGTGGCGCATCTTGTTCAACGTCTCGCAGTACACCCTCTCGCTCGGTGCGGCCTGCCTGGTCCTGCGGCTGTTCGCGATCGCGCCGACCCCGGGCCGGCCGTGGGCCCCGGCCGTGACCTCGATGGCCGCGATCCTGCTGGCCGGGGTCGCCTACTTCGTGGTGAACCTGTTCTTCGTCTGGCAGGCCATAGCGCTGTGGACCGGGGTGAACCTGCGCGGCATAGCCCGCCGGGAGTGGCGGGTGGAGGTTCAGGTGGTCGGCGCCTCGGTGGTGCTGGCCCCGCTGATCACCGTGGTGATGCGGCACGAGCCCTACCTCATCGTGCTGTTCATACCGGTGCTGCTGGTCTTCTACCGCAGCGCGCTGGCCTTCGACGAGAGCGAGTGGCAGTCGCTGCACGACCCGCTGACCGCGCTGCCGAACCGCAAGGCCCTGCGCCGGCAGGCCGAGATCATGCTCGGCGTCCTGCCGGTCGACGACGATGACGGACCCTCGTCCCTGTACTCCAGCGGCCGCGCCCCGCTGGCGATGGCCGTCCCGCCGGGCAAGATCGGGCTGTTCCTGCTGGACCTGGACCGGTTCAAGGAAGTCAACGACACCCTGGGCCACGCCGCCGGCGACGAGCTGATCCGGGAGGTGGCCGCCCGGCTGTCGGCGGCGGTCCGCGCCGAGGACATGGTGGCCCGGCTCGGCGGCGACGAGTTCGCGGTCCTGCTGCCCGGCCTGCCGGACGTCGAGGCCGCCCAGCAACTGGCCCAGCGGCTGCTGGACGCGGTCGCCGTCCCCTACCGGCTGCACGGCTTCAACCTGGACGTCGAGGCCTCCCTGGGCATCGCCTTACACCCCGACGACGCCAAGCACTACGACGTCCTGCTGCGGCACGCGGACGTGGCGATGTACGAGGCCAAGCGCGCCAAGATGGGCTACGTCCGCTACGACCCGGCCAAGGACCGCAACAGCCCGGACCGGCTGGGCCTGCTCAGCGATCTGCGCGAGGCCTTGGAGTCGGGGCGGATAGAGGTGCACTACCAGCCGCAGGTCTCGTTCAAGGGCGACCGCATCGTCGGCGTCGAGGCGCTGGCCCGCTGGCGGCACGACGTGCGCGGCGCGATACCGCCGGAGACGTTCGTGAAGCTGGCCGAGTCCAGCGGCCTGATGGCCCGGCTGACCGAGTACATCCTGGACGTCTCGCTGCGCCAGGCGGCGCTGTGGTGGCGCAACGGCTACGGCGTGCCGATCGCCGTGAACGTCTCCCTGCGCGACATAGAGAGCCCGACCTTCGTGGAGATGGTCGCCCGCAAGCTGGACCAGCACCGGGTCCGCCCCGAGGCGCTGCGCCTGGAGGTCGCCGAGCGGGTCCTGGTCGGGGACGCGCAGAGCGTGCGCGCGGCCCTGATCGGGTTGTCCAAACTCGGCGTCCGGCTGTCCCTGGACGACTTCGGCACCGGCTACGCCTCCCTGCTCACCCTGCGCCGGCTGCCGTTCGACGAGATCAAGATCGACCGCTCGTTCGTCGGCGGCATCGGCTTCGACGCCGACGACGCCGCGATCGTCCGCTCCACCATCGACCTGGCGCACTCCCTGGGCCTGCGGGTGGTCGCCGAGGGCGTCGAGGACCCCAGCACCTGGTCCACGCTCGACGGCTACGGCTGCGACGAGGCCCAGGGCTGGCTGGTGTCCAAGGCCCTGCCCGCCGGCGAGATCTGCGCGCTGCTGGCGCAGCGGGTGGCCGCCGCGGGGCCGACTTCCTCGGATGCGGAGTCCGCCCCCGACCAGCTCTCGGCCTGAGATAAGGGGCCCGAGCCGACCACAGGCCTGAAACCATAGGCCTGAGATCAGACTGAGACCGCACGACAACCCAAACGGTGCGGCCCGGCGTGTGAACTGGTGTCGGTACTGGATGCGGTCGGTTCACGGGGACGGGGCTTCATGGGTGGATTCAAGAAGGTGCTGATCGGGTGCGGGGTCCTCGCGGGGGTGGTGGTCGCGGGGTTTGTCGGGGACGTGGCCTGGTACTTCCATACCCTGGGCCCGGGGTCGCAGCCCGATGTGCTGAAGGCCGCGCGTTCGGCGCCGACCCAGGCCGCGGACCAGGCGGTCACCGCTCAGGTGGACGACAAGATCGGTCAGCTGCGTGCCGCGCTGCCCTGGGCTGCTTACCTGGGCACCGCGGTGGCGGATGTCTGTAGCACTGACGTGCCGCCCATCGCCTTCGTGGGAGTGAAAGAGTCGTGGGTCCCGGTGACGTGCACCCGGACCGACACGGTGTACGAGGCCTTCGACGGTGATTTCCGGCAGCACCTCGTCCACCTCGACGGGGCTCTGGCCAAGGCGGGGTGGGTTTCCCAGGACACCGCCTTCCCGCACCGCCAGGGCGAGCCGGTCGGTCTGATCACCTCCTACGACTACGACCACACGCCGCCCAGGGACGCCGACCCGTCGCAGACAGCGACGGCCGCCGCGTTTCCGAACGTGGTCAGAATGCCGTACACCGTGCCGGTCACCCGGGACTTCACCCCGACCGCCATCGGTAAGGAACCCACGAACCGGTACCCGACCGGCGGCACCGTCGAGGTGTCCCAGGCCCCGCACCTCCCGACCCTGGACGGCGGGCAGTTCGCCCACGACCAGATGCTCAAGGACCCGTCGGACACGACCACGTACTACCGCGCCTGGCAGCCCTACACCCCGGCCCAGGTCGCCGCCGCCTACCCCGTGCACGGCGCCGTCATCGCCATCGCGCTCAGCGTGAGCTACGGTACCGGCGGGTAATCGAACCCTGAGACACCGTTCGATCCATCGGGGGACGCCGCTGTAGCCGTCCTGTGGTCTGGCCGGCAGGAGGCGCGTCTGGATGCCGTCACGGGTGCATGTGCTGTTCGTTCACGGGCTGTTCTCCGGCCCCGACACCTGGTCGGACTTCATCGGCCTGATCCGCGGCGATCCCGATCTGGCCTTCGCCGACCTGCACACCATGCAATACGCCACGCCGAAGGCCCGGCTGCGGCCGGACCGCCGGATCCCGGACCTGGCCGATCTGGCCGCGCAACTGGCCACCCGGCTGAAGGCCGAGGACCTGCGGGACGGCCCGGTGGTGCTGGTGGCGCACAGCCAGGGCGGTTTGGTGGTGCAGAAGTACCTGGCCAGCGCGACGATCCGGGGCCAGGCGCGGGACCTGGCGCGGATCCGGCAGATAGTGCTCTACGCCTGTCCGACGCTGGGCTCGCCGTTCTTCGCCAAGACCCGCAAGTGGGTGTTCGGCTCCCGGCACCCGCAGGAGTCCCGGCTGCGGCTGCTGGACGGCGAGGTCTTCGAGGCGCACCAACTGGTGCTGCGCAACGTGGTCAACGCCGACGCCGTCACCGACTACACCTGCCCGATCCCGGTCACGGCGGTGGTCGGCGGCGAGGACAACATCGTGCCGCGCATCGAGGCGACCGGCTGGTTCCCCACCACCGAGACGGTCGCGGCCGACCATTTCTCGATCCTGAAGCCGGCCGGGCACCACGCCATGCAGTACCAGATCCTGAAGGCGGTCCTGCCGGCCGCCGCCGACGCCGAGCGTCCCGGGCCGACGGTCGGGACCGCCGCGGATGCCGTTGAGCAGCAAGGGATCCAGTTCTCCGTGGAGCCGCCGGCCGGTCTCGGGCGGCTGCGCGGACGGGACACGTTGGTCGGTGCCCTGATGGCGCCGGGACGCAGCCGGGTACACGTGCTGTCCGGGATGAGCGGGATCGGCAAGACGCACATCGCCGCCGAGGTGGCCGCGCGCCGTAAGGACGAGGGCTGGGACGTGTGGTGGGTCTCGGTTCCGCAGCTGGCGCCCCGGATGCGGGAGGTCGCGCATCTGCTCGGGCTGCCGCGCGGCGAGATCGACGAGGCCTGGCGCGGCGAGCGGAGCCAGACCGATCTGGTGTGGCGCGGGCTGGAGAACCACGGCCGGCCCTGGCTCCTGGTGTTCGACAGCGTGACGGACCCGGCCGAACTCGGTCGGGTCGCCCCGGACACCGGACGGTGCGACGGGACCGGCTGGGTCCGGGACGTGGCGTCCGCGAACGGCTCGGTCATCGTCACGGCGCAGGGCGGCCACAACGACGTGTGGGGTCCGTGGTGCCGGATCCATCAGGTGGAACCGCTCAGTGAATACGACGGCGCCGACGTGTTGCTGGACATCGCGGGACCGGACTGCGGGGGAGTGGAGCAGGCCCGGCAGCTGTCGCGTGCGCTCGGCGGGCTGCCGCTGGCACTGCGGGCGGCCGCCAGCCGGGTCCGGTCGGTGTCCACCGGAGCGGTGTTCCTGTCCGAACCGGTCTTGTCCGATTTCGCCGGCTACCTCGCCGAGTGGCGGACCCGCGAGGAAGCCGGCAACGGCGATCCGGCGGGCGGGGCCGGGGAGGAAGTCCTGGGTCTGAGCATCGTGCGCGAGTCGTTGCTGTTGTCGGCGCGGGGACTGAGCACAGCCGCGACCCGGCTGCTGCATCTGTTGGCGTGCCTGTCGGACACACCGGTGCCGTATCGCTTGCTGCTCCGGCCGGAGATGTTGTCCGAGACCCCGCTGTTCGCCGGCGTGCCGATCGAGCAGATCCGCCTGGCGATCGGTCAGCTCGCGCAGGCGCACCTGATCCGCAGACACAAGCGCGGCGCCGACGATCCGGACCTGAGCGAGGTCCTGTCGCTGCACCCGATGGTGCACACCGTCTTCCGCGAGGACGACCTGGTCCTGTCGCACCGGGTCGACTACGGCCGGGCGATGCTCGACATCCTGGCCGCGGCCACCGAGAACCGCACCGCCGACGACCCGGACAACTGGGCCGTGTGGGCCGCGTTGTTCCCGCACGCCCGCGACGCGGTGCTGTCCACGGTCTCCTCCCCGGCGACCAACAGCGAGCGGCTGCTGGTGGTCTCGGCCCTGAACCTGGCCCGGTCCACCGCGCGCTATCTGCTGGCGTCCGGTCTGCTGGAACCGGCCGGTGGACTGCTGGACGTGCTCATCGAGGACTGCGCCGGGTTCCGGTTCGACCCGTCCGACACCAAGATCCTGGCGCTGCGCCACGAGCGCGGCCGGCTCTCGATCGAACTCGGCAACTACGACCGGGCCGTGTCCGAACTCCGCGAAGTGATCGTCGGGCAGGTCGCCGCGCACGGCCCCGACCACGCCCACACCTGGGCCAGTCGGCACCAGCTGGCCCGGGCGCTGCTGGAGCGCCCGGAGCAGTGGGCCGAAGCCGAGGCGATGCTCCGCGAGATCCTGCCCGCCTCCCGCCGGATCAACGGCCGCCGGCACCGGGACACCGTCACCGTCTGGCACACCTGGGCCCGCGCGCTCCTACACGTCGAAGGCGCGCGCCAGGCCGAGACGATGTGCCGCGAGATCCTGATCGTCTGCGAACAGCTGTGGACGCCGTCGTATCCGGAGACGCTGTACGTGTGGCAGACGCTCGGGCGCTCGCTGCTCTACCAGCAAAGGCCTGACGCCGCCGAGTTCGAGCTGCGGCGCGGCCTGAGCCGGGTCGCCGACACCGCCTCACCCGGCGCGCTCGGCATCCGCCACTTCGCCGGTATGGCGATGCTCCAGCGCGGTCTGGTCCGCGAGGCTCGGGACGAACTCAGCACCCTGCTGATCGACGAGGAACGCGTCCTGGGGCCCGGGCACCGCCTTACCGACAAGACCAGGCAGCTGATCGCCGAGATTACCGATCGGCTGCGCGGGGGAGGTAGGTGATGCACCGTAAGACGACGGAGTCTGCTTGCCCGTGCCGGGGTGCCGACGTAGCGTCGGTGGCGATGCGCTGGGGGAGGGCTGATCATGAAATGGTTCAGACGCGGGGCGAAGGGACCTGATTCGCTGGGGGACCTGGGCGACATCCCGGGGCGGCGGATCGATCCGGAGGAACTGGCGGCGGCGCGGGAGATCGTGCGGCGGGCTCTGGACGCCGAGAGCGCGGACGGGGAGTCGGCGGGCCGGGATCTGTTCCGGCTGGGTACCGCCTGAGGGACCTGAGATACCGGAGGGCACTGAGATGCCGGCCTGAGGTCCACTCGCCTCGAAGTGGATCTGCCGCCGAGCCGAGTCCACCGGCTACGGTACGTGCGTGGAGATCTTTCGATACACCGCCTTCAGCTCCGACCCGTCCGGCGGCAACCCGGCCGGCGTGGTCCTCGACGCGCGCGGCCTGGACGACGCCGCGATGCTCGCCGTGGCCGCGGAGGTCGGCTACTCCGAGACCGCGTTCCTGCTGCCGACCGACAGCGACCGGGTCATGGACGTGCGCTACTTCAGCCCGCTGGCCGAGGTCCCGTTCTGCGGCCACGCGACCATCGCCACCGCGGTCGCCTACGCCGAACGGCACGGCGCCGGCGACCTGACGCTGCACACCAAGGTCGGAGTGGTGCCGGTCCACACCGTCGCCGCGGACGACGGCACGCTCACCGCCACGCTGGTCAGCGTCCCGACCAAGACCGAGGACCTGCGCGGCCCGCTGCTGGCCGAACTGCTCGGCATCCTCGGCTGGACCGCCAGCGACCTGCACGACGCGCTGCCGCCGCGGATCGCCTTCGGCGGCGGCTGGCACCCGATCCTGGCCACCCCGAGCCGGTCCCGGCTGGCCGAGCTGGACTACGACATGCCCACCCTGCGCGCCCTCATGGAGCGGCACGAGTGGACCACCGTCAACCTGATCTGGCGCGAGTCCCCGGACGTGTTCCAGGCCCGCGACCCCTTCCCGGTCGGCGGCGTCTTCGAGGACCCGGCCACCGGCGCCGCCGCCGCGGCCTTCGGCGGCTACCTGCGCGAGCTGGAGCTGGTCCCGGTGCCCGGCACGGTGACCGTGCATCAGGGGGTGGACATGGGCCGCCCGAGCCTGCTGACCGTCGGCATCCCGGCCGGGGAGGGCGGGATCTCGGTCTCCGGAACCGCTGTCGCTCTGACCGACGCGTCGTAGTCATCCACTCGTAGTCATCCACGACGGCGCGCCGTAGTCATTCACGACGGCGCGCCGTGCACCGTGATGCACGGCGGCGCGCTCCTCATCCGCGACCTCCGCACCCGCCAAGCCCGCCGCTCCCGCCGCGCCGTCCCCGCCCCGTGACGGAAAGTCACCTGACACCCCCGGACTAGGATGGCTACGTTGTCCGAAACCGCCTCCTCACTCCAGGCAGAGTCCACACCGTAGGGATCCGCGCATATGCCCGCTATCACCCGTGAAGAGGTCGCCCACCTGGCGCTCCTGTCACGGCTCGACCTGTCCGAAGACGAGCTCGCGCACTACGCCGAGCAGCTCGACGTCATCCTCGGTTCGGTGGCCCGCGTCAGCGAGGCCGTGCAGCAGCTCGGTCAGGGCCAGGACATCCCGCCGACCTCGCACGCGCTGCCGCTGGTCAACGTCACCCGGCCGGACGTGGAGCAGCCGTGCCTGGACCCGGCCGACGTGCTCAGCCAGGCCCCGGCCGCGCAGGACCAGCGATTCCGCGTGCCGCGCATCCTCGGGGAGGACTGAGATGAGCTTCGACGGTGACCTGACCCGGAGCACGGCGGCCGCGCTGGCCGCCGCGATCAAGGGCGGCGACGTGACCGCCACCGAGGTGACCCAGGCACACCTGGACCGGATCGCGAAGGTCGACGAGAAGGTGCACGCCTTCCTGCACGTCGACACCGAGGGCGCGCTGGCCAAGGCCGCCGAGGTGGACGCCAAGCGGGCCCGCGGCGAAAAGCTCGGCCCGCTGGCCGGCGTGCCGCTGGCCCTGAAGGACGTCTTCACCACCAAGGGCGTGCCGACCACCTGCGGCTCGAAGATGCTGCAAGGCTGGGTGCCGCCGTATGACGCGACCGTGACCCGCCGGCTGCGCGAGGCGGACGTCGTCATCCTGGGCAAGACCAACATGGACGAGTTCGCGATGGGCTCCTCCACCGAGAACTCCGCCTACGGCGTCACCCACAACCCGTGGGACCTGACCCGCATCCCCGGCGGCTCCGGCGGCGGCAGCTCGGCCTCGCTGGCCGCCTTCGAGGCGCCGCTGGCCATCGGCACCGACACCGGCGGCTCGATCCGCCAGCCCGCCTCGGTCACCGGCACGGTCGGCGTGAAGCCCACCTACGGCGGCGTCTCCCGCTACGGCCTGGTCGCCTTCTCCTCCTCGCTGGACCAGGGCGGCCCGTGCGCGCGCACCGTGCTGGACGCCGCGCTGCTGCACGCCGCGATCGCCGGCCACGACCCGATGGACTCCACCTCCATCGACCTGCCGGTCCCGGACGTCGTGGCCGCGGCGAGGCTGGCCGACATCAAGGGCATGCGCATCGGCGTGGTGAAGCAGTTCGACGGCGATGGCTACCAGGACGGCGTCCGCCAGCGCTTCCACGAGTCCGTGGACCTGCTGCGCGAACTCGGCGCCACGATCGTCGAGGTGGACTGCCCGTCCTTCGACTACGCGCTCCCGGCGTACTACCTGATCGCGCCGTCGGAGTGCTCCTCGAACCTGGCCCGCTTCGACGCCATGCGTTACGGCCGGCGGGTCGGCGACGACGGCGTGAACGGCGTCGAGGAGGTCACCTCCCTGAGCCGCGAGGCCGGCTTCGGCCCCGAGGTGAAGCGCCGCATCATGCTGGGCACCTACGCCCTGTCCTCCGGCTACTACGACGCCTACTACGGCTCGGCGCAGCAGGTCAGGACCCTGATCATGCGCGACTTCGACCGCGCCTTCGCCGACGTGGACGTGCTGGTCTCCCCGACCACCCCGACCACCGCCTTCAAGATCGGCGAGCGCGCCGACGACCCGATGGCGATGTACCTGGCCGACCTGTGCACCATCCCCTCCAACATGGCCGGCAACGCCGGCATGTCGGTCCCGGTGGGTCTGGCCCCCGATGACGGCCTGCCGGTCGGCCTGCAGATCATCGCCCCGGCGATGGCCGACGACCGGCTCTACCGGGTCGGCTCGGCGGTCGAGGCGGCGCTGAACGGCAAGTGGGGCCGCCCGCTGATCGAGGAGGTGCCGGCGCTGTGAGCAAGAAGACTGTGAACAAGAAGGCTGCGAACGCCAAGGGCGCCAAGCCGCGCGGCACGTTCGGCACGCTGTTCGCCATCGGCAGCTCCGTCACCCTGGCCCCGGTCCTGCTGCGCCGCTTCAAGGAGGGGCGCACCAACGGCGACAAGCTGGCGATCGCCGACGCCGCGGTGTCGGCCGCCGCCCTGACCGTCGGCGTGCTTCAGGTCCTGCGGGCCCGTAAGTCCTCCGGAAAGGCGGAATCCTGACATGAGTACGAGCACTGTGAACCTGCCTTCCTACGAGGACGCCCTGGCCACCTACGACCCGGTCATGGGTCTGGAGGTCCACGTCGAGCTGGGCACCGTCACCAAGATGTTCTGCGGCTGCCCGACCGCCTTCGGCGCCGACCCGAACACCCAGACCTGCCCGACCTGCCTGGGCCTGCCCGGCGCGCTGCCGGTGGTGAACACCAAGGCGATCGAGTCCGCGATCCGCATCGGCCTGGCGCTGAACTGCGAGATCGCCGAGTGGTGCCGGTTCGCCCGCAAGAACTACTTCTACCCGGACATGCCGAAGAACTTCCAGACGTCGCAGTACGACGAGCCGATCGCCTTCAACGGCTACCTGGACATCGAGGCGGCCGGCAAGACCTGGCGCATCGAGATCGAGCGCGCGCACATGGAGGAGGACACCGGCAAGTCCACCCACGTCGGTGGCGCCACCGGCCGCATCCACGGCGCGGAATACTCGCTGGTCGACTACAACCGGGCCGGCATCCCGCTGATCGAGATCGTCACCAAGCCGATCACCGGCACCGGCGAGCACGCGCCGGAGGTGGCTCGCGCCTACGTGGCGGAACTGCGCGAGCTGATCAAGGCGCTCGGCGTCTCCGAGGCCCGGATGGAACTGGGCCAGATGCGCTGCGACGCCAACGTCTCACTGCGTCCGATCGGCCGCGAGAAGTTCGGCACCCGCAGCGAGACCAAGAACGTCAACTCCCTGCGTTCGGTCGAGCGCGCGGTCACCTTCGAGATCCGCCGGCACGCCGCCGTCCTCAACGCCGGCGACACCGTGATCCAGGAGACCCGCCACTTCCACGAGAACGACGGCACCACCTCCCCGGGCCGGGTGAAGGAGGAGGCGGAGGACTACCGCTACTTCCCCGAGCCGGACCTGGTCCCGGTCGCCCCGGCTCGCACCTGGGTCGACGAACTGCGCGGCACCCTGCCGGAACTGCCGAGCGTGCGCCGCAACCGGCTGCAGGCCGAGTGGGGCGCCACCGACCACGACATGCAGTCGATCCAGAACGCCGGCGCGGTGGACCTGATCGTCCAGACGGTGTCCCTGGGCGCCCCGGCCGACCAGGCCCGCAAGTGGTGGATGGGCGAGCTGGCCCGGCACGCCAACGAGCAGGAGGCCGAACTCGGCGACCTGGCCATCACCCCGGCCCAGGTGGCCGAACTGGTCACGCTGACCACCGCCGGCACCCTGAACGACAAGCTGGCCCGCCAGGTGATCGTCGGCGTCCTGGCCGGCGAGGGCTCCCCGAAGCAGGTCGTGGCCGCCCGCGGGCTGGCCGTGGTGAGCGACGACGGCGCCCTGCTCGCGGCGATCGACGAGGCCATCGCCAAGTTCCCGGACGCCGCCGACAAGGTCCGCGGCGGCAACCAGGGCCCGGCCGGCCAGCTGATCGGCGCGGTGATGAAGACCACGCGCGGGCAGGCGGACGCGGCCCGGGTGCGGGAGCTGCTGTTGGAGCGGCTCTCGGGCTGAGATTCGGGCTGAGATTCGGGCTGAGATTCGGGCTGACGTAGGTCTGAGGTAATGGATGCGGGCCGTCTTCCTAGCAATGGGAAGACGGCCCGCTTTCTGTCGCGGTTCTGTTTCTGCCGGGGCCTTGCCGAGCCGGGCTGTCAGCGTGCCGGGTCAGCGCAGCATCTGGGCTTCCAACATCGCGACCTGCTCGGTCGGCACGACCGGGACCGCCGCCGGCTCGGTGGTCGTAACCACCGCGACCACGTCCCCGGCCCCGAACACCACCCGCCGCTCCTTGTGCCCGGGCTGTCCCGTCACGTCATCGAAGGTGCGCACCCCGACGTTGAACGTGGCGTCACCGAACGACGACACCGTCACCACCGGCACGACGTACTCCTCCCGCCCCGTCTTCGCCAACGCCGCGTCGTTCACCATGTCCTGGACCGCGTAGGCGGCCTGGTGGTCGGGGAACTGAAGCAGCTCGACGACCGTGTGCTGGCCGTCGGGCATCGTCCAGCCCCGGCGCGCGACGTGACGGAGGCCGGCGTCGTAGAGGTGGTTGGAGACGTCGGCGTCGGTGAGGGAGGAACCGAAGTCCGCGACGGACTCCCAGTCATCCTCCTTGGGCACGGCGCCATCCGGCGCGGGCAGCAGGTACTGCCGCAGGTCGCCGTAGTGACTCTGCGCCTCATTGCTGTCGGCCCCCGGCGCCGGCTCGCCGACTGGCGGCGCGGGCCGGGCCAGGGCGGGGAAGGTGTAGCGGCCGTCGCTCGGCGTGGAGAGGAACGGAACGTCGGTGCGGCGGGGGAGCGTGACGGCGTAGGCGGTTCCGGCGCCGATGGCACCGGCGAGTACGAGGACTGAGACGTAGCGGAGGACGAGGCGGGCGTGGCGGCGCTTCGGCTGCGGGGCTGACTCGGCGTGGAGTTGGGCGAAGAAGGCTGCCGGGTCTAGGTAGGTCTGGGCTGGCGCGGCGGCGGGGAAGGCCGGTATTTGCGCGCCCACACCTGCTTCGGTCTGGGCTGGCGCGGCAGCAGGGAAGGCCGGCATTTGTGCGCTCGCCTCACCGATTTCGGCTGCACCACTTGCGATCTGCTCTGTCTGCTCGGTCTGCGATTTCCCCCCTGTCCCCTCTGTCTGCTCGGCGGAGACATCCGCTGCATCGATTCTTGCTGCTTCAGCTATCTCGTCTATCTCATTGTCCGGCCTCGGTGGTTCCCCGAACGCCGCCGTCAGATCATCCTGCGCGCTCACGTCCCCAGCCCGCCTTTCAACGTGTCCAGCTGCCGTCCGAACAGGTCGGTCACGGCCTTCGTGTCCAGCGGCACCGTGCCCTCGGCGCGCACGATCGCGAACGTGTCGCCGACCGTCGCCAGGCACGTCATGCTGTCCAGCGGGTCGCCGACGTGGGTCACCGGCAGCACACACAGCGCGTCCGCGTGCCCCGGCACCTGCGGGCCGTTGCGGAAGGCGCGCGACTGCTTCACCACGCGCTCGAACTCGCCCGTGCTCTCCGCCGACTGCGCCGGGTCCAGGCGCAGGACGGTCACCGCCACGTCCAGGGTCCCGGCCTCGTTCACGTACGTCCGCACCGCGCCGTCGCTCATCCGCCCGGCGGCGATCGCGCCCTTCGCGCTGCTCATGTCGGAGGCGGGCAGCGTGCCGAACAGCAGCGACACCGTCGGGTCGGCCTGGTCCGGCGGGATCGTCGAGTCGTTGCCGAGCCCGCCTTCGTCCGGGCCCGGCTTGTAGCCGTCGGGGACGGGGAGCAGGAAGTCCTTCACGCTGCCGTAGTGCGTGCCGTCCGGTCGCACGCCCGAGGTCACGCTCGGGTGCGGCGTCACGGCCGGCGTCACAGACGGCGCGCCCGGGACGCTCGCGGTCGCAGAGTTCTTCGATGTGCCGGTAGCCGCCAGGATCCCGAAGCCCGCGCCCGTCCCGACCACCAGCGCCGATGCCAGCCACCCGGCGACGAACCACCCGTGGCGCCGCACCGGAGGCTGCTGTCCCGCCGGCGGCTCGAACCATTGCTCAGGCTGCTGCGCAGGTTGTTGTCCAGGCCACTGCCCAAATTGTTGTCCAGGCCACTGCGTAGGTTGTTGCTCAGGCCACTGCGTAGGTCGTTGCCACTCCCCGCCCTCAGGCACCTCCCCGCTCACAGCAGATCCGCCTGACTCTTAGTGACCTGCATGACCTGGTCCTCCGACGGCGCACTCTTCGCCCGGCTCATGAACACCTGCGCCACCACATCCCCGTGCCGCACCAGCCCGTAAGCCATGTACTGCCCACTCCCGTCCGGCGAGTAGTACTGCCCCACATAGCCCGTCGCCGTCCCCTGCACAGTCGGCGCGGTCGCGTCTTCGGGGAACCGGGTCATCGTGAAGTACGACGACGCCCCCTCGGTCGACCGGAACTGCACCAGGTCGACCTCGACGTCGGTCCCGTCCGTCAGCGTCCACGCGGTCCGGGCGGCACGCCGGAACGTGTACGAGTTCAGCTTCACCAACGCGTTCTGCGGCTTCCCGTAGTACTCGGCCAGGCTCTCGATGGTGAACCAGTCGCGGACCGCGAAGTCCGTGGTGTCCTTCGCCCCGGCCGGCGTCGCCAGCAGCAGGGCCCGCAGGTCGCCGTCGAGCTTCGCGCCGTCATCCGTCTTCGGGTCGTGCGGGTCGGCCAGGCCCGGTACGGCCGCGACCGCCAGCGTCCGCTGGATCGGCGGCAGCGGCGTGGCCGGCCGGGAGCGCTGGATCAGGAAGCCGCCGACGGCGCCGCCGGCCAGCCCGAGCACCACCGCCGAGGAGAACAACAATCCGGTGCGTCGCTTCACATGCCTCAGCTCCCCGTGTCCAGCCGGTCGATCTGCTTGCGCACCCGGTCGATCAGCACCGCGTGGTCCACCGGCGGCTGCCCGAAGACGTCGACCTCGAAGAACACGTCGCCCCGGAAGCCCACCGCGCGCAGCCGCGCCTCCCCGTACTTGGGGTCCAGCGGGATGTCGTAGGCCTTCTCGTCCGGGTAGCCGGGGATGCTGAACGCGGTCCCGGTCGGCAGCCCCTGGTCGCTGGCGGCCCACTCCCGGGCGACGTCGGCGGAGCCGAAGTGCAGCAGCCGGACGTCGACGTGGTACTTGGCGTCGCCGGTCTGGTAGCTGCGGCTCGCGCCGTCCTTGTAGCCGACCTGTTTCAGGATCTTGAGAACCTCTGAGCTGTTCGTGTAGAAGCCGGCCACGGTGTCGGCGGTCAGCGGGTCGCCGTCCGCGGGGCCGACCACCGATCCGTCGGATGGAACCGGCAGTAGGAAATAGCGGACGTCGCCGCTGTGTATGCCCTTCGCGACCTTGCCGGTCACCGTCGAGGACGGCGACGGGCTCGATGTCGTCCCAGTCGGCGTCGGCGACGATGATGGCGACGCCGACGAAGCGGACAAAGAAGAAGTCGGCGTCGGCGTGGACGTCGTCGCAGACGTCTGACCCGCCACCGAACCTGGCGCCGCCTTCGCGACAGCACCCTGAGACGAGTGGCCCCGCCCGACGGCCACGACGGCCCCGGCGGTCCCACCCGCGATCACTAACCACCCGACAGTGAACGCCGCGATCGTCGCACGTCTACGACCCGCGCCCGGAATCCCCACCCCTGGCAACGTCTGCACCCCTAAATCGACGAGAGGAGGATCTTCCCAGTCGTGAGGATGTTCGGAAAACCTCATTTGAGATTACGGTTCGGCCACGATCGGCGGACGCAGGTCGGGCCGCTGCGGTCAGAGCCCGTTCCACCGATCGGCGGCGCCGCGTCCAGGCCCGGGACCCGCACCGGATTGCGGCCCGAGTGGCAGCAGGTCATGGTGGGGGATGCCCCGAAAGGTCACCCGGAAGGCGGTCCCGCGATGAAGGCCCTCCAGTACCCGGCGGTCGGCGCCGCCCCCGTGGTCCTCGACGTCCCGGACCCCGAACCCGGCCCCGGCCAGGTACTGCTGAAGGTCACCGCGGCCGGCGTGTGCCACTCCGACATCGCGGTGATGAGCATGCCCGCCGCCGCGCTGCGCTTCCCGCTCCCGCTGACCCTCGGCCACGAGGGCGCCGGCACGGTCGCGGCGTTGGGCGACGGCGCGACCGGCTTCGCCGTCGGCGACAGCGTGGCCGTCTACGGGCCGTGGGGCTGCGGCATGTGCCACATGTGCGCACAGGGCAAGGAGAACTACTGCCTGCGCGCCGCCGAACTCCAGATCTTCCCGCCCGGCCTCGGCGCCCCCGGCGCGATCGCCCAGTACCTGCTCGTCGATTCGGTACGCCACCTCGTCCCGCTCGGCGACCTGGACCCGGTGCGCAACGTCCCGCTGACCGACGCCGGCCTCACGCCGTACCACGCCATCAAGACCTCGCTGCCGAAACTGGTCGGCGGCAGCACCGCGGTGGTGATCGGCACCGGAGGCCTCGGCCACGTCGCGATCCAACTGCTGCGCGCCCTGAGCCCGTCCCGCGTCGTCGCCCTCGACGTGGCCCCGGACAAGCTGGAACTGGCCAGGGAGGTCGGCGCCCACGAGGCACTGATGTCGGACGAGAAGGCCGCGGCGACGGTGAAGGAACTGACCCGAGGCCGCGGCGCTGAGGCGGTCTTCGACTTCGTCGGCGCGCCCCCGACCGTCGCGCTCGCCTCGGCCTGCGCGGGTGTGGAGTCCGACGTGACCATCGTCGGCATCGGCGGGGGCAGCGCGCAGGTCGGCTTCGGCGTGACACCCTATGATGCGGCGTTCCGGGCCCCGTACTGGGGCAGCAGGGCGGAACTGGTCGAGGTACTGGACCTGGCGCGTGACGGCGACATCTCGGTCCACGTCGAGACCTACAGCCTGGCCGAGGCGCCGAAGGCCTACGAACGGCTACACGCCGGCCAGGTCCGGGGCCGCGCGGTCATATTGCCCAACGACTGACGCTTATCCTGCTGGGGTGAGTGGCTTGATCACGGACCCCGACCCCGGCGACCCCTTCGCCCCGCCGACCGCAACCGCGGCCTCGACCCCCGCCGTGCCCGCTGTCGCAGCGGCCACCGAGTCCGAGGCGGCGGCACGCGACGCGAACCCGCAATACGTACTGCCGCTGGTGGTCCGCATCGAGCGCGCGACCCCACCGCAACGCACTGACGCACTGGAAACCGCGGCGCGCGCCGTACTCACCTTCCTCGCGGACCCGCGCGCCACCGACGGCGAGTGGGCCCCACTGGTCCACGCCTGGACCGACGGCCGAATCCGCAAGGTGGTACGCCGAGCCCGCGGCGCCGAATGGACCCGCGCCGAAGCCCTGCCCGGCATCACGGTCGCAGGCGACACCGCACAGGTCCGCGTCTACCCGCCGATCCCCCTCGACGGCTGGCCCAAAGACCTCGCACGCCTCCAAGTCTCCGGCACCGACCTCGACGACACCGAACCACCCCCACCACTAGACCCCGGCTCAACGCCGATCCTCTGGCTGAACCCCGACCTGGAGATGACCGCCGGCAAGTCGATGGCCCAAGTCGGCCACGCCGCCCAGATCGCCTGGTGGCGCCTCACCGACACCCAGCGCAAGGACTGGGCCGCCGCCGCCTTCCCCCTCGCAGTGCGCGTCGCTCCCAAGGACGCATGGCCGGCGCTCGCCGACTCCGGACGCCCGCTGGTGCGCGACGCGGGCTTTACTGAGATCGCGCCTGGGTCGTGCACGGTGGTCGCGGATCTGCCGGTGCTTGGCGGCGGGCTTGCGGACGCTTGAGCCCGGCGTGGTCGAGGTGAAGCGGATGTACGTGGTGCCCGAGAGCCGCGGCCTGCGGATCGGCTCGCGGTTGCTGGACCGCCTGCTCGCCGAGGCCGAGGGCCTG
>NZ_JAAFZA010000103.1 GCF_015356865.1 Catenulispora pinisilvae
GGCCCCGCCCCGGACCGCCGCCTCGCCCCACTCGACGGCCAGCTCGGTGTCGCCGAGCCGCCGGGCCAGACCGGAAGCGACGGCGACGAGTTGCGCGTCATCGCCACGCGCCACCACGGCCTGCACGACCACGTAGAAGTGGACGAGCGCGGCCAGTTCCTCCTCTTCCACCGGATCGCCCAGGCCCTGGCACAGCCGCAGCACGGCCTGCGTCAGCGACTCCGAGCTCAGCCGGGACGGCAGCTCCGGATCCGCCATCCACGCCACAGCCGCCCACAACCGGCCCGGCGCCGCGGCCATCACACTGGCCAGCAGCAGCACCGCCTCGTCGAAGCGGCCGATCGCGGCCAGCAGGCCGGCCCGGCAGGCCAGCTCCCCGGTATAGCGGGAATCGGCCGGGAACAGCTCCAACGCCGCCACCGGACCCCCGACCCGCGCCACCAACTCGGCCAGCACCTCATGCGCCTCCGGCAGCGACGGATCAGTCCCGATCGCCCCGGCCACGTGGTCGGCGGCGTGCTCGACGTCGCCGCCGTCCAGGATCAACCGGGCTACCGCGACCTCGCCCTCGGCCTCCAGGCGCTCGCAACAACCGGTGTCGCAAGCGTCGGTGTGCGTATGGGCGTGCTCCTCGGCGCGCTCGTCGTGCGTGTCCATGAGCCGGCTCCCCTCCAGTCTCAGCCTCGGATAGAGCCACGACACTATCCATAAGCTGCGACACGCGGGGCCGGGCTCTGACTCTCCTTTCCGTTTTCTTGGTGGGCGGATTCTCTTGGCGGGTGGATTCCTCACGATCATCGTCGCCGGGTAGCCACCCTCAAGGCCGCGCCGGCGCAGACCGCCCCGCAGACCGCCAGCAATCGTGGGCTCCGCCTAGCAATGCCCCCGGAACGCGATCCCGATCCTCGACCTCGATATGACGGGAAGGGCCACGCCGAATCGAGTCAGAAGGGGGGTATTCGGAACAGCGTCCCATGGTGAATCGACTTCAGGAAGTCGGCAACTCCGTCCCAGTCGAGGATGCGAGGGCCGGTCTCCAGATAGGCGAACGGGGTGCGTGATGCCAGAAGCAGCAGCACGATGAGCAGTGTCCACTGTGGCGTGGTCATCTGGAATGGTGTGCCTTGCTTTTCCTGCCATCCCCACCAGAGCCACATCACGAGGCAGAAGTTCGTGGCGAGGATGTAGCCCCAGCGCATCGCGTCCCAGCCGGCGAAGGCCAGCAACATCGGGCCGCCGGCTGCCGCGGTGGCGAGGACGGCGTGGGCCCAGTGCCGGTGGGGTGTCCTCCTGCCGGTCAGGTGGAGGAGCCAGAATCCGCCGACGGCCAATACGATCATCGGCAGGTTGTAGACCATGATCCCGTGGATCGAGTACAGATGCCAGGCTTGCTTTTGAGTTTGGCTGAACACCCCGTATACCTGTAGCCGCGGTTGCCAGTCGGCGTGTGCCAACCGATGCCGCGAGCGATCGACCGCGTTCGCCGCCGCCGGATGGTCGAGCAGTATGACGGCTCCCGTGAGGGCGGCCGGCACGATCATCGCGATGGCCCGCTTCACCCGTGGTTCCTCGGTGAGGACCACGAAGGCGTAGACCGGCATGACGGTCAGTGCCGCGATCTCGTGGATGAGGGGCGTCAAGGCCATCACGGCGGTCGCGGCCCAGAATCGCTGACGGGACCGCAGCCACAGCGCCGCCAGCAGGCCGAGGTACAGGAACTGGTCGAGGTAGCCGGCCTCGTCGAACCAGAATCCGCCAGTCGGAAACAGCAGCCAGACCACGATCAGCACACTGCGACCCGAGAGCGGAGACCGGACGAATATCACCCCGAGCACCGTCAGCAGTATCGCCAACGCCAGGAACGTCACCCCGGTGTAGAACCAGTAGGAGTACCCGAACAGCGCCGCGAACGGCTGCAGGATTGTGCCGATCAGGAACCGGCGGTGGAAGCCGTCCTGCAGTGACACCGTCTGGAAGGTCGTCGCCCACAGAAGCGGCAGCCGGAACCCGGTGTAGGCCGCCGCCGTGACAGCCGCCAAGTAGATGGCCAGGTTGTTCCAGCGAAACCCGCGTAAGGGCTCGCCTGGCTCCTCCGCGGCCCCCGTACCGGCGATTCGCCGGTCTGATTCGTATTGAGCGATTGACACTGTGAATCTCCCGTATTACGTGCGAATTGCTTGCGGTTCCGAATCCGGGCAGCGCGAACTGAAGAAGAGGCCTGATCTGCTGCCGCTTCACTGGTATGGGATGCTTTGCGAAACTATGGGCCCTGAAGGGCCCGCTCCGAGCTGGGTCAGGTCAGTGCGTTGGCGACTGTCGCCAGGATCGCCTTGTCGTCCGACGTGTTACTGATGGACACACCGCCCATGACCTCGAGCACTTCCAGAATGTTGCCCTTGACCGCGAAGTAGAAATGAACATCCGAGTCACTGCTGCCCTCGCCGTTCACCAAGCCAGGGGCGCCGTTGTCGTCACGCATCCTGTGGTAGATCGCCATGCTGCCGGTGCTCTGCGCGGTGACGGTGGTAGTGCTGACGATCGGGCGGTTGGTGACCGGATCGATGGCGACGTCCAACTGAGCATCCTCGGCGAGCAGTCCTTGGGTGCAGGTCTGGAAAGCAGCCTGTGCGTCGGCGGCGTTCGCGTAGGTGAAGAAGTCTTGGAAGCCCAGCGGCGGAGCCCAAACCCCATTACCGCTGGGAACGCCGGTGGACGAGAACACGGCGGCATCCAACTTCTGAGCGGTGTGGGCAGTACCCAGCGGAGTCTGCATCTGACAGCCGGAGTAGTTGGCTTTGAAGACCAGGCTCCCCGTGCAGTGAGTAGGGGTTAGAGCGCGCCAGTTCATGAGGTTGTCGTAGGGCACCTGGCTTGGAGTGAGCCAGGTCGTCGAGGGAGCAGCCGGGACGGTCGCGCTCCCCCCGGACGTGGCCGTCGGCGTGCTCGATGCACTCGTGGACGGCGTGCTCGATACGCTCGTGGATGGCGCGGTCGTGGCCGAGTCGGCAGAGGAGCCCGCCGAGCCCGGGACGGTGTCAGGTGTCGGGCTCGCAGCGGTGGTGGGCCCCGGGCCGGTGGTCGCGGCCGGAAGCTGCGGTGTGGCGTCGCCGTGCGACGAAGAGAATGTGAACGCCGCGGTCGAGACGGCGGCGAGGAGCACGCAAGACGTGGCGGACAGCGCGACGCGTTTGTGGACGGTGCGCTTCCTGCCCCGGATTCGGGCGGCCGCGGCGCCCGGGGTTTGCGCGGCTCCTGCCGCGAGGTCTACGGCGTCGGAGAGGGTGGCGTCGAAATCCTTGGCCACAGCTAGATCTCCCTTCGGCTGTGCTGGGTCTGCACGCCCGGCCCCGGCGGACGTGGCTGGTCCAAGTTCTCCGCGAACTCGGTCAGATGGGGTGCCAAGGCCTTGCGTCCACGGGCCAGGCGCGCCTTGACAGCACTGGGAAGCGCACCGGTCTCCGACGCGATCTCCTCGATCGACAGGCCCGCGTAGTGGTAGAGGACGATCGCCCGACGCTGGTCGGCGGATATCTTGCGCAACGCGGCCACGACAGCGAGGTGGTCCGGACTCATCCCAGGCACCTCGGTCGCCTTGCTGTCGCGGCGATGGGCCTTCAGCCGGTTGACGGCCTTGCGCCAGGAGGACACTGCCAGCCGGGCAGCCACGGTGCGCACCCATGCCTCGGGATTCCCGTGGTCGGCGGACAGCTTCGCCCACTGCTGCCACGCCCTGGCATAGGCTTCCTGAACGCAGTCTTCCGCCTCGTGCAGACTGCCGGTCATCGCATAGACCTGGCCGACGATTCGCCGGTACGTCGCGGCGTAGAACGCGTCGAAATCCCGATCGAGCCCGACCGCCATACCGCCCCCCTCCCCATCACGTCGCCACGCTCGGCCTTGTGGCTCCGATGAGATTACGTGCGGCGACAGGAGGCGGTTACATCACGGTTTGGTCTCGGTCCCTCAGCGGCTCCCGCCGCACCTGACGCGACGGGAGCAGTACGACACGAGATCACCAAGACAGAGAACGAATATCCTCGCCGAACTCGTGACTGCCGGCCGGCACCGTCTTCCAAATCATCAGCGGCTATCGGCGCAGTGCTGCTCTCAAATTTCTCGCCGATCCGTAGATCACGATCTGACCATCCCGATCAGTCCGAAGCACGGGCGTACCCGCCGAGCCCCCAGCCAGCCGGACCGTATCAGGCGACGGATGCCCGTATACGTTTCCTGCGCCAACAGAGATGATCGACACTCGTGGCCTGACGGCTCGGAGAAAATCAGGGTCCTGGTACTTGCTCCCATGATGCGGCACCTTCAAGACGTCGGCGGCGAGGTCCGGGTGCGCGGCCAGGATCGCTGCCTGCGACGGCGGCTCGATGTCGCCGGTGAGCAGGAGCCGGACCGGACCGTCCCGGGTCGCGACCGTCACCTGGAGCACGACGCTCGAGTTGTTCGGGCCGGAGCCCTCCTCGCCACCGCCCCGGGGCGAGGCGCGGGCTTGGCGCCGGCCTCGTCGGTGGCTCTTGGGGGCTGGCTCGGGTGGTGCCGACGGGCTCGCATCCGGGTCCGGCCATAGGACGTCCCAGGACACGGGGCCGAATCTCCGGTGCTCACCGACTGCGGCCACCGAGGTCGGGATGCCGGCCGTTCTCGCCCACGCCGTCACTTCGGCCACGCCTCGCGGCGGGTCGGGATCGTTCGTGGTCTCTATCTCGGTGACGGTGCGTCCCTTCAGCACCCCGGGGACGCCGTCCACATGATCGGCGTGGAAGTGGGTCAAGACCAGCAACGGCACCTTGTGAATGCCCAGCACGGTCAGACAGTGATCGGCTTTGGCGGGGTCGGGGCCGGTATCGATGACGACGGCCTCCGCCGGGCCCGCGGCGAGCGCCAACGCGTCGCCCTGCCCGACGTCACAGGCCGCGAGGATCCAGTTAGGCGGGGGCCAGTTCGTCGTGCGGCTGCGGATGACGTACAGCGCGACGACGGCGGCTATCAGCACTAGCAGGAGCGCTACGACGCCTGCCGTCACACGTCCTCCGCCGGGCCGGCCGGGGCCGCCCCGAAAGCCATCCCCTCCGCGGCTTTCGGGACCGGGCCGGCCGGGCGATATCCAGGGTCCTTGCTCGTTCATGACGCCTCCTTGCGCTTCGCTATCGCAGCCGAGATCAGGAACACCAGCGCGTAGACCCCCAGCAGGACGAGGGCTCCGGCCAGGCCGTCGGGCCAGGCGACGGTCGCGCCGGGTAGGCGGGATCCGTAGCGCGCCACGGCCACGATCCCGTCGGCCGGCCACTGGGCCAGCCACGCCACCGCACGGCCGAGCGGCAGCCAGACCGCCGCGGCGAGCAACGCTCCGGCCCCGAGCACGGTCGCGGGCCCGACGCAGAACTCGGCGAGCAGGTTCGCCGGGAGCGAGAGCGGCGTGATCGCGGCGGTGAAGGAGACCAGGATCGGCAGGCAGAAGGTCTCGGCCGCCGCGGTGCAGGCCAGCGACTCGGCGATGTGGTGCGGCACGCGCCGGTCGGTCAGCGCCTGCTGCCACCCCGGGGCCAGGACGAACAGACCGGCGGTCGCGGAGAGCGAGAGCGCGAAGCCGTACGAGCGGGCGAGCCAGGGATCGAACAGCAGCAGCAGGGTCCCGCCCGCGCACAGCAGCGGAAGTCCCCGCGCACGCCGCCCGACGGCCGCGAGCAACAGGCCGAGCACCGTCATCACGCTGGCCCGGACCATCGACGGCTCGGGACGGGCCAGCACGGTGAAGCCGATGACGACGGCCAGGCCGGTCAGCGTCAGGAACCTGCCGCGGACCCCGGCCAGCCGGGCGATCGGCATCGCCGCGGTCAGGACGAACACCAGGTTCTCGCCGCTGACCGCGGTCAGGTGGGTCAGGCCGGTATCGCGAAAGGCGGTCGACAGACTCTCCGGCTCCTGCGACACGTCGCCGATGACCAGACCCGGGACCAGCCCACGCGGGTCGGCCGGCAGGTGAGCGCACGCGTCACGCAGCCCTTGGCGCAGCCTGCCGGCCAGCCGCTGCCACGCGTTCGGCCCAGCGAGCACGTCGGGCGGCCGATGGACGGAGAGGGTGGCCGCATCGGGAGTGCCGTCGCCACGCGGGGTGCGGAGGCGGCCGGTGATACGGATGCGGGTGGACGGCAGGAACTGCCACGCGCCGGGGTCGGAGGCCAAGGCCGTGGCGGGGAGCCGGGTGCGGTACTCATTGACGCGCTCGATGCGCAGCGGCACGACCGCGAACGGGCCGCGCGGCGAGGTCGCGGTGCGCGGATCGTCGGTGACGACGGCTTCGACGGTGGCCTGAGCGTGCGCGGCGGCGAGGCGCGGGAGCGGGCCGGTGTGGGTGGCGATGCTGCGGGTGGTCGCGGCGGTCCCGGCGCCGGCGGCTACGAAGCAGGCGGCGGCCAGCGTGCGGCGGCGGGATTTCGTGCGGGCGGAGGTGTGGTTGGCGTTGGTGGCTTGATTGACGCTGGGCCGCTGCGCATTCCACACCCCTTGGCGCCGGATCCCACTGCGCAGCAGAAGAGCGAGACCGATCGCGGCGCAGGCAGCCCACAGGATGAGCGCGGCCCGCGAAGTGAATCCGGTGCCGATGAAAGCGGCGACGTACGCGGCCAGCAGGATCGGCACGAGCCGCAGATCGCGCCGCGCCCGGCTGTCGGGCTCCACGGAACGGAAGGTGGCGGTCAGACTCATGACATCACACCGTCACCGAATCGTGCATATCCGAGAACTTCCGATCCCCAATCCCCCGCACCTGCCGCAACTGGGCCACGGACCCGAACCGCCCATGCTCCGACCGCCAGTCCAAAATCCGCTGCGCCAACGCCGGCCCCACATCCGGCACCGCCTCAAGCTGCTCCAACGTGGCGGTATTCAGATTCACCGGCGCCGCAGGCCGCCCCCGCTTCCCCCGCGCCGACTTACCGCCAGAAGGCTGCGGCAACCCCACAACCGGACCCGGCACCCCCTCGATCCCGACCCGCAGCTGCTCCCCATCAGTAACCGGCCGCGCCAAATCAAGCGCAGTCACATCCACCCCCGGCAACGCACCACCGGCAGCCGCCAACGCCTCATAGACCCGCGACCCGGCGGGCAGCGTCTCCACACCCGGATGCGCAACCTTGCCCTCGACATCGATGACCACCGCACTCCCCGACGCCGCACCCGCCGATGAGGCACCGGCCGACGCCGGACCGGCCAGCGCGGGGTTGGTCGACATCGCGGCATGCGGCGGGCAGGACTGGCGGCGGGAGGCGTCGGTCGCATAGTGATGGGCGGCGAGCGCACGCAACTCGCGCGCGATCGGGGCTACGAGCAGAGCGAGGGCGGGCTCGGGTGGCTCAACATCGATCCGGCCCGCAGCAGGGGCCAAAGAAGCAGAGCTCGCGACGACAGCGTCGGCCAGCCCGGCATCGATCAAGCCGGTGGCCCGGGCTGCCAGAGCAAGCGCAGCCGCATGGGCCGGTTCGGCATCTAAAGAGCCGGCCGTCCGGGCCGCCCGAGCAACCACAGCATGGGCCGGTCGGGCATCTAGCGAGCCGATGGGCTGGACGGCCCGCGCAACCACACCATCGGCCGACCCAGCATCGATTGAACCGCTGGTCCCGGCAGCCCGCGCAACCACACCATCAGCCGCTTCGGCATCGACTCGGCCCACGGTCCGGGCAGCCCCAGCAACCACAGCGGCATCGGTTAGTCCGGCATCGATCCGGCCAGCTGCCGCCTTCATCGCCACGCCTCGCAGCGTCCTCGCCGGCGCCCCACCACTCGCCTGCCCCGCCAAAGGCTGACTCCCCGGCGTGCCCGCAGCCAAGACCAGCACCGCGGATCCCACCGGCAGGACCCGCAAATCGCGCGTGGTCCAGCCGGTCGGCGCCGGAGCATCCGACGGGCGCCCATGCGAGCGACACCCATGACGCCCCGCAGCGTCGCCCGGCGCGGCAGCGAGCGGCTTTCCGCTCGGGTCAGCGCTCGCCGTCGCGTGGTCATCGTCGGGTGGGCCGGTGTCCGACGCACTCGCCTCTCCTGCGCTTCCCCCTCCCCCACCCGCCGCACCAACGTCGACAACAGTCCCCTGCGACCGCGTCAGGTACCAACCGCCGGCCGCCGCCCCCGCGACGGCGACCAGCGCCACCGCCGCGGCGGCTGGGAGGCTGAGCGCCCAGCGGCCGCGCAGGGTCGGTGGGACTCGGTGTTCGATCGACTGGGTCGCCCGGCGCCACCAGGGGCGGTTGACGTGGCGCCGGGCGGCCAGCGCCTCTGAGAGAGGCATGGGTCCCTCCGCGGCAGGCGACCAATACCGCGGCGGGTTTCCCTGGAGCGAAGCCAGCCGGTCGCGCGCCGTCGGCTGCGGGCTGCGGGGTTGGGCGCTGCCATTCGGCACGGGCTCCGGACTGGTTCGTTCCATGTCTGCGAAGGTAGATCAGGGCAAAGAGCGCATACCAGCCACGAATCGGAGCCTGTGGATAAAACGCCGTGCGGGCAGCCGTCGCTCACCCATTTGACTCAGCGACATGCGGCCTCATCGCATGAATTCAGCCACCAATCCGTGGCAGCCCGAACGGAAGGCAGTCGCCTCACGCCGAGAGACGGCCGGCTTCAGGCACGCATGCAAGTCAGGGGGATGGACCAGAACAAGCGATAGGCCCGGACAGGTCGGCAGGGCAAAGGAGGCCAAGTCGACCGAGCCGGAAGCAGACCCGCGGGAGCCGGTGTTGGCACTCACCGAAAAATTGCTCAGCTTCCACGCTGGTCAAGCCAGATGGTCTTGGACCTGAAGTCTCAGGTCGCAGCTTCGCCATACAGCCACGCCCTAAGGGATCCAAAAGGTCAGGTCGGAAGCGATGACTGCGGAACGTGCGATACCGGCGGGGATCACGCCTGACTCGACGAACCTCAGCAAGCGAGCGCCCAGACAGACCAGCTAAGCACGCAAATGAGCCCGGGCGACAAAGTCACCCGGACTCATCCAAGCAAGCCACCACCACGCGGCCGGACCACACCTAGGCCAAGGCCAAGGGAGAAGCCAAGGTAGAGCTAGAGGCAGAGGCAGAGATCAAAGCCGACCGAAATCAGTCAGCCACCCGCCCCTAAACCGCCCCCACCGTGCGAAAAGGCTCCAGCTGGTGGGCCAGGTCCTGGTGGATCAGCGCCCGGACCAGCGTCCCGTGGTCCGTGTGCTCCTCCTTCAGCATCTCGCCTTCGGCGTGGATGCGTGCGACCAGGTCGCCCCGGTCGTACGGGACCAGTGCCTCGAGTTCCACGCCCGGGCGCGGCAAGTCGCGCTCGATCGCTACGAGGAGGTCCTCGATGCCTTCGCCGGTGCGGGCGGAGACCACGATGCCGTGCGGCTCGTGGCGCAGGAGGCGGGCCAGGATCTCGGGGTCGGCCAGGTCGGCCTTGTTGAAGACCATCAGTTCCTTGACGTCGCCGGCGCCCATGTCGGCGAAGACGGCTCGGACGGCTGAGATCTGGCCTTCGGGGTCCTCGTCGCTGGCGTCCACCACGTGCAGGACCAGGTCGCTTTCGCCGACTTCTTCCAGGGTGGAGCGGAAGGCTTCGACCAGTTGGTGCGGGAGGTGGCGGACGAAGCCGACGGTGTCCGACAGGGTGTAGGAGCGGCCGGTGGCCGTTTCTGTGCGGCGGACGGTGGGGTCCAGGGTGGCGAACAGGGCGTTCTCCACCAGGACTCCGGCTCCGGTGAGGCGGTTGAGGAGGGAGGACTTGCCCGCGTTGGTGTAGCCGGCCAGGACCACTGAGGGGACTGAGCCTCGGCGGCGTTCGGCGCGCTTGGTCTCGCGTCCCTTGCTCATGGCGCCGATTTCGCGGCGGAGCTTGGCCATGCGCTCGCGGATGCGGCGGCGGTCGGTTTCGATCTTGGTTTCACCGGGGCCGCGGGTCGCCAGGCCACCTCGGCCACCACCCATCTGGCGGGACAGGGACTGGCCCCAGCCGCGGAGCCTGGGGAGCATGTACTGCATCTGGGCCAGGGCCACCTGGGCCTTGCCCTCCCGGGACTTGGCGTGCTGGGCGAAGATGTCCAGGATCAGGGCCGTGCGGTCGATGACCTTGACCTTGACCACGTCTTCCAGGTGGATGAGCTGGCCCGGGCTGAGTTCGCCGTCGCAGATCACGGTGTCGGCGCCGGTGGCCACCACGATGTCGCGGAGCTCGGCGGCCTTGCCGCTGCCGATGTAGGTCGCCGGGTCCGGCTTCTCGCGCCGCTGGACCACGCCTTCCAGGACCTCCGAGCCGGCGGTCTCGGCCAGGGCGGCCAGTTCGCGCAGCGAGAGTTCCGCGTCGGCGGCGGTGCCGTCGGTCCAGACGCCGACCAGCACCACGCGCTCCAGGCGCAGCTGCCGGTACTCGACTTCGGTGACGTCCTCGAGTTCGGTGGACAGCCCGGCCACGCGGCGCAGCGAGGCGCGCTCCTCCAGGTCGAACTGCTCCCCGTCGTGACGGGACTCGGCCCAGCGGTTGCGATAGAGCGGGGCCGGCGCGTCGAAGACGTCCTCGGTGTCCCACTCAGCTTCCGGCGTGTCGTGGTCGTTCAATGCGTAGACCTCGTCGCGGGCAGCGTCCTTGTGGGATTCCGTCATGTGTTTCCTCTTCATCTGTTGTGACGGGTTCATCTGTTGTGACAAGCGCGGCGGAAAGACGCCGCGAGGCGGGGAGAAACGCTCTCCCCGCCTCGATGGTGGCATGTCATCGGGATCACCGACACCGGATTATGACCGGCCGGTCGGTGAGGGCAGCCGAGGCGTGCCGAAGGTGTAGGGGTTGTCCGGGCCGGGCAGCGGCGAGCCGGGGACGTAGGGCAGCGGACCCATCGGGGGCTGCGGACCCAACGCCGGGCCGATACCGCTGGAGACGGCCGCGCCGTTCGCCATACCGGCGCCCATGCCGGTACCGAGCGCCGCCTGGGGTACGCCGGACTTCGGCGCTACCCGGGGCGAGCCGGCCGGCGGCCGGGTGTTGCCGGGCCGGTTCCCGGCGGTCCGGGAGTTGATCACCGCGGTCGGGATCTTCGCGGTCGGGATCGTGCGGGCGCCACGCGGGGCGCCGGCACCCACGCCGACCACCACCCCGGGACGCTGACCGGAGCCGGCCGCGCTCTGCCGCGCGGTGTCGGTCTGGCCCCTGCGCGCCGGCGGCATCGCGACCCGCTGCTGCGGGCGGCCGTCGGCGGGCACCAGGCTGCCCAGCTCCGCGGCCTCGATCTCGGCGGCCAATTCGGCCGCGGCGAGTTCGGTCGACAGTTCGAGCAGCACGTCGGAGAGCTTGACCTCCAACGCGTCGCAGATGGCGGCCAACAATTCGCTCGACGGCTCTTTCTGTCCCCGTTCCACCTCGGAGAGGTAGCCGGGGGAAACCCGCGCCGTCGCGGCGAGCTGACGGAGCGTCCGTCCGCTGCGCTGCCGCCGGCCGCGCAGCACGTCGCCGAGTAGGCGGCGAACCAAGATCATCTCGGCTTCCCCTCCCTCATCGTTTCCGCTGGCCTGCTGGTTTTCCTGTGAGAATCATGTGCCTGTGGAGCCACCGTACCCCGGCTGTTGCCGGATTACTCTCCTGCTTTGCTTGTTGTTATTCCCCGTTCAATGGTTCTCAACGGTGAGGACGGGGTTTCCATTCCAAGAAGTTGCGGCCCCGTCGTGAACCCGTCGTGAAACGGTCGTCATGGGGTCGACGACCACCAGACTGCCACCGTATCCCGAGCCGCCGACATGCGTCGGGTGAAGGCCACCCTCCGGACAAAATCGAACACCCGTTCAGGATACAGGGTGTGAGCGGCCGGGGGCACTTCGGTGATCATCGCGCGCGCCGCGACTGATCCGGCAGTCCGGCCGAATGTCCGACCGGCACGTGCACGCAACGGAGTCCTCGGGCGGCCCTCGCACTTAAGCCGCGAGGGCCGGACGCCGTTACGGTGGGGCACTTGCTCACCGCCAGATCAGCCGCTGGTTACGCATTCGGCGCGAAGATCCAAGAATCGCGAATCTAGCGCGGCGCCGCCGCGAGCCACCCGCGCACCCGGTGCGCTGGCTGGCCGACCGTGGCGCGGATGGCGTCCGCGTCCCGACCACCCTCATGCGGCGCGACCACAGCGGACAATCCCGAGGGACCGCCGTGCGGCCGATGCGAACCCGAGGCCGAGGCCTCCTGCGCACGCGACACTGTCTCCCTCATCACCTTGTCATCCTCCCGTGCGCTCTAACCGTTTCCCTAGCGCGACGTTCGACCGGGCGTTGAGGTTGCTACCGGAACCGAGGTTGCCTCCGGATCCGAGAGCATTCCCCTGATACGGTCCGCCTCCGGGTCCCCGATCTCGACGTACATGGCCAACGCCTCCTCCCGGCACCCACGCGCCCGCTCCGGCTGACCGGCCAGGTCCAGCACGTCAGCCAGGACGGCCAGCGCGGTCGCGTACTGCCACGTGTCAGCGGTCTCCCGGAGCACGCTCACAGCGCGCTCCGCGTACTCCAACGCACGGGTGGGTTCGCCTAGTCCCAACAGCGCCCGCGCGCTGGAGGCGTGCGCAGCACCCTCCATCGGCGGATGGACGTCGGCGAAGTACCGGGCGGCGTCGGCGAAGTACGTCAGCGACTCCTGATAGGAGCGAGTCTGCAAGTAGATGGAACCCGTCTGGAAGAGCGCGTAGCCGGTCGATACGTCGTCCCCTAGAGCACGGCACAAGGCGAGCCCCGCCATGGTGCTCTCCAGAGCGTCATCCGTACGCCCGACGACGAACAGCGAACGCGCCATGTTCTGCCGGGCCGCCGCCTCCGAGGCCACGTCCCCGAACGTCCGACTGACGCTGATAGCGCGTTCGTATAGCGCGATCGCCTCGGCGTCCCTCCCGAGGTCCGCGTAGGTCATGGCGAGCAGATTGACCGCGTCGGCTTGGGTCTCATCCCCGCCCACGGACTCGGCGGCACGATGTGACCGCTCAGCCTCGTCCGCAGCGGCCTCGATCTGATAGGTCGCATAGAGGATCCGCGCCAGCGAGTGCCGTACCCGGGCCTCGCTCCGTACGTCACCGCACTCCACAGCCGCTGCCGCAGCGTTCCGCGCCGCAGCGGCGAGCTCCTCCGCATAACGTTCGATGCCAGGAAGCGAGACCAAGTGGTCGAGCAGCTCGACGGCCAGCGCCAGCGGCCCCACCCCGTCCGCGCCGCACGGCGGCCGGGTCAGCGCGCGTCGGTTAAACACCGCGTCCACGGAGCTGCCCTCGTCCGCTATCCACCGAACGCCGGCCTCTACAGAGTCGAACTCCCGCCCTATAGAACGCGTAGGGGCTAGCCCGAGTTCTTCCACGGGGATACGGCGCAGCAGACGCATAGAGGCGAGATAGAAGTCGAGCAGCTTCACGAACCCGTCATCGGGGTCCCCGCCCTCGGCTTCATGCTGTTCCCGCGCATAAAGCCGCAGCAGGTCGTGGTACCGGTAGCGCCCCGGAGAAGCGGACTCCAGCATCGCGGCGTCCACCAGCGACTCCAGCACTTCCTCGGTGTCGGCCTCGTCCTGGCCGAGCAGCGCGGCCGCCGCGGCGGCCGACACGTCGGCGCTGTCCAGCAGCGACAGCCGCCGGAAGACGTCCGCCTGCGCCGGGGACAGCTGGTGATAGCCGAGTTCGAACGCCGTTCGCACCGCGAGGTCGCCGACGGCCAGTTCCCCGAGCCGGCGCCGCTGATCCGACAATCGGGCGGCCAACGAGCCGATGCGCCAGCGCGGCCGGGAGGCGAGCCGGGCCGCGGCGATGCGTACGGCCAACGGCAGGTACCCACAGAGAGCGACCACCTCTATAGCGGCGGTGTGCTCCATCCCGAGGCGTTCCTCGCCGACGATCCGCGTGAACATGTTCATCGCCTCGCCGGGGTCCAGCACGTCGAGGTCGGCGAACGTGGCCCCGGCCAGCCCGGTCAGCTTGGGCCGGCTGGTGACGAGCACCGCGCACCCCGGAGCCCCGGGGAGCAGAGGGCGCACTTGAGCGGCGTCCTGTGCGTTGTCCAAGACTATGAGGACGCGGCGCCCGGCGAGCGCGGAGCGGTACGCGGCGGCACGCTCCTCCAGCCCCTGCGCCGTCTCCCCTTCCGATATCCCCAGACCGCGCAGGAAGGCGGCGAGGACCCACGCGGGGTCGGCCGGTACCGGGTCGCCTCCGCGCAGATCCACATAGAGCTGCCCGTCCGGGAAGTCGGACCGCACCAAGTGCGCCAGATGGATCGCGAGCGCGGTCTTGCCGACCCCGCCGAGCCCGGACAGCGCGCAGACCGCGACCGACTGCCCGACCGTGGTGGCGATGCGCGCCGCGAGCACCCGGGTCAGGTTCTCGCGTCCGGTGAAGTCGGCGGTATCGGCGGGAAGCTGTGCGGGGATCGTCGGCGGCTTCTCTACAGAGCTCCCCACGGGCGCTTCTGTCGCCCTGAAGGTGATCTCCGCGTTCTCTGCGGCAGGACGTGCCAGAGCGGGATCGGCGCGCAGGATCCGCTGATGCAGCTCTCCCAACTCGGCGCCCGGGTCGACGCCCAACTCCTTGCGCAGGAGCCGCCGGGTGTCCGCGTAGACGCCCAGCGCCTCCGCCTGACGCCCGGTCTGGTAGAGCGCCAACATCAGCTGCGCGCGCAGTCCCTCACGCAGCGGGTGCTCGGAGGTGAGGACGGTGAGTTCGGAGACCGCGTCCCCGACCCGCCCCAACGACAGATCCAAGGCGATGCGGCTCTCCTGCGCCGCAGTGCGCCGTTCCAGGAGCGTGGCGCGCAGGGATTCCGCATAAGGGCCCGGAATCCCGGCCAACGGAGTACCGCGCCACAGTGCCAACGCACTGGCGAGCTCTCCGCGCGCCCCTGCCACGTCACCGGACAACCGGCGCTGCTCCGCGGTCGTGACATGGTCCTCGAACGTGAACAGGTCCACGTGCGAACGCTCCGCGCGTAACGCATAGCCGCCGGCTATAGAGGCGATCGCCTCCGCGCCGAAGACCTTGCGGAGCCGGAAGGCATACGTGCGCACCGTGCCGAGAGCACCCTCGGGCGGCTCCTCACCCCACAGGCCCTCTATGAGTTCGTCGGCTGTCGCCACCCGACCGGCCCGCGAAGCGAGCAGCGCCAACACGGCCTGCTGCTGCGGGGACCCCACCTTGAGCTCCTCGGCTGGTTCTCCCGCGACGCCCACTCGCAGCGCGCGGACCGGTCCGAGCAGCCCGTACTGCACCACCACTGACCAATCCCACCTCATGAACGTGGCCCCCGTGGCCGTGTCCTGCCGGGTCCCGCGGCAGTGTCGTGCCGCAGGCGAAAGTGAGGCCGGGGTGGACTAGACCGCTCGGACCCACCGGGCCACCATAGCGCGGGCATCCGACGTACGGACCAGTACAGTCCGGGTTGTCACTTACACGTCACATCGCCGGTGGCGGCCATCGAGCGGACGCCAGGCGACCGCCACCGTGGGCATCACATCCAGGGCCGCTCCGGCGGGGTCGCCGCCGGGCGCTCCGCTAACTCGGCCAAGGCCAGGTCAACGGCCGCATCGAGCTGCGGATCGCGACCGGCGTTCGCGTCGGCCGGGGTGTATTCGACCTCGACGGTCGGGTCGCACCCGTGGTTCTCCAGGCCGTATCCCACCGAGTCGAACCAGTTCATGTACTTGGGCTGCGTCACCAAGGTCCCGTCGAGAAGCCGGAAGCGGGCGTCGATGCCGACCACGCCGCCCCACGTACGCATCCCGACAATAGGAACACCTCGGTCTTTAAGGTATTGATTGATGATGTCTCCATCGGAAGCGGAGTATTCATCGCAGACGGACACCAAAGGCCCGCGGACCGCGGACGGCGGATAGGTGCGGGGCACCTTCCCCCGCACCAGCTTCCACCCGGCAACCCGGCGCAGCAGTTGCTCGGCCACCAACGGCGAGGTGTTGCCGCCGCGGTTGTCGCGGGTGTCGACGATCAGGCCCTCACGCGCGGTCTGCGTGGCCAGATCCCGGTGGAACTCGGCCCAACCGCGCGACCCCTGATCGGGAAGGTGGACATAGCCCAGGCGACCGCCAGAACGCTCCCGGACGTAGGCCCGCCGGTCGGCGACCCACGCCTGATAGCGCAGCAGACGGTCGTCTTCCAGGGGGACGATGACCACGTGGCGCGAGCGATCGGCCGAAGCGGCGGCGACATCAGGTGCCGGACCGCGTTCCGCATCAGCTTCCGGACCGCGTTCGGTATCAGGTGCCGAACCGCGTTCGGCAGCAGCTTCCGGACCCCGTACGGCATCGCGTACCAGCAAGACCTCGGTCGGCTTCCCGGCCTTGCCCGCCAGCAACGGCCCCGGCCCGAGTCTGGAGTCCACCGCCCGACCGTCTATAGCGGCCACCACATCGCCGACCCGCGCGCCGACCCCGGGAGCCTCGAACGGCGACCGCGCCTGCGGCACCGACGCGTCGCCCGGCAGAATCCGCGTGATCCGCCAACGGCCGTCCGCGTCCCGCTCCAGATCCGCGCCGAGCCGGCCCTGGCACCGCGCGGGATCGGCGGCATGGCCGCTCTCGCGGACGTAGGCGTGCGAGGTGCCGAGCTCGCCGTGCACCTCCCAGAGCAGGTCCACCAGGTCGTCGTGCGAAGCCAGCGCCTCGGCCAGCGGCGCGTACCGCTCCCAGACCCCCGGCCAGTCGACGCCGCCCAAGTCGTCGCGCCAGAAGAAGTCGCGCTGGAGCAGCCACGCCTCCCGCAGCCCCTGCCGCCGCTCGGCGACCGGGTCCACGGTCACCCGGATCCGGTCCAGATCCAGCGGCTCCCGGTCGCCGTTGTCAGGACGCGCGTCAGCGGGCTGCAACCGCAGCACCCCGCCGTCGCGCACCAGCACCCGGCTGCCGTCGCCGCTCACGCAGAACGCGTGCGCCTCGTCGGTGAGCGTCAGGACGTCCCGCTTGGCGAAGTCGTAGCGCCGCAGCCGGGGCTTGTCCACCTCGTTGGAGGGATCGGACATGCTGTCGCCGAGCGCACCGTGTTTGAAGCTCTCCAGCCACAACACGCCGCCCTTGGCCGCACGCAGGCTCGAATAGTCCCCGGTCGGGACCGGGAACGGCACGACCCGTCCCGCGATCGCCTCGACGTCGACCCGGCTGCGCGGCGCGCCGGGACCACCGCCGTCGTCACCGCCGTCGTCACCGTCATCGGCACCCGACTTCGCCTCGTCCCGGATCGGCCGCCCCCGGAGCGACGGCGCGAACGGCGACGGCTCCTCGGCGGACAGCGGCACGAGATAGGGCCGGGCTCCCGGGACGAAGAAGAGGTCGAACACCTCGTCCGAGTAATAGGGGTCGTAGGTGCGGTTGGACAGGAACGCCAGATGCTTGCCGTCCACCGTGAACGCCGGGCTCCAGTCCAGGAACCGGCCGTCGGTGACGTCGAGCGGGGTCAGCGTCGCCACGTCCGCGAGCCGGATCTTGCGCGGCCCGTCCGCCCCGGTCCCCTCGGCCCAGGCCAGCCAGCGCGAGTCCGGCGAGAACACCGGGTCCTCGGCGAGCGTGCCCCAGGCGTGGTGCGGGCCGCTGGCGACGACCCGGGCCGTCCCGCTCTCGACGTCGATCACCAGCAGCCGGTTGTCCTCGGTGGACACGGCCAGGTGCGCGCCGTCCGGCGAGGCCGCCAGCCCCGCGACCCGGGTCACCTCGCCGGTCAGGATCCTGCGGATCCCGCCGCCTACTTCACCGCCGTCCCCGCCGCCCTCGCCGCTCCGGTCACTGCCACCCTGGCCGACTCCTTCGCCGCCGCTCTGGCCGACCCCTTCGCCAACGCCCTCGCCAACAGCCTCCCCGCCGACCGGCCCGATCTCGATCGACCACTCGCCGCCGGCATCGGTCACCCAGGCGGCGTACCCGGTCTCGCCGAGCACCACCGGCTGCCGGGCCCGGACCCCCGGCGTGACCGCCAGCGCCCGCGCCGGACCGTCCTTGGCCGTCAGCCAGTGGATCGTCCCGCGCACGGTCACCGCCGCGGCCCGGCCGGTCCGGTCGGCCGCGAACCCGCCGAGGTTCTTAGACGCCGCGACCGGATACTCCGCGCGGCCTATTCGGATGCCCGCCAGCCGGACGTCCAACGGCCGCGCCGCGCCGTCCAACTCCTCCAGCAGCCACAAGCGACCGCCGCGCATGAACACCACGCGCGTACCGTCGCTGCCGGCGTGCCGCGCGAAGTACCCGGACGGTTCATCAGTGTGCCGCCGGAGATCGGACCCGTCCGGCCGACACGAGTAGAGCTCTGACACTCCCCCGGCGTCGGACAGGAACGCGGCCCGGTCGCCGACCCACATCGGCGCGTCGATGTTGCCCTCGTGCTCGCGCAGGATTCGCTGGAAGTCTCCAGAGCCCTCCGCGTCGACCCACAGTTTCCCCGCACGGCCTCCCCTATAGCGCTTCCACCAGGCCGCGTCATGCGTGATCCCGCGCCGCGTCATGACGGCGCCCTCGGGCCCGCCGACGGCGAGCGCCTGCAGAGTCCCATAAGGCAGCAGCTCAGGAACGCCGCCGGAGACCGGGAAGGCGTGCGCCCGCACGTCCCCGCGCTGCGGCAGCCGGCCGCCGGCCACGATCACCTCGTCGGCCGAGGCCCAGCCGAGCACGTCGGTCCGGTCGTCGGCCCAGTAGGTCAACCGCGTGGCGGCGCCGCCGTCGACCGGGGCCGTGTAGACCTCCGGCGACCCGTCGCGCTGCCGTGCCCACGCCACCCGCGCGCCGTCGGGCGACAGCCGCGGATGCCGCGCCGGCTGCCAGTCCGACGTGAACCGCGTGGCCCGCACCGGGCTGCCCTCGTGCGCGGGCAGCTCGGCGAGCCAGACGTCGTCTTCGGCGACGAACGTCAGCAGGTCCCCCGAAAGGTGCGGGAACCGCAGATACGAGGTCTGCGACATCAGCGCTCGTACACTCCCAGCACGGACTTCGCCGCCGCCGGCGGCTCCTTCGCCAGCCCGTCCAGGGCGATCTCGATCGCCTTGTCCAGCTGCGGATCGCGCTCGGCGACGAAGTCCTGCGGCGCCATGGCCACCGGCACGGTCGGCTCGCAGCCGTGGTTCTCCAGGCCGTAGAGCCCCACCGAGTCGAAGGCGAACGCGTACCGGGGCTGGCTCACGAACGTGCCGTCCACCAGGTAGAAGCAGTCGTCCATGCCGATGACGCCGCCCCAGGTGCGCGCCCCGACCACGGTCACCCCGTGGTCCTTGAGCGCCTGGTTGATGATGTCGCCGTCACTTCCGGCCTCCTCGTCGCACACCGAGACCAGCGGCCCGAGCGGCGCGTCGGGCGGATAGGTGGCCGGCTGCTCGCCGCGGGCGTACTCCCAGGCGATCGCCTTGCGGGTCAGCTTCTCGACCACCAGCGCGGAGGTCATGCCGCCGCGGTTGCCGCGGGTGTCGACCACCAGGCCGTCCTTCACGACCTGGGCGCCCAGGTCGCGGTGGAACTCGGCCCAGCCGGGCTCGGCCTGGTCGGGCAGGTGGACGTAGCCCAGGCGGCCGCCGGACTTCTCCAGAACATAGGCACGCCGGTCTGCGACCCACGCACGGTAGCGCAGCTGTACCTCGTCGGCGATCGGCACCACGACCACGGCGCGCGTGGTCCCGGCGGCGTTGCGCAGGGCCAGCTCGGTCGGCTGGCCCGCCTTGCCGGCCAGCAGCGCGGCCGGGCCGACGCGCGCCGGGACCGGGACGCCGTCCACGGCCGTGATCGCGTCACCGACCCGCGCCGCGACGCCCGGGGCCAGCAGCGGCGAGCGCGCCGCGGGCACCGAGCTGTCGCCCGGCAGGATCCTGACGATCCGCCACGTGCCGTCCGGATCCGGCGCGAGGTCCGCGCCGAGCAGGCCCTGCTGCCGGGCGTCGTCGTGGGACCGCTTCGGAGCGTCGACGTAGGCGTGCGAGGTCCGCAGCTCGCCTTGCAGTTCCCACAGCAGGTCGACGAAGTCGTCGTCGGTCGCGCAGGCGTCGACCAGCGGCGCGTAGCGCCCGCCCGCGGCGTCCCAGTCGATGCCGTCCATCGCCGGCTTGATGTAGTTCTCGACCTGGAGCCGCCAGGCCTCCGCGAACGCCTGCCGGCGCTCGGCCCCGGGGACCACCGTCAGCCGGATCCGGGACAGGTCCACGGTCTCCGGCTTCGCGTCGTCGTCGTCCTTGTCCGCCGGCCGCGTGGTCAGGGTGCCGTGGTCGGCGACGACCAGGCGCGTGCCGTCGCCGGAGACCGCGTAACCGTCGAGCTCACCGACCAGCGTCTGCTCCTCGCGCTTGCCGAAGTCGAAGCGCACCAGGGACGGCCGCGGCTCGTCCTGGCCGGAGCCGGCCAGCTGGGTGCCCAGCGCGCCGGTGAGCGGCTTGGCCAGCCAGGTGACGCCGCCCTTGACGGCCGCGAGATCGGCGTAGGTGCCGGAGGCGACCGGGAACGGGACGGCGCGGGTGGTGATGCCGAAGGCGTCGATCACCGTGGCCGGGATATCAGAGTCCTTCTTCTCCTTGTCGTCGTCCTTGTCGCCGCTGTCCACCGGGCGCCCGCCGAGTTCGGGGTCGAACGGCGAGGGCTCGGTCTCGGCCAGCGGGACCAGGTAGGGCCGGACCGCGGGCAGGAAGGAGAAGTCGAAGAACATGTCCTCCTCGACCGTGTCGAAGGTCCGCGCCGACAGGAACGCCAAGTGCTTGCCGTCCGCGGTGAACACCGGGTTCCAGTCCCGGAACCGCGGCTCGGTGATGTCGGAGGTCTCCAGGCTCGCGACGTCGGCGACCCGGATCTGCCAGGAGTCCGGGACCTCCGAGCGCTGGCTCCAGGCCAGCCACTTCGAGTCCGGCGAGAAAGCCGGGTCGGAGGCGAAGTTGACGCCCCAGCGCTGCATGGCGCGGAACTTGCCCTCGCCGTCGGCGACCACGCGCAGGGTGCCGGCTTCGACGTCGATCAGCAGCAGCTTGTTGTCGCGGGTGGTGGCGGCCAGGTGCTTGCCGTCCGGGGCGGCGACGAGTTCCAGGACGTACCCGAACTCGCCGGTGAGGATCCGGCGGCGGGCCGAGCCGTCGACGGCCGCGATCTCGAACGAGTACTGGCCCTCAGTGTCGACGATCCACACGGTCTGCCCGGTCTCGCCGAGCACGACCGGCAGCCGGTGGCGCGTGCCCGGCTCGACGCCGATGCCGCGCGCCGGGCCGTCCTTGTGGGTCAGCCAGTGCACGGTGCCGCGGACCTCGACGGCGCTGGCCCGGCCGGTGTGGTCCGGGCTGAACACTCCGAGGTGCTTCGCGGCGTCGATCGGGCGCCGGGTGGTGGCGGTGCGGGCGCCGGGCAGCTTGATGTCCAGCGGACGCGGGTCATCTTCCAGGTCCTCCATCACCCACAGCCGGCCGGCCCGCTGGAACACGATGCGGACGCCGTCGGTGCTGGCGCTGCGCAGGTAGTAGCCGCCCTCGCCGGTGGTGTGGCGGCGCAGGTCGGTGCCGTCGGGCAGGGCGGAGTAGAGCTCCGCGACGTTGTCCTCGTGGTCGGAGTGGAAGACCACGCGGCCATCGAACCACATCGGGTCGCCCAGGTTGCCGTCCAGGTCGGCCAGGAACCGCTCGAACTCGCCGCCGCCTTCGCGGTCGATCCACAGCTGGCCGGCCGCGCCGCCGCGATAGCCCTTCCACAGCCAGGAGTTGCCGGCGTAGAAGCGGCTCAGGACCACCGGGCTGCCGGCCACACCGGGCTCGGCGACCGCCAGGCTCTTCAGGCTGCCGTACGGGAGCCGGGCGGGCTCGCCGCCTTCGAAGGGCACGGAGTGCGCGAAGTTGTAGAAGCGGTGGCCGTGGCCGCCCCAGCCGCGCACGATCACTTCGTCCGGGGACGCCCAGCCGATCGCCTCGGTGCGTGGGTGGCCCCAGTAGGTAAGCCGGTTGGTCGGGCCGCCGTCCACCGGCAGCGCGAACGCCTCGACGACGCCCTCCCGCGCGGAGGTCCACGCCAGGCGCGAGCCGTCCGGCGACAGCAGCGGGCGTTTGACGGGGACCCGGTCCGAGGTCACCCGCCAGGCGCGGGCGGTAGCGGCGAAACCAGGCAGATCGGTGAGCCACACGTCGTCGTCGGCGACGAAGGCCAGAGTCGATCCGGACAGGTGCGGGTGGCGGAGGTACGTCGTCGTCTGCGTCACCTGTCGAACGTAGGGCAAAGAGTTCCGACTGTGCCACTGATAAGGGACGATGGACCCACACCGGGGTTTCGGCGCCCGGCACCTTGACGGAACGGCGACCCCGGCCCAGGGCCGGAGTCGCCGTCGGTTCGGACTCCTCACTCAGAACTCTGAGACGAGCTCTGAGGTGAGGCCCCCGCTAACCCCAGTAGCAGCGGTGGTGGAAGTAGCCGTGCCAGCCACCGTCCCAGCCGCCGCCCTGCCAGCCGACCACGCTGACCACCACGTTGCCGTTCCCGTTGTCGACCACGTCGCGGCTGCCCACGACGTTGCCGACGCCCTGCGTCACGTCGCCGCTGGTGCCCTGGACGACGTTGCCGTTGCCGGCCCCGCTGTTGTTGCCGGAGGTCGACCCCGTGGTGGTGCCGAGGTTCGACCCGGTGGCGCTGACGTCGGCGCTGGCAGCGCCGGCACCGGCGAGGATCAGGGCGGCGACCGTCGCGGTCGTCGCCAGGGTCTTGGTCACAAAAGACATGCAGTCCTCCGTGTGCTTGTGAAGCCCCCCATCAGGGCCCGCACTGGGATTCTCACACCACGGAGCCGGTGATATGCGGATCATCACACTGAAACCACCGAAACAGGTCGGACCATGACACGAAGGGCGTGCCGGTGCCGGACAGTCCGGGATTCGGGTGCGGGGTGGGGTGGTGAGGCAGTACTTTCCGCAGCCCCCTCACCAGGTCATCCGCACCTCCGACCTCCGACCTCAGACGTTCGTCGGGAACCCGAGGTTCACCCCGCCGTGGCTCGGGTCCAGCCACCGCTGCGTGACCGCCTTCGTCCGCGTGAAGAAGTGCACGCCGTGCGGGCCGTAGGCGTGCGTGTCGCCGAACAGCGAGGCCTTCCAGCCGCCGAAGGAGTGGTACGCCACCGGGACCGGGATCGGCACGTTCACGCCGACCATCCCGACCTCGACCTGGTCGCGGAACCTGGCCGCCGCGCCGCCGTCGTTCGTGAACACCGCCACGCCGTTGCCGTACGGGTTGCTGTTCACCAGCGCCAGCGCCTCGTCGTACGACGGCGCGCGCACCACCGAGAGGACCGGGCCGAAGATCTCGTCGGTGTAGATGCTCATCGAGGACGTCACGTTGTCGAACAGCGTCGGGCCGAGCCAGAAGCCGTTCGCCGTGTCGATGCCGGCCTCGGCGCCGCCGATCGCGTGCTTGCGGCCGTCGACCACCAGGTCCGCGCCGGCGGTGACGCCCGCGTCGAGGTAGGAGGTGACCTTGTCCCGGTGCGCGCCGGTGACCAGGGGGCCCATCTCGGTGTCCGGCAGGCAGCCCGGGCCCACCTTCAGGGTGGCCATCCGCTCGGCGATCTTGGCGACCAGCTCGTCGCCGACGGGGTCCACCGCGACCAGGACCGACACCGCCATGCAGCGCTCGCCGGCCGCGCCGAAGCCGGCCGAGACCGCGGCGTCGGCGGCCAGGTCCAGGTCGGCGTCCGGCAGCACCACCATGTGGTTCTTGGCGCCGCCGAGGGCCTGGACGCGCTTGCCGTAGCGGGTCCCGTTCTCGTAGACGTAGCGTGCGATCGGCGTGGAGCCGACGAACGACACCGACTGGATGTCAGGGTGCTCCAACAGGCGGTCGACGGCCACCTTGTCGCCCTGCACCACGTTGAACACGCCGTCCGGCAGCCCCGCGCGCTGCCACAGGTGCGCCAGGAACAGCGAGGCCGAGGGGTCCTTCTCCGACGGCTTCAGGACCACCGTGTTGCCGGCGGCGACGGCGACCGGGAAGAACCACATCGGGACCATCGCCGGGAAGTTGAACGGGGAGATGATCGCCACCGGGCCCAGCGGCTGGTGCATCGAGTAGACCTCGACGCCGGTGGAGGCCGAGTCGGTGAAGTCGCCCTTGAGCATGCTGCCGATGCCGCAGGCGAACTCCACGACCTCCAGGCCGCGCGCCACCTCGCCGAGGGCGTCGGAGTGGACCTTGCCGTGTTCGGCGACGATGAGGGCCGCGAGCTCGTCCTTGTTCTGGTTCAGCAGCTCCCGGAACGCGAACAGGACCGTCGTGCGCTTCGCCACCGATGCCGCGCGCCAGCCCGGGAACGCCGCCGCGGCCGCGGCCACCGCGTCGTCGGTCTCCTTCACCGAGGCGAAGTCCACCGACCCGGTGACCGCCCCGGTCGCCGGGTCGTGCAGGTCGCCGCGGCGAGCGCTGACGCCCTCCCACGCACGGCCGTCGATCCAGTGGGTGACGTGCTTGGTCATGGCGATCCTTAAGGAAGACGAAATCCAACGTTGCTTTCGAGTCTGCAACCGCCCGACCGGCCCGACAACGTTCAGGCTGTCAGGCGATCCCGCGGAACCCCTGACAGCCTGATGCTCCTGACAGCCTGATGTGCCTGACTGCCTGATGCCCCTGACGCGCCTGATGCTCAGGAGTCGAAGCCCATCCCGAACCGGTCCAGCGTCCGCAGCCACAGATTCCGGCGACCGCCGTCATGGTCGGCACGCGCCAAAGCCGCGCTGGTCACCGTGATCCCGAACCACCGCGCCGGCTCCGGCGGGAACGGGACCGGCTTGCTCCGCACCATCTTCAGCTGCGTCCGCTCGGTCTCCGAGCCCGCGAGCAGATCGAGCATCACGTCCGCGCCGAACCGCGTCGCCCCGACCCCGAGACCGGTGTACCCGACCGCATAGGCGACCGCGCCGCCGTGCGCCGTGCCGAAGAAGGCGCAGAAGCGCGAGCACGTGTCGATGACACCGCCCCACTTGTGCGTGAACCCCAGCCCCTCCAGCTGCGGGAAGGTCTCGAAGAAGTGCCCGGCCAGCTTGTCGAAGGTCTCCGGCCGCTGGTCCAGCCGCGAGGAGATCTTCGATCCGAAGTGGTACACCGCGTCGTAACCGCCCCACAGGATCCGGTTGTCAGCGGACAGCCGGTAGTAGTGGAAGTGGTTCGCCGAATCCCCGATCCCCTGCCGGTTCTCCCAGCCGATCGCCGCCATCTGCGCCTCGGACAGCGGCTCGGTCATCAACGCGTAGTCGTAGACCGGGACGATGAACGACCGCACCCGCCTGAGCAGGCTCGGGAACGCGTTCGTCGCCAACGCCACCTTCGGCGCCAGGACCTCGCCGCGATCCGTCGCGACCCGCATCAACCGGTCGTCGCGCTCCAGCACCGAGACCGGCGACTTCTCGTGGATCCGCACCCCGAGCCGCAGACACGCCTCGCGCAGCCCGAACGCCAACCGCGCCGGGTCCACCATCGCGCAGCCGGTCTTGTCCCACAGCCCCGCGTGGTACGTCGGCGAAGCGACCTGCGCCCGCACCGCCTCGCGGTCGAGGAACACCACATCCTCGGACGTCTCGGCGGCGGCCAGATCCTCGGCCTGCCACTCAGCCGTGGCGACCGCGAGCTCGCCGCTGCGCCGGAAGTCGCACTCGATGCCGTAGCGCTCCAGGGTGGCCTCGATCGCGTCGAGGTTCTCGTGCCCCAGCCGCTCCAGCGTGTCCATCTCGTCGGGCCAGCGCGACAGCCCGTTGTCGGCGCCGTGGGTGAGCGAGGAGGAGCAGAACCCGCCGTTGCGCCCGGAGGCGGCCCAGCCGATCCGGTTCGCCTCCAGCAGCACCACGTCCCGTTCCGGATCGCGTTCCTTGGCCAGCAACGCGGTCCACAGGCCCGAGTAGCCGCCGCCGACCACGACGAGGTCGGCGGTGGTCCGGCCGGCCAACGCCTCCAGGGCTCCGGGGCGGTCGCGGGTGTCGAGCCAATAGGGAGTCGGGGACGCGTCGGCGAGCAGTCGGTCGTACTTCATGGTGCAGCGGCACTCTCTCGGAAGCAGAAGGGGGCGCCTGATATGACGCCCCCTTTGAGTTGATTGTACCTATTGAGGCTATTGAAAAGCCCTCAGCGAGCCTTCGACGTCTTCAGCCACTTCGGCACCTCGGCGATCGCGATCCCGGCCAAGGTGATGATCAGCATCAGCGATCCGATCACGTTGACCTGCGGCGGGATCCCCTTCTGCACCGCGTTCCAGATCCAGTACGGGAACGTCACCGAGTTGCCCGCGGTCATCTCCGTGATGATGAAGTCGTCGAAGCTCAGCGCGAACGACAACAGCGCCGCCGCCCCGATCCCGGGCGCCACCAACGGGAACGTCACCCGCCAGAAGGTCTGCCAGGGCGTGGCGTAAAGGTCCTGAGCCGCCTTCTCCAGCATCGGATCCATGCCGTTCAGCCGGGACTTCACCGTGATCACCACGTAGCTGACGCAGAACATGATGTGCGCGATGAGGATCGACTTGAAGCCCAGGAAGCTCACGCCGAACGTGTTCAGGAACAACGCCAGCAGCGTGGTGCCCATGACGATCTCGGGCGCCGCCATCGGCAGGAACAGCACGCTGTTGACGAACCCGCGGCCCTTGAAGCTGTGCCGCACGATCGCGAACGCGATCATCGTGCCCAGCACCGTGGCGACCAGCGTGGCCAGCAGCGCGATCTCCAGCGACAGCATCAGCGGGTCGTGCAGGATGCCGTCGTCGAGCGGGTTCTTCCAGGCGTCGAAGGAGAACTTCTCCCACTTGACGTTGTACTTGCCCGAGGGCTTGTTGAACGACATCCAGATCACGACGAAGTTCGGAACCAGCAGGAAGAAGAAGATCAGGCCCGCGACGATGGCGATCACGTGCTTGCGGAACCAATTGATGACAGCCATCAGACGATCTCCTCCGTCCCGGCCCGCTTGATGTAGGCGAGGGTGATCACCAGCGTGCCGACCATCAACAGCACCGACAGCGCGGCGCCGTAGGGGATGTTGCCTCCGGTGCCGATCATCTGCTGCTCGATCACCGTGCCGATCACCTTCGTCTTCGGCCCGCCGAGCATCACCGCGTTGGTGTAGTCCCCGACCGCCGGGATGAACGTCAGCAGCGTGCCGCCGACGATGCCGGGCAGCGCCAGCGGGAACGTCACCTTGCGGAAGGTGGCCCACGCCGATGCGTACAGGTCCTGGCCGGCCTCGTGCAGCCGCGGGTCGATCTTCTCCATCGCGGTGTAGATCGGCAGCACCGTGAACGGCAGGAAGTTGTAGACCATGCCGCAGACCACGGAGAACGGCGTCTGCAACACGCTGTTGTCGGAGTAGGTCCAGCCCATCCCGCTCAACAGCGGCGTGATGTGCAGCGTGTTCATCGCGTGCACCACCCAGCCGTCGTCGGCCAGGATCGTCTTCCAGGCCAGCGTGCGGATCAGGTAGCTGGTGAAGAACGGCGCGACGACCAGGGCCATCAGCAGGTTCTTCCAGCGTCCGGCCTTGAAGGCGATGAAGTACGCCAGCGGCAGCGCCAGGATCAGACAGAACACGGTGCACATCAGGGAGTACTCGAGCGACCTGATGATCTGCTGGTGCCACTGGCTCCACACGTCGCCGAAGTTGGCCCAGCGCCAGCTGAGCACGAACCCGGTGTCCATGTCGCCGGTCTCGACCGAGGTCGAGACGATCGACCACATCGGCACGATGAAGAACACGACCAGCCAGATGATGCCCGGGGCCAGCAGCACATAGGGCAGGGTCGCCCTGCGCCGCCGAACCCGCTTGTCGGCACGCAGTTCGGCCACGGTGGTCCCGTCCGCCAGCGCCTCGGCGGCTTCGTCGGCCAGGGCCGGCGCGCTCACGAGCCGGCCTCCAGGTCCGCCTCCGCGCCGGCGTCGATGTCCTGCTTGCCGTCCAGGCCGAAGCCCTGCGACGGGTCCCAGGACACCACGACGTCCGAACCCGGGCGGAAGATCCGCGCGCCGTCGTTCTGCACGAACACGCCGAGCTCGTCGCAGACCGCGACCTTGACGACGTACTGCGTGGACACCCCGACGAAGCTGGTGTCGGTGACCACGCCGCCGGTGAGCATGTTGCGGCCGTCCGGCACCTCGTCGGCGGAGGCGTGGATGGACATCTTCTCCGGGCGGACGCCGACGATCACCTCATCGCCCGAGGCGTTGTTCCGCGCGGAGGGGATCAGCACGCCGGTGCCGTCCTCCAGCCTCACCCGCAGGTGCTCGCCGACGGTTCCGGAAGCCTTGCCGGGCCACAGATTCGACTGGCCCAGGAAGTTCGCGACGAACGTCGTCCTCGGGTTCTCGTACAGGTCGGTCGGCGACCCGAGCTGCTCGATCCGGCCCAGGTTCATCACCGCGATGGTGTCGGCCATGGTCATGGCCTCCTCCTGGTCGTGGGTGACGTGCACGAAGGTCAGGCCGACCTCGGTCTGGATCCGCTTGAGCTCGATCTGCATCTGCCGGCGCAGCTTGAGGTCCAGCGCGCCCAGCGGCTCGTCCAGCAGCAGCACCTGCGGCCGGTTTATCAGCGCCCGGCCCAGCGCGACCCGCTGCTGCTGACCGCCGGAGAGCTGGTTGGGCTTGCGCGCGCCGATGTGCGAGAGCTCGATCAGGTCGAGCATGTCCTGCACCGGCTTCTTGACGTCCTTGACGCCGCGCCGCTTGAGCCCGAAGGCGATGTTCTCGGCGATGGTCAGGTGCGGGAACAGCGCGTAGTTCTGGAAGACGGTGTTCACCGGGCGCTTGTAGGGCCGCAGCCGGGTGACGTCGTGGTCGCCGAGCAACACCCGGCCGGCGGTCGGCTCCTCCAGCCCGGACACCATGCGCAGCGTCGTGGTCTTGCCGCAGCCGGACGCGCCGAGCAGGGCGAAGAACGAGCCCTGCGGGATCGTCAGCGTCAGATCCTTGACGGCGGCGAAGTCGCCGAACCGCTTGGTGACGTTCACCAGCTTCAGGTCTCCGGCGACGGCACCGCCCGCGGCCGGAGTCTCAGTATTCTTACTCATCTACCGCTGCCTGCCTGTCGTGCCATCGGGGAGGGGATCGGAAAGGGGAAGGGAGTGGCCCGGCATCAGCCGGTGACGTCCTTGAACTGCGACACGTATTTGTCGAGGGTCTTCAGATCCAGATTCTGGAACTCGTGCGCCTTGGCCTTGGTGGCCGCGTCCGGGAAGATCAGCTGGTTCTGCAGCGCGTTCGGGTCGATGGTCTTCATCGCCGTGTCGGCGCCCTGCATCGAGGGGATGTAGCTGATGTAGTCGTCCAGCGCGGCGCCGACCTTCGGCTCCAGCATGTAGTTCATGAACTTCTCGGCGTTGGTCTTGTGGGAGGCCATGGCCGGGATGCACATGTTGTCGGTGAACCAGAGCATGCCCTCGGTCGGCACCACCCAGACGATGTTCGGGTCGTCGATCTGCGCGATGTCGCCGGAGTACGCCATGCACATGGCGTAGTTCCCGTTGGTCAGGTCATTGATGTAGTCGTTGCCGGTGAACTGCCGGATCTGGTTGTTGTCCCGGGCCTTCTGGATGTAGGCGACCGCGGCGTTGAACTGGTCGTCGGTGAACTTCGCCGGGTCGGCCCCGGTGGCCAGCAGTCCGAACCCGACGCCGTCCTCCATCTCGGCGAAGTAGCCGACCTTCCCCTTGTACTTGGCGTCGGTCATCATGTCCTTGATGGACAGCTGCTGCGCCTGGTCCTTGGTGAGCCCGGCGGACTTGAGGTTGACGCCCATCAGCGTGAAGCCCAGCGCCCACGGCACGGTGTGCTTGCGGTTCGGGTCGTAGGCGGGGTTGGCCGTGTCGGGCAGCAGGTCCTTGAAGTTCGGGATGTTCGCCAGGTTCAGCGGCTCCAGGTAGCCCATCTGCCGGAGCTTGCCGATCATCCAGTCCGAGAGCACCATCAGGTCGCGGCCGGTGTCCTGGCCGGCGGCCAGCTGCTGGTGGATCTTGGCGAAGAAGTCGTCGTTGGAGTTGACGTCCTCGGTGTAGTCGACCGTGATCCCGGTCTCGGCCTTGAAGTTGTCCAGCGTCGGCCGCTTGTTCTTGTCGTTCGGGTCGACGTCGATGTAGGACACCCAGTTGGAGAAGTTGACGATCTTCTCGGTGTCGGACTTGTCGGCGCCTTCCTTGCCCTCCGACGGCGCCGCCGAGGACGACCCCGAACCGCTGCCGGCGCTCCCGGCCGAGCTGTGGGCAGTCTTGGTCGCGCAGGCGCCCAGCAGGCCGGCCGCGCCCAGACCGACGCCGGCGGCCAGGAACCCGCGGCGCGAGGCGCTGCCGAGCTGGCGCTTGAAGGCTTCGGGGTAGCGGGCGGCGGCTTCGAGGAACTGCTCGCGGTCCCGGGATATGTCGTTCATGCGGTGGTCCGTCCTATCACCTGTGGGGCTGGCATGCGGCGGATGGTGCGGTGGCAGGTGTCTCAGAACTCAAAGGTGGTGCGGTGGCAGATGTCTCAGAGCTGGAAGTCAGAGCTCGAATATGGTGCGGTGCCAGGGCTTGCGGGCCACGCCGGTCAGATCGTGCATCGTGTGCTTGACCTGCGTGTACTCCTCGAAGGAGTAGGCCGACATGTCCTTGCCGAAGCCGGAGGCCTTGTAGCCGCCGTGCGGCATCTCGCTGATGATCGGGATGTGGTCGTTGACCCAGACGCAGCCGGCGGCGATCTCCCGTACGGCGTGCAGCGCGCGGTAGTGGTCGCGGGTCCACACGGAGGCGGCCAGGCCGAACGGGGTGTCGTTGGCCAGGGCCAGGGCTTGCTCGTCGGTGTCGAACGGCAGCACGGCCAGCACCGGGCCGAAGACCTCGTCGCGCACGATCTCCGAGTCCTGAGCGGCCCCGGTGACCAGCGTCGGGCGATAGTACGCACCGGCCGCCAGCGCGCCGCCGGGCGCCTCGCCGCCGACCACGATCTTCGCTCCGTAGCCGCGGGCGCGGTCCACGAAGCCGGCGACCCGGTCCCGCTGTGCATAGGAGACGAGAGGGCCGAGGTCGGTCGCGGGGTCGAGGGGATCGCCGAGCGACACCCGCGCGTACAGGTCCGCGACCCCGGCCACGAACTCGTCGAACCGGCTGCGGTGCACGTACGCGCGGGTCGCCGCGGTGCAGTCCTGGCCGGTGTTGATCAGCGAGCCGGCGACGGCGCCGTGGATCGCGGCCTCCAGATCGGCGTCATCGAAGACCACGAACGGTGCCTTGCCGCCGAGTTCCAGGTGCACGCGCTTGACCGTGCGGGAGGCGATCTCCATGACCCGCTTGCCGACCGGGGTGGAGCCGGTGAACGAGACCATCCGCACGTCGGGGTGGGCGAGCAACGCCTCGCCGGCCACCGGCCCGGTGCCCACGACCACGTTCACCACGCCGTCCGGGATCCCGGCGTCGGTGCAGGCCTGGGCGAACAGCAACGCGGTCAGCGGCGTGATCTCGGCCGGCTTGAGCACGATGGTGTTGCCGGCCGCGATCGCCGGCAGGATCTTCCAGGCCGCCATCTGGAGCGGGTAGTTCCACGGCGCGATCGAGGCCACCACGCCGATCGGCTCGCGCCGGATCGCACTGGTGTGGTCGGCGGAGTACTCGGCCGCGGCCCTGCCCTCCAGGTGGCGGGCGGCCCCGGCGAAGAACGCCGTGTTGTCCACGGTGCCGGGGACGTCGAAGCCGGTGGACAGCCGGATCGGCTTGCCGGTCTGGCGCGACTCGGTCTCGGCGAACTCCCGGGCGCGCTCGTCGAGCAGCAGCGCGAGCCGGTGCAGGACGGCCGAGCGCTCGGCCGGGGTCGCCCTACTCCATTCGGGGAACGCCCGATCGGCCGCGTCCACGGCCAGATCGGCGTCGCGTCCGTCACCGAGTACGAGGTCGGCGACGGTGGAGCCGTCCGCCGGATTCGTGACCTGATGCACGACTCCTGACGATCCGGTCCTGGGTCCCCCGCCGATGTACTGGTGCACCACGATCTCCTTGACGGCTTGCAAACCTTGAGCGGCTGCCGGACTACACCGGCGCCCGCCGGTCACTTCCTGTTCGGAAGGCGGCCATGCGCTTTTGAGTGAGGATCGTTACAGACATCGGGCCGAGAAACAAGGGATTCCGTCGAGGAAATTGAACCTCGCAACGAAATCGCGACCTGCCGCTGGCCTGCACAGACAGATCCCGCGCCGCATCAATGTCGGATCATTTTCCGCACATCCCTTGCGCCGCCCCCGGCGCACCTGGCAAGGTGCCTCGGCAGTGCGATCCTTCTGAACACTCTGCAAAGAACGACGGGTTAAGTAGCCCGCACAGCGCGGCCCGCACCCGCACCTGACGGCCCCGGCCGGCCCGGCACCCCCGGCGCACCGGCCGCCGCCCCGTGAGCACCGCAGAGCCCGCACGCCCCAGGAGTACCGTGAGCAGCGCAGACCGCCCCGAGCCGGCCGACGACGAGCCGGCGCCGAGCGCCGACAAGGCAGCCAAGATCGCCAAGGCCGCCGAGCAGGCACCCGCCGCCGACAAGGCGGCCCTGCCGTCGATGTACGCCACCCAGTACCCGACCGTCGGCGACGTCCTCCAGCTCGGCCCGATCAAGCAGGGCGGGCCGCGGGTGGTGGCCGGGGCGACCGGCCTGGACCGGGTGGTGCGCTGGGTGCACGTCACCGAGTTGGTCGACGTCGCGACCATCCTGCGCGGCGGCGAACTGGTGCTGTCCACCGGCATCGCCTGGCCCGAGGACCGCGACCGGCTCGCCGACTTCGTCGCCGACCTGGCCAAACTCGGCGCCGCCGGCCTGGTGCTGGAGCTGGGCCGCCGCTACACCGACAGCAGCCTGCCCAAGGCGCTGCTGGCCGCCGCCGAGAAGCACAGCCTGCCGGTGATCACCCTCGCGCTGGACACACGTTTCGTCGGCATCACCGAAGCCGTACACGGTCTGATCATCGACGCCCAGCTGGCCGAGCTGCGCGCCTCCGACGAGGTGCACCAGACGTTCACCGAACTCGCCGTCGAGGGCGCCTCCCCGGACGAGGTGGTCCAGCAGATCGGCCGGATGTCCGGCTGCCCGGTGGTCCTGGAGAACCTGGCGCACCAGGTCCTCACCTACGCTCAGGCCGGGGCCGATCCCTCGGACCTGCTCGACGGCTGGGAGGGCCGCTCCCGTTCGGTCCGCACCACCGGCCGCACTTCTTATGACGAGCGCTCCGGCTGGCTCACCACGGTGGTCGGCGCCCGCGGCCACGACTGGGGCCGCCTGGTCCTGATCTGCAACGACCCGCTGCCGGTCCCCCGGCTGTCCATGCTGCTGGAGCGCGCCGCCGCGACCCTAGCCCTGAACCGGCTGGTCGAGCGGGACCGCGACTCGCTGGAGCGGCAGACGCACCGCACCCTGCTGACCGCGATCCTGTCGCACGGCCAGCCGGCGTCCGAGGTGGCGCTGCGGGCCCGGGCGCTCGGCGTCACCCTCGACGGCCGCCGGCTGGTCGGCGTGGTGCTCCGGCTGCGCACCGCCGCGCACCCCACGGCGCTGGAGACCCAAGCCCGGCTGCGCGAGCTGACCGACCAGGCCGCGTCGGCCATCCGCGACCGCCGGCTGTCCGCGCTGATCGGCACCCTGGACGAACACAGCGTCGGCCTGCTGCTGGCCCTGGGTCCCCAGGACCGCGAGGACGCCGCGCTGGACGGCTTCGCCGAGCGCGTGCGCCGTCTGGTCGAGCGCCCGACGTCCCCCTCGTCCGCCGACGGCTACGTCATCGCGGTCGGCACCTCGGTCGGCGCCGTCCGCGACGCGCGCCGCTCGCTGTTGGAGGCGGTGCAGGTCGCGGACGCGGCGGTGCGACAGCCGGCGGGGCCGGCGCCGTACCACCGGCTGGTCGACGTCCGCCTGCGCGGCCTGCTGCACCTGCTCCGCGACGACGCCCGCCTCCAGACCTTCGTAGAACGCGAACTCGGACCGCTGCTGGCGTACGACGCGGAGCGCGGCACAGACCTGGTCAAGATGCTGTCGGTGTACGTGGACTCGGGCCGCAACAAGTCGGCGGCGGCCGACGCGGCGCACTTGTCGCGGCCGTCGTTCTACGAGCGGCTGCACCGGATCGAGCGGATCCTGTCGGTGGATCTGGACTCGGTGGAGTCGTGTCTGGCATTGCACGTGGCCCTGCTGGCACTGGAAGCTATAAGGCCATGAGCCCCCAACAGCCCTATGACGAAGTCGCCGAAGAGTACGCGGCGAACTTCAGCGACAGCCTGTCCAAGTACCCCCTGGAACGTGGCCTTCTCGCCTCCTTCGCCGAGCTGGCGAAGGAGGTCGGCGGGCCGGTCGCGGACGTGGGCTGCGGGCCCGGGCACGTCACCGCGTACCTGAGCGGGCTCGGGCTGGACGCCTTCGGAGTGGACGTGTCCTCCGGCATGATCGCCGTGGCCCGCGCCAGAAATCCGGAGCTGCGGTTCGAGGTGGGATCGATGGCCGCGCTGGACGTCGCCGACGGTTCGCTGAGCGGCATCCTGTCGCGGTACTCGATCATCCACACCGCGCCGGAGGACGTTCCCGCGACGCTGGCCGAGTTCCGCAGGGTTCTGGCTCCCGGCGGCTGTGCGCTCATCAGCTTCCCGGGGACCGACGACGATTCGTCACTGACCGTCTCCTACGACCACAAGGTCTTCACCGCCTACCGCTGGTGGCCCGACCATTTCAGTGCCCTGTTGCACGAGGCGGGCCTGGAAGAGGTGGGGCGCCTCATCGAGCGGCCGGTGCCGGAGGCGCCGCGGCAGTTCCCGGTGGTGAACCTGTTCGCCCGGCGGGAGGCCTGAAACCGCGCTCGATGGGCCATGCTGGGTACCGACAGGTAACTTCGCCCACCCACGAAGGACACGTCCATGGCCCCTGTCTC
>NZ_JAAFZA010000104.1 GCF_015356865.1 Catenulispora pinisilvae
CCAGGGCCCGCGCCGGGTTCACCGAGGTGCCGGTCAGCGGGATGCCGATCAGGTGGATCGCGGTCAGCGAGGCGCCGATCGCGATGCCGGCCACCGGCTTGTCGCCCTTGCCGTGGGTGGTCCCCAGTGACCGGGTACGCTATCGGCGACCGTACAACAGCCGGTGATCCGGCGGTTGTGGGTTTTGGAGGCGTCGCCTAGTCCGGTCTATGGCGCCGCACTGCTAATGCGGTTTGGGGCTTAAACCCCATCGAGAGTTCAAATCTCTCCGCCTCCGCCGTCGGTCGGGTGTTCGAGTGAACGCCCGATCTCTTCCTTTTCCGCACAGCGAGTTCCCAGGTCAAGGCTTCACGGCCACGTTCCCTGGAGCGACTCGGCGCTCTGCGGAGATGGACTCGAACGCCGTTCGGAACGGTGTTCGCGGCAAGGGCGTGACAACGGAACATGCCATTTCGCCGGGGAGCGGTCGTCCGTGCAGGTCATCATGCTGATGAGTTCAAATCCTCGGCATTTGCGAGCCGTTGCGCGCGGCTCGTTGTCGTCGGGCCGCGCCTGTCGTGTTGCTCTCGGGTTGTCGATGGTGTGGCTGGGTCAGTGCGTGGTGTAGAGCTGTTGGTCGACGGCGTTGATGACGGTCTCGACGTGACGGTGACGCCCTTGATCGTGTCGGTCAGGGTCTTGAAATGCTGGGTTGAGCCGTCTCAGGCTGACGTAACGGCCGGGCACCGGTCTGACCGCCGACCGAGTGACGGTGTGAAGCGGGCAGGTGCCTTCGTGAGGACGTGCAACGATGGCGATGTGAGTGGAATGCCAGATGACGCGGGGCCGGATGAGATTGCTCCGACTCTGTTGGAGCAGGTCCAGGCGCTCGTGGAGTGGATCGGCGCCGGGCGCAAGTTGACCCAGACCGGGCGGCTCACCTTGGCTGACGCCCGTAAGCTCGTGCCGCTGCTGGGCACCGCCGACCGGATCGATCCGGTGGTTGGCGGCCGGGTGTACCGCACCCAGTCCAGCCAGGAGTTGCCGAGGCTGAATCTGTTGGTCGAGTGGGCCAAGGCCGCTGGGCTCATCCGTGTCGTCGTCGGCCGGTTGGTGCCGGTGAGGAAGAACGCGAAGCTGCTGTCCGAGTCGGAGCGGCTGCGCGCGGCGTTGTTCGAGGCGTTCGCCAAAATTCCGGCGGAGGCGGTGGTGCCGTCCAGGTGGATCACGTCGCTGGTGCTGCCGGCTTTCCGGCAGGCGTGTACGGAGCTGAAATTCTTGCTCGGTTCCGGCGATTGGGTTCTGCTCGGAGTGTTGCAGAGCGCTGTGTGGGGCGATCTCGCCCCGCGGTTCGTCCTGGATCATCTGGACAGAGAGCGGTTGGACCGGTTGCGCGAGATCACCGCTCGTGACACCGCCCACATCGTGGCGCTGTGGCGTGCTCTGGGAGCGATCGAAGACGACGAAGGACGCGTCCGGTTGTCCGGGACGGTGCTGGGCGCCGTAATGGCCGCGCGTGATGGTACCGAACCCGGCGAGGAACTGTTCCAAGTGCGCGTGACGCTCGATGACACCGATCCGCAGGTGTGGCGGCGGGTGCTGGTGCCGGCATCGATCCGGTTGGACCGGCTGCACGGGGTGCTGCAGGCGGCGCTGGGTTGGACCGACTCGCACCTGCACGTGTTCATCGTCGGCGAAGCGCGCTATGGCTGGCGTGATCCGGACTTCGACGAGGACATCGCCGCCGAGGACACCGTTCGCCTGGCCGATATCGCCGGGGCCGGAACGGTCGTCGGGTATGAATACGACTTCGGCGACGGCTGGGAGCACGAGATCCTCGTCGAGGCCGTGGTGCCTGCCGAGTCCGGCATCGTGTACCCGCGTTGCGTTGACGGGGCGGCTGCGTGCCCGCCGGAGGACTGCGGCGGCACCTGGGGCTATCGCGACCTGCGCGAGACCCTGGCGGACCCGGGCGCCGCAGATCACCAGGAGATGCTGGACTGGCTCGGGATCGAGTACGCCGGTCAGTTCGATCCGGCGGCCTTCGACGTGGATGCCGCAAACCGCCGGATCGCCGCAGACTGGATCACGCGCGGCACGCGTGGGCGAGGCTGATGCCTGGGCTGGTCATGACCAGGTGCGATCGGCGGGATCCCACGTGTGGCTGGTCGTGGTGCCGTACAACAGCGTCGGCGATGGCCGGTCGGCTGTCGCCGGTCAGGCGGTGAGCACGTCCCGGTTGAGCCGCCAACCAAGTGGGCCCGCGGCGTTTTCGAGGATCAGCCCGGCGGTAGCCAGGCGGTTGGTAGCAGCAGTGACGGCGTCGGGGCTCAGCCCGGTGGTTCCGGCGATCTCGGAAGTGGTGAGCGGGTGGTGGACCCCGGTCCCATGCGTCGGGGTCGGTGGCAGTGGCTGCGGTGATGCAGCTCGCGGCGGCGTTGCAGGGCGTGGAATACGGCGTCGATCTCGATCCACTCGCCGACTAGCAGATCGGCCAGACCGAGCGCGACGGCCGAGCGCCGTTTCGTCGCGGCGGTCAGCGTGGCGGTCTTGCGTTGTCCCTTGATCGCGTCGATGCGGGAGAACTCGTCAATAGGCGCTTTCGTCAGCCACTTGCCCCACAGCGTTCCGAGGACGGGGTAGTCAGGGGCCGCCATGACGGCACGGCCGCGGGATGTGGGCCGCAGCCGGGTGCCGGACAGCGTCGCGAGCCCGCCGGCCTGGAGCACCAGTGGCCAGGTGAATGCCGCGATACGTTAGTCGACGGGAGAGGAGTAGAAGTCGCCGCCATCCAGCGATGCGGCGAGGATGGTGATGCTGGCCGCGCTCGGCCGCTTCGTCTTCTCGCTGCACTTGATCCGGCCTTGGTCTGCCAGGCTCAGGGCAGTGACCAGGTTCGACAACGCCGCGTGCGCGGTTTCGCGGACTGTGGTTCCGCAGTCGGGATCGAGGCTGTGGCCGGTGTGTTTCACGGCCTTGAACTTTACCGGCGCGTATGAGGTGGACATTTGGCGGTGTCACGAGGTGCCGCCGCTCACTCCCTTTGAGTGACTGCCGAAGGGCGGGCAGACGAGGAACAAGCGACGGCCTAACCTGGCAGACATGGACGACGTGCGCATTGCTGAGAAGGCCAGGTCCCTGCGTCAAGACGGCATGGCACCGAAGGCGATTGCCCGTGCGCTCGGCCTGAGTGTCGCCGATGTGGTCGCGGCGCTGAACGATGCGGTGCCGACCGGCGGTGGCGACGAGCCGCAGTGCTGGGTCAGCGCGGGCTGGAGCTTCGGCCTCGGCTTGGATGGCGCGCCGGACTGGGTCGGCTACGACCGTCCGAGCGCCGATGCCGAGCGGGGCGGACTGGTTGCGGTCTTGGTCGCCAGACACCGCGAGCATGCCAGCAAGGCACTGGTTGTCGGGTTTCTGCTGGATGTGTGGTGCCTGGGAATCAAGGACGCGCACCCCGGTGAGGCGATGTCCCACACTGAGCTGGCAGAGTTCCGGCAGCTGTACTTCAACACCTTCGAGTCGTATCTCCAAGTCCCGGCCGCGCTGGCGCGTGACCTGGTTTTCGGATCCGTCGCGTACGCCCGCGGCCTGGGCTTCGAACCACATGAGGATTTCGAGGCTGCTGCAGATGTACTCGGCCTTTCGCAGGATGAGTCGCCGATCCGCTTCGGCCGCGACGGGCAGCCGTTCTACATGGACGGGCCCTACGACGATCCAGGATTCGTCCTACGGACTTTGAAACGGACCGTCGGCGACGGCAACTTCGGGTACGTCGTCGAAGCTTCGGAGATTCCTCGTAGCCGCCTACCTAGTGGCGGGACCAGCCCTGGCCGCGCCAAGCGGCGGGGCATCACGCCAAGTGTCGACCCCGGTAGCTGAGGAGCGCCTTCCGTATTCAGTTCACGTCCGGGCCCTGAGAAGTTCTGCGAGGCGTGTGCCCGTGACGGTGATACTGGGCGTCGGCTCACGGTCGAAGAACTCCGGCTTCTTGCGTGCCAGCAGCGTCTCACCGTCACAAGTCCAGGAGAATCCGGGTTTGCCGAGGAGCGCGGCGAAGACCTGGTCGACAGTGTCCGGGTACTGCGCGGCCAGGCGTCGGATCAGATGCGGCGGGACGGTCTCGTCGTTGAGGAAGTCCTTGAGCCGGGCCAGCAGCGCCCGCGAGAGCTGGTCGGCGGGGACGGTGAACGGTTTGGCCACGGCCGCGAACTCGGCGAAGTAGCTCAGGCCCTCGGCCTCGTGGTAGACGACGGCGAGGCTTTCCGCATCCAAGATCTCGTCGGGAAGCGATACGAGGTCCTCCGGGCCGGGTCCGGCGAGGTCGTCGGCTCCGGCTGCCGGGTGCGCCTCCTCGATCAGTCGCTGCCTTTCCCGTCGGAAGGCCAGTAGCAGTTCGCGCATCTCCGTCGGGGTCCCGACCACGAAGTCGGCGCCGGCGACTTCGAGGAACGTCGCGCGTTCCTCGGCCTGCATCTCCCATGCCTTGGTGACCAGCGCGGTGTTGCGTCGCATCGCGCGTGGGCCGGCCATGCCGGTCTGCATCGCGGACTGCGCCATGACCGGGCCGGCGTCGGGGCCGAACAGGGACTGCGGGCCGGAGAACAGCCACATGTCGTATTCGGCGTGTGCTGGGACGATGCGGGTGACGGCGAACGAGCCCGGGGTCATCGGTGCTACTGCGTCCGGTCCGTTGGTGGCCCATGTCGGGTACAGCAGATCGTCCAGCAGGTTGTGCAGCAGGACCCCACCGCCCTCCAGGTGCTCCCGAACCTCGAAGATGCTCTCCACGACGTCCTGCCAGCCCAACAGAATCGCCTTCTGCTCATCGTCGAACGGCGGGCGGTGCTGCTCGGCGAAACGCTGCACGATCGTGGTCCCATCGTGAAGCTTGGTCTCCAGCGCCAGCTGGTCGATCGCGGCCATCGCAGAGCGTTCGTCCAGGCCATGGCGCCGGTCGGTGGCCCGGCGCATCGCGGTATTCACCTGTTTGGAGAAGCGCGGCTGCCAGACGTATTCGACCAGTCCCTCTTTCAGATCCCCGCATACCTCGACCAGCCGCTCGACGACGTCGGCCGGCGGCATTCGCAAAGCCTCGACGTCGGGTCCGGTCCACTGCTCGTCTGCGCTCATGACCAGTCTTCGCTCTTTTCCTTCAGTAGTTCCTCGATGCGCATCCTTCGCAGGCCCTACGACCGGAGCAGCGCCACAGCCTGCACGGCGGCCAACGTGGCGGATGTCAAGGCGCGATGAGCGCGGTCACCAGCCTGGCCGTTTGAGCGACCACGGGCGCTTCGGCGGTTCCCAGGTACTTGCCCAATGCGGAGGTCGGAAGCCAGTGGACGAGTTCGGGCAGCACGATGCCTTCAGGGGAGGGAATCTGCACAACAAACGCAGAGTCGTCGCGTAGATCCCCGGCGATGAAGGGACAGGCCAGCACTCGTCCTGTCTCCGCCTGGATGTGAGCCCAGTTGGAGACGACCATGACGAGGCGTCCGGTGGCGTCCGCCCGCTCGACGATGTCCCCCGGTCGAGTCACCGGCCGTCACTGCTTGGCGACTCTGTGGCGAGGGCAAGGTTGGCTTTGTAGAGGTCGTCGGCGTAGGCGTCGATGCCGAGAGCCGGAACAGTTCGCGTCTTGTAGTCGACGAGGACGCGGCGTAGATGGTCGGCCCGCAAGGTTCGTTCGATGTATTCCGACCGGTTGAGTCCAAGCGCTGCGGCGTCTGCATCGGCGTTGGCGAGCACGTCGGACTCTATCGTCGCTGAGATCTTCTCTTTGGCCATACGCCTATCATACTGAAGGTAGGACGTAGAGTGGGATATGGGGTCTGCCAAACGGGTGTGCCCCCGCGTGGTCGAAAACCTCTTCCTGCTCGCCCGCTGGCGCCAGCCCTGGCCTGGGCTCTGGGCGGGGCCTTGCGGAACTGCGATTCGTTCTAGGCCATGACGGGCAGGCGGTACAGGTCACCTAGTGGCTGGCCTCGGACCGCCGGATCGTAGAACCATCAGGTCCACAACGCCTACACCCGCGACATTGAGGAAGGAGGGCTGGGATGAGCCACACCCGCTGGAATACCGCCCGCGAACGACGACTTCGCGAAGGCATCTCAGAGCCCGCAGAGGTGTCCGCCACTCGCTGGGAGATAAAGCTGGCATTCGACGTCGGCCAGGCCGTCCACGACCGGCGCACCGCGCTCGGCCTGAGCCAGTCCGAACTCGCGGCCCGCGCCGGCATGACCCAGCCGCAGGTCTCCAAACTCGAACTCGGCGGTACCGTTCCCACTCTGCCGCTGCTGGCCTGCCTGGCCAAGGCGCTGGACACCACATTGAACATCGCCATAGACGACGACGCCACCGCGATGACGTTCACACCCCACCGCGCAGACGCCGCCTGATTCGTGCACTGACCGCCGTAGGTCGCCGCGGGATCGAGAGGGTTGCGTAGTGGCAGACCACCATGCTGGCTGTGGCGATTCGCTGAGGGCGTCGACAACCAACGCGACCACCGTCCATCGGTGGCTGCCGGAGCCACGCTGAGTGCGACTTCGCCGGCAAGTACCAGGTGCTCGCCGAGCTGACCCGGCGCGCGGTGGACCGCGGCCACGTGGCCGCCGAACCCTGGCTCGCTTCCTCCGGCGATCTGCGCGAGACCGTTCGGCACGGCGTCAGCGAAGGCGCGAAGCTGTGGCGTGCCGAGGCCCCGGTGCTGCGGGCGGTGGTGGAGAACTGGCGTAGCGATGCGGAACTCGGCGAGCTGTGGCTGGGGCTGATGGGCGGCTTCACCGCCGTGACCGCGGAACGGATCACGGCAGACGGGCAAGCGGTGGGCCAGGCAGGTGGGCAAGGGGCCGGCCAGGCGGTCGGCCAGGCGGACGGGCAAGCGGTCGGCCAGCCGATCGGCCGGGCGGAAGGTTCTGAGCCCGGTGTCGACACCGGGAACCTGGCGGCCGCCCTGACCTGGCTCGGCGAGCGCTTGTACTACCTCGCGGCGATCGGCGTCGAACCCTTCGCCGACGAAGAGGCGCTGGTGGACGTCCTCACCCACATCTGGATGAGGGTCCTGCCTCCCGCTGAGGGCTCGGTCTAGGGCTAGGTCTAGGGCGAGGGCGTTCACCGGATCGTCGCCGACCCGACCGTTCGCGGGGCTTGTCAATACGCCGCGGGCGGTTAGGTTACGGACGCGTAGCGCAGCCATCGGTACCGTCTTCGTGTTCTGTGGAGGAACCCATGAGCGAGGAGTCCGCACGTCCGGAACAGCACGGCGTCAGTCGCCGCGAAGTGATCGCCGGATCGGCGGGGGCGCTCGGTGCCGCCGCGCTGGCCGGCGTCGGCTCGGCACAGGGCGGGCAGTCGCAGAGCGGGCAGTCGCACGGTGGGCAGCCCACTGACGCCCAGAAGAAGCTGCTGGACGCGGCCATGGCGGCGTCGGCGAGCGGCGCGGCCAGCCTGAGCGACGTCGAGCATGTCGTGGTCCTGATGCAGGAGAACCGCTCCTTCGACCAGTACTTCGGGACGCTGTCCGGCGTGCGGGGCTTCTCCGACCCGGCGGTGCCGACGCAGACGGTCGGCGGGACGACGTACCCGGTCTACGACCAGTTCGGTTTCGCGCCCGGCATCGGCGCGTCCGGGACCGGCTACTTGCAGCCCTTCCGCCTGGTGAGCAACCCGCCGCTGGAGAACGGGCAGACCACCAACGACGTCTCGCACAGCTGGGCCACCCAGCACCAGAGCTGGAACGACGGCGCCATGGACGCCTTCATCACCGCGCACCTGGCTGCCGACGGCGCCACCAACGGCCCGGTGACCATGGGCTACTACACGCGCCAAGATCTTGCTTTCTACCATGCGCTGGCCGACGCCTTCACGATCTGCGACGGCTACCACTGCTCGGTGCTCGGCCCCACCGACCCCAACCGGCTGATGCTGATGTCGGCCTCGATCGACCCCGAGGGGACGCACGGCGGGCCGGTGGTGCAGACGTTCGGCAACCGGATCGCCGAGACCGGCAAGCTGAGCTGGGAGACGATGCCGGAGCGGCTGCTGGCGGCCGGGGTGGGCTGGAAGGTCTACAACGACCCGATCGGCCTGGCGGCGCTGAGTCCGTTGCCCTACTTCAAGAACTACGACGACCCGTTCTCCATCACCGGGCTGGAGCTGATCGGCCGCGGCCTGACGCCGAACTACCCGGCCGACTTCAAGGCCGACATCGCCGCCGGCAAGCTGCCGTCGGTGTCGTGGATCATCCCGCCGGTCGCGGAGTGCGAGCATCCGGCCGCGCCGCCGTATTACGGCGAGTACTTCGTGCAGCAGGTGTTGGCCGCGCTGGTGTCCAACCCGGACGTCTGGGCCCGCACGGTCGTGTTCGTGGTCTACGACGAGAACGGCGGCTTCTTCGACCACGTCACTCCGCCGACCGCGCCGCAGGGCACGGCCGGGGAGTGGCTGGCCACTCTGCCCTCGGCCGCCGGCGGCGTGGACGGCCCGATCGGCCTGGGTTTCCGCACCCCCGCGTTGGTGATCTCGCCGTTCAGCGCGGGCGGGTTCAAGTACTCGGGCACCCTGGACCACACCTCTGTGCTGCGCTTCATCGAGACCCGTTTCGGGGTCACGGTGCCGAACCTGTCCGACTGGCGCCGGGACGTGACCGGCGACTTCACCGGCGCGCTGAACCTGAGCGCGCCGGCGAACCCCGCGTTCCCGACGCTGCCGGTGGTCTCGATCGGCGACACGTCGGTGGCCGAGCAGGCGGTGCTCAACGCGCTGGCCGGGACGCTGGACGTCGGCATCCCGTATCCGCTGCCGACGTCGAACAGCATGCCGGTGCAGGAGAGCTCGCCTGCTCGGCCGGAGGTTCCGTAGCTAGAACGCAGAGCTAGAACGCGCAGCTAGTGTGCGAAGCCAGAACACGTAGCTAGAACGTGCTCCGTGCCTCACTCCGCGGATCCGCTACGACCCGGTGCTCCTCATACAGCCCGCCGCGGGCCTCCCGGCGCCAGGGCCGGGCGTAGCGGACCGCGATCTCGACGTCGGCCGCGCCGTCGTCGAGGTCGCCGACCACGACGGCCGGATCGGTGGACGCGGCGCAGCGCGCCAGCCACGTCCCGTCCGGCCCGAGCAAGCCCGAAGGCGCGATCGCGCCCAGCGACGCGGGCGCCGCGAACGCCACGCACAGGCTGTTCGCCGCCGCGAGCCCCTGGGCCTCGGTCGCGAAAGCCTTCGTCTGCTTCGACGGGTCCGTGCCGGTCGTCCCGAACAGCACGCAGTCCACGCCCTGTTGCTCGTACGCCGCGAACAGCTCCGGGTAGTGCACCTCCATCCCGAGCAGGCAGCCGAAGCGGACGCCGTCCACGTCGAACGTCACCGTCGTCGCGCCCGGGGCGTACATGTACGTCACCTTTGTCTTCGACAGCAGGCGCTCGTCGTACCGGGACGCCACCTCGCCGCGGTCGGAGATCACGTACAGGCTGTTGTGCGGCCGGTTCGGCGCGGTGAGCTGGTGCACGGCGCCGAGCACCGTCCACAGCCGCAGTTCGCCGGCCAGCCTCGCGACGGCGGTCAGCTCCTCTTGCAGGACGTCCCACGCGAAGCGGGACCAGTCCGAGGGGCCGACTTCGTCCGGGACCGAGGACATCAGCCGCTTGTTCGGTGCGCACATGGCACCCTCGGGGAAGAGGACCAGGCGCGCGCCGGCTCCGGCCGCCTCCCGCATCAGTCCCCGTACTTGCTCGCCGGCCGCCCGCAGGCCCGCGACGTCCCGCGGGTCGTCGATGAGCGAGGTCTGCGCCACCGCCACCCGGATCCGCTTCCCGCCGGCTCCGTTGCCGCCGCTACCGACGCCACCGCCGACATCCGCGCCGACACTCACGTCGACCATTCCCGTGCGCGAATTCGCGCCAGTTCGCTGTTCTGACACCTCAGCTCCTCCTGAAGCTGTACGGAAGTGCCGAAGCGCAGCGGTGTAGGACTCGCCGGTCTTGGCGGAGCGGGCACGTACCCGCTGTTTGAACCTTCTGTTCGCTGTCATCTTCGGCCTTCCACGCCCCGAGCGACGATCCCCCAGCGATCCGCCCGGAACGGCGGCACCTCGACAGCGACCTGAGACGGCGGGTCCCTTTGCCTCCGGTGTCAGGCCGTGCTGGGGACGGCCGTCGGAGGTTCGGCGTAGGTCACGCACCACCGATAATAGCGACTCGGCGCGGGTGTCAGAAGAGGGTCGGGCTAGTGCTGCGCGGCCAGGGCGAGTTGCCGGAGCGTGCGGAACTCTGTCGGACGGTTCATCGCCACGACGGCGGCCACCTTCCCGTCGAGCCGGAACACGACCGAAGCGTCGCGCGATTCGGGGTCGCCGTGCACCTCGTGCTCGGTGGCCAGCTCGGGACGTCCGCAGACCTGGATCGTCACGCCGTGTTGGTCGGACCAGGACCACGGAAGCAGTGGGTACGGCGTCGGGTCGCCGACGATCGTCTTGGCGACGGCAGTGCCCTGTTCCATCGCCTCGTTCCAGTGCTCGCCGCGACGGCGGCCGCCGTGGAGGAGGTCGGGGACGCTGGCCGCGTCGCCCGCTGCGAAGACGCCGGGGGCGGGGGTGCGGCCGTATTCGTCCACGACGATGCCGTTCGCGACGGGTAGGCCCGCGGCCTCGGCGAGGGCCGTCTCGGGGACCGTGCCGACGGCCGCGACCACGACGACGGCGGGCCATACGCGGCCATCGGCAGCGGTGACACTGAGTTTGCTGCGGGTGTGGCGCTCGATCCTCGCGACGCTGACGCCGGTGTGGATCTCGACGCCGCGGTCTTGGTGCAGCGTGGCCAGGGGGTCGGCGAGCCAGGCGGGGAGGATGCGGCTCATGGGGCGGTCGGCGGCTTCCAGGACCGAGACGGCGCAACCGAGCGCGCGGGCTGAGGCGGCGACTTCCAGGCCGACCAAGCCGCCGCCGATCACCACGACCGGGCCGCGGCTGGCCAGGGCTGAGGCGAGAGTGGTCGCCGAATGCAGGCTCCTGAGATAGTGCACGCCCGGGACCCCGGCAGCCTGAGGCAATGCGCGCGGACGACTTCCGGTGGCCAGGACGAGCTTTTGGTAGCCGAGGGCGGTGCCATCGGCGAGCGTGACCGTCGAGGCGTCGGTGTCGATCGCGGTCGCCGTGCTGCCGGTCCGCAGCTCGATCGCCTGCTCGGCCCAGAACGCGTCCGGCTTCAACCGAATGCGCTCGCTCTTCATCGTCCCGCGCAATACGTCCTTCGACAGCGGCGGCCGCCGATAAGGGGCCTCAGCCTCCGCCCCGACCAGCGTGATCCACCCCTGATACCCCTCCTTCCGCAGCGTCAGCGCGGCCGTGGCCCCCGCGATCCCGGCGCCGACTATCACCGCGTGCTCGGCGCGCTCAGGGTGTCCGGCGTGCTCGGTGTACTCGGGGTGATCGAAGTGCTCGATGTGCTCGGCTCCCGGCTCAGACACGGCTCGACTCGGCCATCGCGAAGTCGGCCTTGGCCGCGCCACAGTCCGGGCACGACCAGTCGTCCGGGATGTCCGCCCACCGCGTGCCCGGCGCGATGTCCTCCTCGGGCCAGCCCAGCGCCTCGTCGTAGACGAACCCGCAGACCTGGCACTCCCAGACTTTGTACGCTTCCTGATTCATAGCTCTATAGCTCTTCCCGCAGCTCGAAGTCGATCTTCTCCCGTACCCCGCAGTCCGGGCACGTCCAGTCGTCCGGCACCGCCTCCCATGCCGTGCCGGCCGGGAAGCCCTCGCGCGGGTCGCCCCGGCGCTCGTCGTAGCGGTAGTCGCAGACCGGGCACTGATAGGTGCTCATGCTTTCGCCGCCCCGTGGCGGGCCAGCAGCTTCTCCCGCTTGCGCGGCTGGAGGTTCGCCAGCCGCACGTCCCCGTCGAAGTGCGCCACCACTTTCGGGTCCATCACCCGGCGCCACAGCGGCGGTACGTAGGCCAGCACGATCATCGTCGCGTAGCCGCTGGGCAGTTCCGGCGCGTCGTCGAAGTGCCGCAGGGCCTGGTAGCGCCGGGTCGGGTTGGCGTGGTGGTCGCTGTGCCGCTGGAGGTGGTAGAGCAGCACGTTGGAGGCGATGTTGTTGCTGTTCCAGCTGTGCCGGGGCGCGCAGCGTTCGTAGCGTTCGCCGTTCTTCTGGCGGAGCAGGCCGTAGTGCTCCAGGTAGTTCACGACCTCCAGCAGCGAGAAGCCGAACACCGCCTGGACCAACAGATACGGCACGATCCGCACCCCGAACACGCCGATCAGCGTGCCGAACACCACGACCGACATCGCCCAGGCGTTGAGCACGTCGTTGCGCAGCGTCCACGGCTTACGGTCCGAGCGCTCCAGCCGCGCCTTCTCCAGGTGCCACCCGGAGCGGAAGCTCCCGGCGACCGAGCGCGGCCAGAAGCGGTAGAAGCTCTCGCCGAGCCGGGAGCTGGCCGGGTCCTCGGGGGTGGCCACGCGCACGTGGTGCCCGCGGTTGTGCTCGATGAAGAAGTGTCCGTACAAGGTCTGCGCCAGTGCCACCTTCGACAGCCAGCGTTCCAGATCGTCCTTTTTGTGGCCGAGTTCGTGCGCGGTGTTGATGCCGATGCCGCCGACCGTGCCGACGCTGGCCGCCAGGCCGATCGCGTCCAGGGTGTCGAGCCGGCCGGTGGACCACAGCCACGAGGCGGTCACCAGGCCCGCGTACTGCAACGGCAGGTACAGGTAGGTGCACCAGCGGTAGTAGCGCTGACCCTCCAGGAACGCCAGCACCGAGTCCGGCGGGTTGTCGGAGTCCTTGCCGATCGCCCAGTCGAAGAGCGGGAAGATCCCGAACACCAGGATCGGCCCGGCCCACCAGGCCAGGCCCAGGCCGGTGGCAGCGGCCAGGCCCCAGGCGATCCACGGGATCATCGGGACCAGCAGGCCCAGTGGCCACAGGTACTTCTTGCCGTCCCGCCAGGAGGACTCGGCGGGGCCGGACACGGCGATCGCCGTCATCATCCGCTCCCTCGTTCACCTTACAAAACAACGAGCAGTGTCCAGAAACTAGACAGAATCTCTAATAGTGTCAAGGAGTCGGGCCGTGCCGGTTGCCTACAATCACCAGGGATGACTCGCTACACCGAATCGATCCGCGCCAGCCTGCGCGATCGCGTGCTCGACGCCGCGTACGGCCTGGTCGCCGACGCCGGCTGGGGCGGCCTGCGGATGGCGCACGTCGCCGAGCGCGCCGGGGTGAGCCGGCAGACCTGCTACACCGAGTTCGGCAGCAAGGACGCGCTCGGTCAGGCGCTGGTGATGCGCGAGGTGGACCGGTTCCTGGACGGCATCCGCGAGGTGCTGGACGGGCACGGTCCGGACCTGCGCGCCGGCGTCACCGCGGGCGTGGAGTTCACGTTGCGCACCGCCGCCGACAACGAGCTGCTGAAGGCGGTGATCACCAGCCAGCGCGGCGGCGACGGCGAGCTGATGACGCACCTGACGACCCGGTCGGAGCCGCTGCTGGACACCGCGACCGCGATGCTCGGCGCGTATGCCGCGCACGCCTGGCCCGAGGTGGACGACTACTCGCGGGAGCTCGCGGTGGAGTGCGTGGTGCGGCTGACGGTCAGCAACATCGTGCAGCCGGTCGCCTCGCCGGAGGCGACGGCGGAGCGGATCGCGCGGATCGTGACGCGGGTGGCGTTGCTTGCGGAGCCGGAGTAGCCGGACTCGCGGGAGTCGGAGCAGCCGGGGTAGCCGGACTCGCCGGAACAGTCGGGGCAGCCGGAGTCGCGGCTTCGGAAGCGCAGCCGCCGGCCATTAGTCCGCTGCCGGCGATTAGTCCGCCGCATCCGGTTCGGCCGGCCCGTGGAGTGAACCGGCCGAGTGGACCTGCCGAGTGGACCTGCCGAGTGGGCAGGCCGAGTGGGCAGGCCGAGTGGACCGGCCGGTTAACCGAACTCCGGAACCTTCGTGTCTGCCCGCTGGGCACCGGGCAGTCGGTCGATCATGATGGTGCCCATGCCCACCGAGCCGCCGCCGTCCGCCGAGCCCGAAGCCCCGCACATCGGCTTCGTCGCGTCGGCGCTCTACCTCGTCGCCAGCTCCGTGTTGTGGGCCGTCGGTTTCGTGATCGTCAATGCCCTGCTTCTGCTCGGGGTGGTCCTGACGGTGACGCCGCTCGGGCCGTGGGTGGTCGCGTCGGCGATCGCGGTGGCGCGGGGATTCGGACGGCTGTATCGGGGGCTGGTGTGGCGGCTGTTCGGGGTGCGGTTGGAGCCGCCCGCGGAGCGGAAGGAAGGCGGCGTCCTGACGTGGCGCCGGTTCATGCTCAGCGGCGAAGGCGGCGGCTGGATGGAGGCGGCGTTCCTCTCGGTCCGGCTCCCGATCGCCTTGCTGAACCTGGTGATCGGCGTCGGTCTGTGGTTCTACGGGCTGCTGTGGGTCTTCTGGCCGGTGCTGCGGAACTGGGACGACCTCTACACCCGGCAGCCGGACGGCACCATCAAGCGCGGGATCCACTTGTTCGGGTTCTGGTTCTCCACTTTGCCGAGCGCATTCGTGCTCTCGGTGGTCGGACTGCTCATGGTCGCGCTGGCGGCCTGGGTCGCGCGCAAGCTGGTCACGCTCGACCTCCAGTTCTACCGCGTGGTCCTCGGCTCGGGACGCTCGGCGGTGCGCGTCCGGCAGCTGGAACGCTCGCGGAGCTACGCGGTCGACGACTCCGCGGCCACGCTCCGCCGCATCGAGCGCGACCTGCACGACGGCGCGCAGGCCCGGCTGGTCGCCCTCGGGATGCAGCTGGTGATGCTGAAGGACACCCTCGACGGCGACTCGGCCGACCACGCGCAGCTGGCGCACACCCGCAGCCTGGTCGACCAGGCGCAGGTCACCGCGAAGACGGCGATCGCCGAGCTGCGCGACCTGGTCCGCGGGATCCATCCGCCGACGCTGGACCAGGGTCTGGAACCGGCGCTGCGGACGCTGACCGCCAACGGCCCCATCCCGACGGACCTGACGGTGCTCGTCCCCGATCCGCGTCCGGCCGCCGCGATCGAGACCATGGCCTACTTCTGCGCCGCCGAACTGCTGACCAACGCCGCGAAGCACGGCCGCGCCACGCGGGCGAGTGTGCTGATCGAGGTCGCCGCCGGACACCTCACGCTGCGGGTCTCGGACGACGGCCGCGGCGGTGCCCGGACGCGGCCCGGCGGCGGCCTGGCCGGGCTCGCCGACCGGATCGGGACCGTGGACGGGACGGTCGGGATCGACAGTCCGGAGGGCGGGCCGACGGTGGTGACGGTGGCGCTGCCGATGAAGGCGTGACGATCCGCGATTTGTGACTGAGTCCCCGCGCCTGCGACCTGGGGTCAACCCGCTCCTGCGAGCTGGGGTCAACCCGCGCCTGCGAGCCGGGGTCAACCCGCTGCTGCCAAGATGCCCGCTACGGTTGTCGCCATGCGCATCGTCATCGCCGAGGACACCGCGATCCTGCGGGACGGTCTGGTGCAGTTGCTCCGCTCGCGGGGCCAGGAGGTGGCCGCGGCGGTCGGCGACGCGACGGCACTGCTGGCCGCGGTGGACGAGCACCGTCCGGACGTCGCCGTCGTCGACATCCGGCTGCCGCCGGACCACACCGACGAGGGCGTGCGCGCGGCGGTCGAGCTGCGCAAGCGGTATCCGGATCTCGGCATCCTGATGTTCTCGCAGTACGTCGAGGCCCGCTTCGCCAGCGACCTGCTCGCCCACAGTTCCCGGGGCATGGGCTACCTGCTCAAGGAACGCGTGGTCGACATCGACGACTTCATAGACGCCCTCAACCGGGTCGCGGCCGGCGGCACCGCGCTGGACCCGGAGGTGGTCACGCAGCTGGTCGGCGCCAACCGCCGGCCCGACCGGTCCGACACCCTCACCCCGCGCGAGGCCGAGGTGATGGCGCTGGTGGCCGAGGGCCGGACCAACGCCGCCATCGCCGGCGCCCTGGTGATCGGCGAGCGCGCGGTCGAGAAGCACGTCGCCAACATCTTCACCAAGTTCGACCTGCCGCAGACCGACGTCGACCACCGCCGCGTGCTGGCGGTCCTGCGCTATCTGGGAGTGGGCTGATGAGCGGGCCGATGAACGGGACGACCGAACCGCCGATACTCGCCGCGGCCGACGTCGCGGACCTGGCGACGACCGGCTTCGGCTTCCCCGGCCCGCTGCGCGACCAGCTCAACGCCGCGATCCTGGACGGCAGCAAGACCTCGACCACCTCGCTGGTGCTCGAATACCGGCTGGACGGCGATCCGTTCCCGCAAGCCGGCCGGCGGGTCGTGGTTCGCGACAACGACGACCGGCCGATCGCCGTGATCGAGACCACCGAGGTCCGCTTCGCCCGGCTCGGCGACGTCGACCTGGCACACGCCGTGGACGAGGGCGAGGGCTACGCCTCGGTGGCCGAGTGGCGGGCCGGACACGAGGACTTCTGGCACAGCGCCGACATGCGCGAGTACATCGGGGACCCGGACTTCACGGTGGACGACGACACCGAGGCGTTGCTGGAACGCTTTCGCGTGGTCGCGCTGGTCGAACGGTAACCCGCACGGGCGGCGGTTGGTTTGTCAGCAGTCAGCAGTCAGCAGCGCGTTTGCTGGTCGCGCCATAACCGGTCGCGCCCGTAACCCGTCGGGCGGCGACCGGTCGCGAGGCGCCCGCTACTACCGCCCGGCGTTCTTCCGCTCCTGCTCCAACCAAGCATCGAAGCTCGTCGGCGCGATGTGCGCACCGGCCCCGGGAAGCAGCGCGTTCCCGGCCATCTCCTCGCCGAAGATCGCGCCGTCCCAGGTCGGCCGGAGTTTGAGCGTCTGCCCCCGGGCTTGCAGCGTCCGCCGCGCCATGTCCACCATGTCCTCGGTCTCGGGGCCCGCGACGTCGGCGAACCGGCCGCGCGGTTCCCCGGTCGCCACTAGGGCCAGCACCGCGGCGACGTCGTCGGGGGCGATCGGCCGCAGCAGCAGCGGGGCGATCGGGGCGACGCCGTCCTGTGCGGTCCAGCTCGCCGCCATCGCCGCGAAGTCGTGGAACTGGGTCGCGGGCACGATCGTCCACGGCACGTTGCCGGCCTCGATCAGCCGCTCCTGCTCCCGCTTGCCGCCGTAGTGCGCGTTGCCCTCGGTGCGGTGGATCCCCACGATCGACAGCAGCACGTGGTGCCGCACCCCGGCCCGCTCCTCGGCGGCCAGCAGGTTCGCGGTGGCGCCGCCGAACCAGGCGACGGTCTCCGGGAAGCTCAGGCCCTCCGGTCCGTTGGAGGCGTCGACGACGGCTTCCACCCCGGCCAGCGCGGCGTCCAGGCCCTCGCCGGTGCTCAGGTCCGCCCCCTGCTTGCGGCTGATCCCCACCACGTCGTGTCCGGCGCGTTCCAGCACGGCGGCGGTGCGGGCTCCGATGTTGCCGGTGGCCCCGGCGACGGCGATGCGCATGAGCTGTCTCCTGTTCGCAAAACCCTGATCTCTTCGCTCTTCCGCCGCCGACTCTATCTCGGACTAAATAGATCCGCAATATCTGAGATAGAATCGCCGGTATGAAGTTGCCGACCAGCACGGAATGGGTCCTGCACTGCGCCGCGTCCCTGGCCCAGCTGCGACCCGGCGAGACGGCGTCGGCGACGCAGCTGGCGACGTACTACGACCTGCCGGCGCCCTACCTCGCCAAGCAGCTCCAGGCGTTGACCAGGGCCGGGATCCTGGCCGCCAGCACCGGGCCGCGCGGCGGCTTCCGGCTGGCCCGGCCGGCGGCGGACATCACGATGCTGCAAATCGTGGAAGCGGTGGACGGGGCGGTGGCGCCGTATGAGTGCCGCGAGATCCGGCAGCAGGGGCGCGGCGCGCTGAGCGCCGAGGAGTGCCGGGAGACCTGCCCGCTGGCCCGCACGATGGCCGAGGCGCACGACGCGTGGCGGGCCAGCCTGGCCGCGGTCTCGCTGGCCGACATCCTCGCCGAGCTGCCCTCCGGCGCGCCCGCTCGGACGCGCCGGATCCTCATCGGGTAGCCCTCATCGGGTAATGCTCATCAGACAACGCTTATCGGGTAAGGCTCATCAGATAACGCTCGCCGGGTAACGCTGCCAGCTCCGCTACTCGCGGCGGATCTCGCGCCCGCCGCCCTCCCGGGCCAAACGCTCATGGCAAACCGCTGACAAAGACCGCTCCCGGTCTGAAAGGGTTGGGGTAGCGAGCGGTGGCGCGGGTATCGGTGGTGACCATCCGCACTGTGAATCGTTCTTCAATCCAGAGAAAGGGAGGGCCTCGTGCTCGATGATCGCGACCGCCCCTCGAGCGGGCGGGAAGATCTCGAGGCGGCTCTGGTGCTGCACTATTCCCGTCTGGTCAGGATCGCGTACCTGGCGCTGCCGCCGGAGGGCGACCGGCACGGCCGGGTGCTGGCGGCGCACGCGATAGCGCAACGCACGTTGTCCGGCGGGGCGGGCCCTGGGGGCCGGCCCGGCCGGTGGCTCCGGCGCGCGCCGCAGCAGGTGGACGGTGACTCCTACGCCATACTGCGCCAGGCGGTGGTCAACGCGGTGCTGCGCAAGGCGTGGTGGCCGCGCTCGCTGCGCCAGCCCTATGTCTGGGGTCTGCGTCTGTTCCCACTCGGCGGCGGTTCGCAGGAGCTGGAACTGGACGCCGCGCTGCGCGGGCTGAGCATCACCGCGCGGATGGCCTACGTGCTGCTCGCCCTGGAAGAGCTCGACGCCGAGGAGGTGGCCGAGCTGCTGTCCGGCGCCGGCGCGCGCGGCGTGCCGGCGGCGCTGGAGCGGGCGCGGCAGTTGCTCGCCGAGCATCCGGCCGGCGTGCTGGAGTCCTCGGAGTTCGATCCGTGCACGCTGCGCACCCGGCCCACCGACCTGTCACGGCGCCGCCGCCAGACCCGGGGCGCGGCCGCGGGCGGCGGCGTGGTGCTGGTCGCGCTGCTGGCGATCGTCATCGGGGTCAGCGGTTCGGGGTCGGGCGGCGCGGACGCGGCGGTCACCGGGGCGGCCGGTGCCGACGTCGCGCACACCGCCGTCCAGGTGGCGGACGGCGCCTGGCAGCAGAGTCCCCGGCTGGACTTCGGCGTGTGGCCGACGCGCGGTGACGGCAGTGTCCCGGCCGCGACGGTCGGGCAGGCCGTGACCGCGTGGTCGTCGCAGCATCCTGACGTGTACAAGCTCGGCGCCGGAGCCGCCGACGGCCCGCCGCTGCAACCGGTCCACGCGCTGTGGAGCGGGCATTTGGACGGCGCGACCGTCGTGCTGCTCTTCGATTCGACGCGCCTGGCCCGCTACACGCTGCCCGACGCTCCGAGCGCCGCCGACCCGGTCCGGCTGGACGTCGTACCCGCCGACGGCGCGGACCTGACGTCGGCCGGCGCGGTGGTCTTGCGTTCGACCGATGCCGGGGACCGGTGGCTGGTGGCGCCGTGGGTCGACACGGTCGGTGTCAGGGATCTGCGAATCCCGTCGGCTTCGGCGCAGTCCGCCGCGGTGTCGGACGGCGTCACCGCGGCGGTGCCCAAGCCTCCGGCCTCCGGCTGCGGTTCCTGGCCGGCGCTCCAGCTCCACGCGACCGCGGCGGTCGGCGGCGAGACGTTCGCGCTGACCGACCTCGGCGGCGTCACCGGCACCCATCTGCTGTTCACCGCGCCGCCGAAGACCGACCCGACACAGACCCCGCGCGAAGTGGCGGCGCCGGACGCGTTCGGCACCCAGGCGCGGGTGGCCTGCGGGCTGTCGGCGCTGGCGGGCCAGGATGTGAAGCAGGTCGACACCTGGGTCTTCGCGCAGCAGCCGCTGCCACAGTCTCAGGGCCTTGCTTCGTGGGTGTGCGTGCGGGCCGATCAGTGGGCCGGCGGCGGTTCGGCGACCAGCGAGTTCCTGCCGCCGGCCGCCCAGGCGGCGGCGACGGTCACCGGCACCGAGTCGGACGGCCGGACCTGCTCGGCCCTCGGGCCGAACGTGGTCGCGCAGGCGCGGTGGCGGGCGCCGGACGGGAAGGTGTACCTGCTGGTGGCCGGGACCCGGCACGTGGTGAAGGTCGCTGTCTCCGACAGCGCCGGAACGGTGCGGCAGACGGTCTCGGCCCCCGAGCACACCGCGGCGGTGGCGCTGACCGGTGCCCAGGCCGCGGCCGGGAGCGGGGTCGGCATCCTCGACACCGGCGCGCAGATACGGCCGATGGACGATCCGCGGCAAGGGCAGTAAGCAGCGTCTGCTCAGCGGGCCGATGTCGTCGACCGGCTACACCCAAGGCTTGATCCGTACGTACCTGATCAAAGGCGGCGGGGCCACTATTGGTGGTCCCGCCGTTACTGGTTTCGCAGTGGGGAACACGTCGGGTGGTCGCCGTGCCACAATCCTGTCCGGGGTTAGTAAGTGAGGACGGGGGAACGGAATGCGGGTCACCATCGCCCATGTGGCGTTGCGGGCCGGGGTCAGCAAGGCCACGGTGTCGCGGGTGCTCAACGGAAAAGGGGAGACGGACGCGGCCACCGCGGCCCGGGTCCGGCGGGTCGTCAAGGAGCTCGGCTATGTGCCCAGCGCCGGGGCGGTGTCGTTGGCCAAGGGCCGGACCGGGGTGGTCGGGGTACTGGCCCCTGCTCTCACCCGGCCGTGGATCGCGCAGGTCATGCAGGGTGTCGTGGACGCGATGGAGAGCAGCAACCACGGGCTGATGCTGTTCACCCGCAACCGCGGCGACGACTCCTTCCGGCGGTTCGCGGGCCACGTCGACGCCAACGCCTTCGACGGCCTGCTGGTGATAGAGCCGGAGGAGACGCTGCCCGCCGTGGACCGGATGGCCGCCGCCGGACTGCCGGTGGCGCTGGTCAGCGACCGGACCGCGGACGCGCGGATGCCGGTGGTCGCCAGCGGTAACCGTTCGGGTGCCCGGCAGGCCGCGGAGCACCTGTTGGGCCTGGGCCGCCGCCGTCCGCTGGTACTCGGCGGGCCGGAGGGCTACGACTGCGCCGTCGAGCGGGCCGCGTCCTTCGCCGAGGTCTTCGCCGAGGCCGGGTTCCCGGTGCCGCGGCAGGCCCACTTCGCCGGCGACTACTCCGGGGAGTCCGGCCGGGTGGCCGTGACCCGGGCCGACGCCGACGGGATCGAGTTCGACTCGGTCTTCACCCACAACGACCTGTCGGCCTCCGGTGTCCTACAGCTGCTGGCGCAGCTCGGCCGGTCGGTGCCGGACGACGTGGCGGTCGCCTGCTTCGACGACGCCGGGCACGCCGCGCTCACCGCCCCGTCGCTGACTGCCGTGCGGCGGCCGCTGCGGGAAATGGGGGCCGAGGCGGCTCGGATGCTGGTCTCGGCGTTGGCCGGGGACGGGGTGCCGGACAAGCCGGTGGAGATCGCTACCGAGTTGGTGGTCAGGGACTCCTCGGTGCGGGCGGGCTGAGCGGGACGCGCGGGTCGGTTGGTGGTTGCCGGCTGGCGGCCGGTAGCCGGTAGCCAGTCGATGGTCGATGGGTTTCGATCGCCGTGCGTTGGCGGCTTTCGATCGCGGTGCGTCGGCGCTCGTGGCGATCGCGAAACTACTGCGTACCCGGGCCGGCTGATCTGCGATGGGCGCGGCAGGTACGCGGCTGGCTGGCGGCCGCGGGCACGACTGCCTGGCCGGCGCCGGTCAGACCCGCCGCCGCCCCTCCTCCAAGTCCTGCACCGGCAAGCGCCCGGCCCGCACCTCAAGCGCGTGCGACAGTCGGCCGTATGCGTGCACGGGCAGCCGGTCGCGTGCTCCGTCGAGGTCGAAGAACCCGTAGTCGCTGATCTCGCCTTCTTGGAGCCGGATCCGCGCGATCTGTTCGGCGTTGAGCGTGCCGCCGTCGTACAGGTAGTGGATCAGCGGCGGCCGTTCCTTGTCGCGGGGGCGCCAGTCGACCATCAGCAGGGTGCCCGGGTCCACGTCCAGGCCGACTTCCTCCAGGGCCTCGCGGCGGGCGCCGGCGGCGGGGAATTCGCCCTCTTCGACGCCGCCGCCTGGGAAGCTCCAGTTCTTGTCCTGCTTGTAGGACTGGCGGACCAGGAGGACCTTGCCGGTTTCGTCGAAGAAGAGCATCGAGGCGCCGACGATCACTTTCGGGAGTGATGCCGCCCAGGCCGCGCGGTCCAGGCCCGTGCCGAGCTCGGCCAGGCGGGGTGCGCCGGCGTCGATCGAGCGCATGTAGACCCGGCCGATGTGTTCGCCCAGTACCCGGTCCGGGTCCGGGACCACCGTCGCCAGGGCCACGGCCGCGGCGGTGATCACGTCGCAGAGCTCTGCCGCTAGGTCGTCCTCGGTGTGGCTGCGGCCCTTGCGGGGGTTCTGGCCGGTGACGCCGATCAGGGCGGCGGCGGCCTCGCCCGCCTCCTCGGCCACCTTCAGGACGCGCAGCGGGACCGCTAGTGCCGGGTCAGCGTCCGGGTGGGAGTCCAGCCAGTGTTTCTGCTGGCCGATCACTTGCCACATCAATGGTTCGTCCATACCTCACCACGTCCCCAGCGCTCTGGCCGTTCCGGCTCTTCGGGTCGTCGATGGACGAGTGCAGTACCGAGGTGCGCACCGCCGTCGCGCCGATCAACACTGCCAGTATCGCGACCATCGCGGCGGTCTGGACGCAGGCTTGGCGGGCGCGCGGGGCGTAGCGGAAGACCAGGCCGATGACGATGCCCGTGATCAGGCCGCCGAGGTGCCCCTGCCAGGAGGTGAAGCGGGACGCCAGCACCAGCCACAAGACGGCCGCGATCAGCTGGCGGCGGGCGCCGAGCGGGTCGAAGTGGTGTTTGCGGCTCAGGACGAAGTACATGCCGATCAGACCGAAGATGGCTCCCGAGGCGCCGATGGACTGGGCGTACGGCGCGGTCAGGTAGTAACAGAGCACTGATCCGCCGACCGCCGACAGCAGGTACGCCGACAGGAACCGCACCCGCCCGATCTGCGCCTCCAGCACCACGCCGAACATCCACAGCGAGAGCATGTTGAACAGGATGTGCAGCGGCCCCAGCGGCGGCTGGTTCGGCAGGATGTGGACGAACGCCGACGTGAGCAGCCGGTACCACTCGCCGTGCGCGACGCCGACCGTCTGGTAGCCCCGCGGTGGCGAGGGCATGGTCAGGTAGATGCCGTTGTCGGGGCCGATCATGGCGTCGGACAGCAGCGACAGCCGGTCCACGACAGAGTGCTTCATCAGCTCCGCCGCGTAGACCGCGAAGTTCAGCGCCACCAGTGCGATGGTGGCCACCGGCCGACTTCCGTCCGCCGCCCGCGCGCCGAACAGGGTACGGGTCGGCCGGACTTCCTTGTTCCCGGCCCGCACACAATCAGGGCACTGAAACCCCACCGAAGCGCTGAGCATGCAGTCGGGGCAGATGTACCGGTCGCAACGCGTGCAACGCACGCGGCTCTCGCGCCCGCTGTGCCGGTAACACGTGGTGACCGGTGCTGGGGCGTCGGGGACGGTCATCGGCGGGGAGACCTCCGAGCGGGTGTGGCGGATGCAGCGGACGGCGCAACGCGACGGCACAATCTATCGTGCGGCGAAGCATCTAAGCCGGGCCTATGTACCCGCCTATTACCCGCCCACGAACAGCCTGCGACCCGCTCGCGACCCGCCCGGTCGCGCCACCCCGCACTGCTCCGGCACCGACTCGGCGTCGCCTCAGCACCGCCTCTGTACAAACCCCGAGCCGAGCACAGGGCGCGGCCCCTGCGCCACGGCCGTATGCTGACGGCGATCCCCCTGGTGTGATCTTGTCGTGCAGAGTCGAGGAGAGACCCCAGTGCCGCGTCGTTCCCGCTGGATGGACCGTCTCACCGCCGCCGCGATCCGCGGCGTGTGGGACTGGGCCCGGGTGCGCGGCCGCGTCACCGCCGTCAATCCGGGACGCTATCGGTTCGCGCATCTGGGGCCGGGCGCGGCGTTGTCGTTCCCGCTCGGCGCGCTCTACAACGAGCAGTACATGGCGATAGGCGAGGGCACGCTCGTCGGCGAGGGCGTGAGCCTGGCGGTGGGCTGGCCGGGCGAGGACTTCGGCGAGGAGATCGTGCTGCGCATCGGCCGCGGCTGCTCGATCGGCCGGGGCAGCCACATCGTGGCGCACCTGCGCGTGGACATCGGCGACGACGTCTTCTTCGGGCCCTACGTCTACATCACCGACCAGAACCACGGCTACACCGCGCTGGACACCCCGATCGGCCGCCAGGACCCCGAGGACAAGCCGGTGACCATCGGCGACGGCTGCTGGCTGGGCGTCGGCTCGGTGATCCTGCCCGGCACGACGCTGGGCCGGAACGTGGCCGTGGCGGCCGGCGCGGTGGTGCGCGGCTCGTTCCCCGACCACTGCCTGATCGGCGGCGTGCCGGCCCGGATCCTGCGCCGGCATCAGGATGAAGACGGCTGGCGGAGCAACCTCTAGAGCAGCGGAGCAACCTTTAGCGCAGCGGAGCAACCTGTAGCGCAAAGGGCTTACGCCGAGCGGGCGACCCCCGTCGACTCCCGCACGATCAACCGCGGCGAGACGTCCACATGCCGGGCCGGCGCCGCCGGATCGCGCACCAGGTCCAGCAACGTCCGCACCGCCAGCTCCCCGACCGACTCCTTCGGCGGCGAGACCGCGGTCAGCGCGGGCCGCGTCAACGCCGAGAACTCGTCGTCATACGCCACGATCGAGATCTCCCGGGGGACCGCGAACCGGCTCGCGAACCCGTTCTGCAACAACGCCAACGCGTCCTCGTCCGAGTGGACCAACAGCGCCGTCGCGTCCGATTCCCGCAGCTTCTCCGCGAGCGCGTCTATCTGCTCCGCGCCCCACATCGGCCAGCCGGCCAGATCGGTGCCGATGATCCGCGGCATCTCCGGCAGGGCCAGTGCCGCCGCGGCCTGCTCGAAACCGCTCAGCACGCTCCGCGAAGTCGGCGTCTCACCGCGTGCGAACACCGCGATGCGGCGGTGCCCGAGTTCGTGCAGATGCCGAACTGCGAGCCCGGCACCGGTTTCGTGGTCCGTGCGGACCCACGACGTCGTCGCGGCCGCCGGGCCGTAGGACCGCCGCTCCACCAGGACCGTCGGCACGCCGAGCGCCCCGGCCCACTCCACCTCGTCGGTCGGGGCCAACAGGACGGCCTGGGCCCCTGAGTCCACAAGGCCCATCGCCAGCGAGAGGTCCTGCCCGGACTGGTAGTCCGAGACGGCGACCAGCAGCCGCCCCTCGGGCTCGCGCAGCACGCGCCGCATCCCGTCCACGACCCGGTTGAAGTAGTAGGAGGACTTCGGGATCAGCGCGCCGATCACCGGCAGGTCGGTGTCCGCGTCCGGGTCCGGGTGCCGGGCCGGGGCCTCGGGCTCGGCGGACGCGGGCAGCACGGCGCCGCCGTGCACCTTCTCCAGTTGCCCGGCCTTGGCCAGCTGGTCCAGGTCGCGGCGGACCGTCACGTCCGACACCCCCAGGATGCCGACCAGCTCGGCCACCTGCACCGACCCGCGTTCGCGGGCCAGGCGAAGGATCAGGGCGTGCCGTCTAGCGGCGAGCACGGACACCTCCTCGCGGGGGTCTGTCGGGGCGTGAGCAGAAGCTATCAGTCAGAACCGTTCACAGCATGGGGGGCCGAGGGGGATCACGGCAAGACATGGTTACGTTTTTGTTTGTTTCCCATCGGTTTCCATCGAACCTATTGACTTCCGGTTAACTGGTTCCGACACTGGTCACCGTTGTTCGTTCGACGCATCACTGCGTGCCCCATCTGCCCCATCCGCTTCATCCATCCCATTCGCCCCATCACCGAAAGGCGCCGCCGTTTCATGGACCGTCCGATCGCCGTCCTGGCCATGCGCCCCGCCCTGCGTCCGCTGCTGTTCGACGCGGCGGCCGAGGCGCGGCTGGCCGGGCTCGCCGACGTCGATCCGGCCCTGGTGGTGACCGACTTCGCGGCGCCGGAGGCGGCCGGGGCGCTGGCCCGGGCCGAAGTGCTGATCACCGGGTGGGACTGTCCGGTGCTGGATGAGGCCGCGTTGGCGCGGATGCCCGGGCTGCGCGCCGTCCTGCACTCCGGCGGCAGCGTCAAGCACCACCTCACGGACGCCGCGTGGGACCGCGGACTGCTGGTCTCCTCAGCGGTCGCCGACAACGCGGTCCCGGTGGCCGAGTACACCCTCGCGATGGTCATCAGCGCGGGCAAGCGGCTGCCGGAGATGGAGCGCGCGTTCCGCGCGGGAAGGGATGGCCGGGACTGGGAGCACTGGTCGCGGGACTTCGGTCCGGTCGGCAATCATCGGCGGGTGATCGGGGTCGTCGGGCTCTCCCGCGTCGGCCGCCGGGTCGTGGAGATGTTGCGGGTCCTGGACGCGACCGTCCTCGTCCACGACCCCTACGTGCCCGATGAGGCCGTCCGCGAGCTCGGCGCCGTACCCGCCGGGCTCGACGAGCTGATCGCCGCCGCCGACGTGGTCAGCCTGCACGCGCCGAGCAACGCCGAGACCCGGCACCAGATGGACCGGCGCCGGCTGGCCCTGATGAAGGACGGCGCGACCCTGATCAACACCGCGCGCGGGGCCCTGGTGGACACCGCGGCGCTGGCCGACGAACTGCGCTCGGGCCGGCTGTTCGCGGTGGCCGACGTCACCGACCCCGACCCGCTGCCCGCCGACTCCGAGCTGTTCGACCTGCCGAACCTGATCCTGACCCCGCACGTGGCCGGCTCGATCGGCGGCGAGCTGCGGCGGCTGGGCGATTTCGTGCTGGCCGAACTGCTGCGCCTGAGCACCGGGCGGGATCTGCTCGGCCTGGTGCGGCCCGAGACCCTGCCCTCCATTGCGTGACAGGGATCTGACAGACCACGACCACGCTCCTGCGAGAATGACGCAAGCTGCCGATCAATGAGCGGTTCCGACCGGATCCGACGGCGCGGGCGCACCGCCGACGTTCGACAGACGCCGGACGGACGCCGAGACATCCAGACGAATATCGCACCGCCACGAGCCACCCATCACCAGAGAGCGAGTCCCGATATGCGAACCAGTAAGAACGTCTACCGCGCCGGCGTCATAGCCGCCGCGGTGGCCGTCTCGGCCGCCAGCCTGTCCGCCTGTGGCAGCTCCAGCAAGCCCGGTTCGTCCGCCGCCGCCAAGGATTCCAACAGCACCTCGTTCACCTACTGGTCGATGTGGCAGCAGAACGAGCCGCAGGCCCAGGTGATCAAGAAGGCGGCCGCCGACTTCACCGCGTCCACCGGTATCAAGGTGAACATCCAGTGGCAGGGCCGGGACGTGATCACCAAGCTCACTCCGACGCTGCGCACCGGTTCCTCGGCGGACCTGGTGGACCAGTCGGTGAACGCGCTGGGCGCGCTGGTCGCCAAGAACGAGACCACCGATCTGAGCAGCCTTTACAGCACCACGATCCCCGGCGAGTCGCAGACCGTCGGCCAGGTCATCCCGGACAGCTACAAGCCGTTCCTGAACGACCAGAACGGAAAGCCGTTCATCGCCCCCTATGAGGTCTCCTCCGAGGGCCTGTGGTTCGACGCCTCCAAGTTCCCCGACCTGGCCGCCAACCCGCCGAAGTCCTGGGACGACCTGCTGGCGTTGTTCGACAAGGCGCGGGGCATGGGCATGACCCCGCTCGCGGTCCCCGGCGACGACAAGTACTGGGTGCTGCTGGTCCTTCAGCGCGAACTGGGCACCGACGGCCTGAAGAAGCTGGCCAGCGACAAGACCGGTGCCGCGTGGGACGACCCGAAGGTCCTCAAGGCCGCGCAGCTGGTGCAGGCGCTGCGGGACAAGGGCGACATCCTCAAGGGCTACGAGTCCAGCAAGAGCATCGACGAAGAGGGCGACTGGGCCAAGGGCCAGGCGGCGTTCTACCTGTCCGGCACCTGGGTGCCCTCGGAGGCCGCGCCGAACGCCACCGCGGGCTTCAAGTTCGACAGCATCCAGCTGCCGGCGCTGGACTCGGGCAACACCGACACCGGCATCAACTTCTTCGGCTTCGCGGTCCCCAAGTCTGCCAAGCACGCCGACGCCGCCGAGAAGTTCGTCGCCTTCTTCATGAAGAAGGAGGAGCTGTCCGGCATCTCGACCCAGGCGCTGAACCTGACGCCGCGCACCGACATCACGCCGCCGGCCCAGCTGGCCTCGATGAGCAAGGCGCTGACCGGCACCGTCTACGCCGACCAGGCGCACCTGTCCGTGGACTACGCGGACTGGACCAACAAGATGCTGAACCCTGAGATGATCCGCCTGATCACCGGCCAGGACGACGCGGCGAAGTTCGTCTCCAACGGCAAGCAGGGCACGATCGACTACTGGAAGTCCGCCTCGTGACGAGCGCCACGCTCGGTGTCCGGCGGGGCCGGGCCAAGGGGTCGCCCCTGGCCCGGCGCCGCCGGCGCGTCTTCGGGCCGTTCCTGGCCCCGGCGCTGATCCTGTACACGATCATGTTCATGGTGCCGACCGCGTACTCGTTCTACGCGAGCTTCACCAGCTGGGACGGGTTCTCCAACCCACGCTGGAAGGGCACGCTCAACTACGACCACCTGCGGCACGACCCGGCGTTCAAGGACGCGTTCTTCAACACGCTGAAGCTGTTGTTCGGCTGCGGCATCTTCCTGTTCATCCTGAGCTTCGCGTTCATGCTGATGCTGCGGGAGATGAAGGGCCGCCGGTTCATCCAGGGCTTCATCTTCCTGCCGCACATCGTCTCCGGCGTGGCGCTGGCCGCGTTCTGGGACTTCCTGCTGAACCACGACGGCATGCTGAACAAGGGCCTGCACTCCTTCGGGCTGGGCCCGGTGGACTGGCTGAAGCCGCAGTGGCAGTTCAACGCGATCCTGATCGCCATCGTCTGGATCAACACCGGGTACTACGTGACGATCCTGATGGCCGGCGTGGACCGGATCCCGCCGTACTACTACGAAGAGGCCAAGCTCGCCGGGACCAACTCCTGGCAGCGCTTCCGGCACATCACGCTGCCGATGTCCTGGGACGTGATCGGGACCGCGGCGGTGCTGTGGACCATCGGCACGGTGAAGATCTTCGAGTTCATCCTCGCCTTCTCCGGATCGCAGGGGAACCTGCCGACCACCAACCAGTGGACGTCGGCGATGTACGTCTACGGCGAGACCATCGGCGGCACCTCCCCGATCTACGACTTCGGCCGGGCCTGTGCCGGCGCGGTCGTCACGTTGGTGGCGGTCGTGCTGGTCGTCGTGGTGCTGCGCCGGGTCACCAGCCGCGACCGGCTAGAGCTTTGAGGAAGGCGGGACGACATGAGCACCGCAACGACCGGGTCCCGCGCTGAGAGCGCGGCGCAGGACCCCGACACCCCGGCGGCGGCCCCCGCCGGCCGCCGCCGGGTCCCCTGGGCCAGGCTCCCCGGAGCCGCGCTGATCTGGCTGTTCGTCGCCTTCTGCGCGTTCACGTTCCTGTTCATCCTGCTCAGCTCGCTGAAGTCGAGCTACAACGTGCTGAACCACCCGTTCCGGCTGCCGACCGAGCTGAAGTTCTCCAACTGGAGCAAGGCCTGGCACGACGGCGGCTTCGGGCCGGCGTTCGTGAACTCGGTGCTGGTGGTCGTGTTCGCCGCGGCCGGGACCGTGCTGCTGGCCTCGCCGGCGGCCTACGTCCTGGGCCGGAACCAGAACCGGCTCTCCGGCGGCGTGAGCATGTACTTCGTGCTGGGCCTGGGCATCCCGATGCAGATCATCGTGCTGCCGCTGTACTCGATCATGGCCAAGATGCACCTGATCGACAACCTGGCCGGCCTGATCGTGCTCTACATCGTGGTGAACCTGCCGTTCACGGTCTACCTGCTGATGTCGTTCTTCGCCTCGCTCCCGGGCGAGTTGGAGGAGGCCGCGGCGCTGGACGGCGTGGGCCCGGGGATGACGTTCTGGCGGATCATGCTGCCGCTGGCCAAGGGCGGCCTGATGACGGCGCTGACGCTGGTCGCCATCGCCTGCTGGAACGAGACGTTCCTGGCCCTGATGTTCCTGCAGACCAACGACAACTTCACTCTGCCGCTGGCCTTGGTCAACTTCCTGACCCAGCAGCAGTTCACCGGCGAGGACTTCGGCGTGATGTTCGCCGGGGTGTCCATCGCGGTGCTGCCCATGCTCGCGCTGTACGCGTGGCTCGGGCGCCGGATCACCGAGGGCCTGACCCTCGGAGCGGGGAAGTAGCACCACCGCGGCGGGCTGACGTCGCAGGCCCTTGTGTGACACAGTGTCGGTGGCCTGGGAACACGACTGTTCTCAGGCCATCGATACGGATCAGCGCGCGGGGGTGGCTGCTGTGGTGGAAGAGCTGGGCGAGAACGATCCGACCGAGATCGGGCCGTACGGACTGCTGGGGATCCTTGGATCCGGCGGCATGGGGCGGGTCTATCTGGCGCAGGACGCTGACGGCGAGCATGTCGCGGTCAAGGTGATCCACGCCGATCTGGCGCGCGAGCCGGAGTTCCGGCGCCGCTTCCAGCGGGAGATCGAAGCCCTGCGCGCGGTCCCGGGCCCCGGGATCGCCGCGATCCTGGACGCCGACGCCGAGGCGCAGCGGCCATGGCTGGCCACCGAATACGTCGACGGGCCGTCGCTGCACCACGTGGTCACCAAGGGCTCCGGGCCGCTGGACGCGGCGGCGGTGTGCACACTCGGTGCGGCCCTGGCCCGGACGCTGGCCGACATCCACGCCGCGAAGCTCGTCCACCGCGACATCAAGCCGACCAACCTGCTGCTGCCCGACGGCGGCCCGAAGCTGATCGACTTCGGCATCGCGCGGGACCTGGCGGCCAGCACGATCACCCGGACCGGACTCGCGGTGGGCACTCCGCAGTTCATGGCGCCGGAGCAGCTGGAGTCCGGGCGCGCGACCGGTACTGCGGCCGATGTGTTCGCGCTCGCTGGGCTGCTGGTCTTCGCGGCCTGCGGCGTGGGGCCCTTCGGGGAGGGGACGCCGGCGCAGCTGCTCTACGCGATCGTTCACTCAGAGCCCGAACTCGGCGCTGCGCCGGCGGAGCTGCGGCCGTTGCTGCTGCGGTGTCTACAGAAGGATCCGGCTAAGCGTCCGACCGCAGAGCGAGTCGCCGAGGAGTTGTCGAGACCGCCGGTTGCCGAGGATCCGGATGCGACGGTGCCGATCGGGGGCGGCGTGGACGGCTCGGTCGGCTCGGTCGGTCTGGACGGCCCGGACGGCGCGGAGGGTCTGGACGGCTCGGGTGACGCGGGCCGTGCCCGACGGGGCCGGCGTGCGGCGCTGGTCGGCGCGGCGGCGCTCGCGGTGGTGGTCGCCACCGCCGTGGTGCTGACGGACGGGAACGCAGCCGGTTCGAACAATGCCGGTCACTCGGCGAAGAGCGGGGTGTTCCCGCCCGGGAATCCGAGTTCTGACTCGCAGGCCACTTCCGGCGCCGGCACGTCACCGACGACCGGCGGCTCCGGGTCGGTCCCCGGCGCACCGCCCGGCACGACGACACCGCCCTCCGGCTCTCCGGCCGCCGGTGCGGTGTCAGGGTCCGGATCCGGGTCCGGGTCCGGGCCCGCACCTGGCAGCCCGGTGGGGAGCAGCGGCGCCAGTGGCGCCGGGAGCGGCGGAACGACCGGCGGCCCGGGTTCGAGCATGTCCAGCCCGGCCGCGGGCACTCATGGAAGCAGCGCGCCGACGAAGGCTCCGACCTCCCAGGTCCCGCCGCCTTCCCACACTCCGCCACCGTCTTCCCACGCCCCGACGACGACACCGCCGCCTGGCGGCGGCGCACCGGGAGCCGTGACGGGCGTTGCGGCAGGCCCCGCCTCGCCATTCATCACGATGACCATCAACTGGTCCGCTGCTCCGGGCGCGACCAGCTACGTGGTCAAGTACACCGAGTCCCTGCGTCCGGGTATGTCACCGGTCACCGCGACGGGCACCAGCACCACGATCAACACCATCCCCCAGGAGACCGTCTGCATCCAGGTGCAGGCTGTGAATTCCGACGGCACGTCCGCCTGGTCTCCGGCCAGCCCGTACTGCGTCGTCAACTGGACGAACTGAGCTGGGTGGCCTGTGCGTGCCGCTCACGGCTCCGGCGGGTACGGCGCCTGCCTGCTCTCCAGCTGCAACGCACGCAGGAAGTCCGTCATCACGACGGCGGTGGGTGCGTCGCGGGCCAAGATCGCCGCGGCCGTCTCGGGGATCCCGGTCGGTACCTCGCCTCGGGCATAGGCCCGCAGGCGGGCTCTGCGGTCCTCCGACCCGGACCCGAAGAGCTCCGTGACCAGCCATTGCGCGCTGTACATGGCCGCGAAGCGGCGGTCGTAGTCGTGGTGCTGCTCGAAGAACGCGGTCTCGTCCTTCGCCAGCTCGAAGCGGGAGGAGATCGCCAGCCCGTAGTCCGCGAAATACAGCCGGCTGCCATCGGTCAGAAGGTTCTGGAAGTGGGCGTCGAAGTGCAGCAGGCCGTGGCTGTTCATGAAGGAGATCCCCGCTGCCAGGTCCCGGTCCACCAAGGCGCAGGCCCGGTCGGCGGTCTCGCCGCCAACGCTCAACTGCTCGCGAAGCCACTGGAACACGTTCTGCGGGATGTACTCCAGGAACAGCGCGATGCTCGCAGAGGAGTCGCGTAGCTGCTCGATGCGACGGCGTACCTGTGTCCCGCCGCCCCAGAAGGCGACAGTGGCGTCCACGTCGGCCAGTTCCTCGGGCAGCGGCGTCGAATCCGGCACCACCCGCCAGTGGTACATCAACGGGAAGCCGTCGTGGTCGCCGGCGAGTACCCAGTCGGTCGTCATCGTCTGGACGGCCAGTTCCCGCCACGCGCCGAAGCCCGGCCCGCCGACGCCGTAGTGGCAGAACGCCGGCAGCTCGAACAAGTTCGCCGTGGAGCGGACGTTCTCCGGACGGCGTTCCAGATCGGTCAGCGGCACCTGTTTGACGAAGACCGGCGTCCCCGCGACTTCCAGCAGCGCCGACTTCCCACCGATGCCCGATCCGGCCGGCGACGCCGCGTCCAGCATCTGCTGTACGTCATGGTCGCTGAGCAGTGCGAGGGACGTGGAGACGGAACGGTAGGCGGCCAGGCGCGAGGCATGGGACATAGGACCGGATCCTACGGAGTGATCCACGACTGCGCCGATGACCACCCGACAGCGACCGTTTCGCGCTTTCTGAAAGCAGAGCCTCAGGCCGCGGTAGCCGGCGCCGCGTGCTCCCCGGCCGGGGCGTTCCCGCGCGTCCGCTGAAGGATCTCCTCGCGCGTCAGATACACGTCCGTGTACTCGAAGTCCCGCAGCGACGCGGCGCGCTCGGCCTGGAAGCCGGTGCGCACGAAGTCGTCGCCGACCAGCGAGTTCAGCATCCAGCCGGCGGCGGTGCGGAAGCGGGCGGCGAAGGTGCGCAGGGCCATGAGGTGGTAGCCGCGGGCGACGACCTGGGCGGGCAGGCCGGACAGCGGGATGCCCAGCGGCTTGGAGACCGCCTTGAGGCCGCCGAGGTCCACGACCAGGCCCAGGTCCTTGTGCCGGTAGTCCTTCAGCGGGAAGCCGCGGACCGCCGCCATCACGTTCTCGGCCGCCGCCCAGCCCTGGCGCATCGCGTGCTGGGCGGTCGGCGGGCAGATCGCGTCGCCGCCCTTGGCCAGGTCCGGGACCGCGGCGGCGTCGCCGAGGGCGAAGACGCCGGGCAGGTCCGGGACCGTCAGGTCCGGGTTGACCATCAGCCGGCCGCGGTTGGTCGGGGCGCCCATGGTGGCGATCAGCGGGCTCGGGGCGACGCCGGCGGTCCAGATCAGGGTGCGGCACGGCAGCTTGCGGCCGTCGGTCAGGGTCACGGTGTCCTCGGTGCACTCCGCGACCGAGACGCCGAGCGAGACGTGCAGGCCCCGCTTCTTCAGGATCTTCAGCGCCTTCTCGCCGAGCTTCTCGCCCAGTTCGGGCATCAGCCGCGGCGCGATGTCCACCAGGTGCCACTTGACCAGGCTGCCGTCCAGGTTCGGGTACCGCTTCACCGCCTCGGTGGTCAGCCGTTGCAGGTACGCCGCGGTCTCGGTGCCCGCGTAGCCGCCGCCGACCACCACGAACTGGAGCCGGGACTCGCGCTCGGCGTCGGTCTGGGCGACCGCGGCCAGGTCCAGCTGGGCGATCACGTGGTCCCGGATCCACGCCGCCTCGGCCAGCGTCTTCACGCCCACCGCGAACTTGTCCACGCCCGGGATGTCGAACTGCCGGGTCACACTGCCCGGGGTGAGCACCAGGTAGTCGTAGCGCTCGATGATCTCCGCGCCGTCGATCTTGCGCACCACCACCGACTTGGTCTCGGTGTCGATGCCGATCGCGCCGCCGGGGATCAGCACGGTGGTCTTGAGCATCCGGCGCAGCGAGACCGCGACCGCCTGCGGGGTCAGCACGCCGGAGGCGACGTGCGGCAGCAGCGGCAGGTACAGCTGGTGGTTGACCGCGGAGACCAGACGGATCTCGGCGTCGTCCAGGGAGAGCTTCTTCTCCAGCTTGTGGGCGCACTCGGTGCCCGCGAAGCCGCTGCCGACGACGAGTATCTTGGGGCGGCTCATAGCGGTCTCTCATCTCCCGTGGGCGGTGGGCGGTGCCGAGGCGGACCCTGCGTCCAGCCTGGATCGTGCGGCGGACCGGCGCATCTCGACCAGGACGATTTGTGCCGGATGGGTGAGATGATCACTTTACTGGTGGGGATCTTGCTTCCGGCGGGTGGGGTCCGCCGTCAAGAACTGTACTGAGGGGGGTGCGCGGCACCAGCGCTGGTCCGCCATCTGGTCCCGGACGCCAGTTCGAACCGGGGGCCGGTGCGATCATGACCAGGCAACGACGCCCACCGGGAAGGCCCCGCCCGCCATGACCACCCCGCCCGC
>NZ_JAAFZA010000105.1 GCF_015356865.1 Catenulispora pinisilvae
ACCCAACACCCCGGCATCCGGCACCCCATCCGCCCCAGCCACGATCCGCGCATTGTGCGCCAACTCCGCAACCAACCCATCCCCGGCCCGCACCACATCGTCCCGGATATCACCCCAGGCACGATCCACGGCCACCAACAACTGCCGGAACGAAGGCAACCCATGCCGAGCCACCGGCGGATAGTACGTACCGGCCTGAAAAGGCTTCCCCTCCGGCGTGGCGAACACCGTCATCGGCCACCCCCCACCCCCCGTCATCGCCTGCGTAGCCGCCATATAGACGGCATCCACATCAGGCCGCTCCTCCCGATCCACCTTCACACACACGTACTTCTCGTTCATCAGCGCGGCGATCGCCTCATCCTCGAAGCTCTCGTGCGCCATCACGTGGCACCAATGGCACGCGGCGTAGCCGATGGAGATGAGCAGCGGCACATCGCGGCGGCGCGCCTCAGCGAACGCCTCGTCGCCCCATTGGTACCAGTCCACCGGGTTGTCGGCGTGCTGGAGGAGGTAGGGGGAGGTGGCATCCGCGAGCCGGTTCATAAGCCCCATCCTCGCACGGCGTTGCATCGATCTCCTGACCAAGACACCAGCGAGGCTGCACACTTGGTCCAGGAGGTTCACCATGCACCACAACACCGCCGTTCGACGGTTGCGTACCATCGCCGAGGATTGCGACCGGGTCGGCTCGCTGTTAGACGGCGAGGATGGGCTGGTCGGCATATACGCTTACGGCCCTGTACTCGATCAGCCCGGCCAGGAACTGGAGGCCGTGAACGTCCTCCTCGTGTTGGACATGTCCGCCGCGGAGCTTCCCTGGGGAGTCGAGACGCCAGGATGCTCCTCGATTGCTCACCTGCTCAGGCTGGACAAGGCGCCGGTCTTGAGGCGGTGGCGGTCGGCGGAGCGGCCTGTGGGGAACCATGAGATCCGCAGGCCGATGCCCATCTGGTTGCGGGAGGACGGGGTCCAAACGGCCGCGCTCGATGCCCTGGTCCAGCGACGTGCCGAGCCGTTCCGACTCGCGGATCCTGATGACGATGTCCTCGCCGAGCAGATCGCCCATGAACTCGAGACGTCGACCGCGCACCTTCGCGCAGTCCGAGATCGCTACGGGGACGATGGCGACTGGCGTCGTTCGCATCGCGGCGACGGCCGATATCCCGAGGATCATCTCTGGCAGGCCGTTGACGGGTATCTCGATCTCCTCGACGCGTCGGCTTCGACTCGCTCTCAGATCTGACTGTTCCAGGTGGCATGACGCGGTAGCGCCACCGGTGTGAGCACGCTGAGTAAGCGAGAGCTCGACGCGCTGACGGAGGAAGCGATCGTTGACGCATACGACGAGTACGAGCGGACGGCCGGCTTCGCCAACGATGGGCCAGGGCCGGGCATCACGGCACTTTGCCGTCGAGACAAGGAGCAGCAGCGCATCGGGATCCTGGACTTACCACCTGCGACCCCGCCGCCGGCGGGGTCGCAGTGGTCGCGGCAGACCGCCACAGGCTTACAGGGGCATAGACGTGAGCGAGTATCAGTACTACGAGTTCCTTGCGCTAGACCAGCCGCTGAGCGACGACGCGTACGAGTATGTGCGCGACTTGTCGACTCGGGCGGAGATCACTCGGACCCGGTTCGTCAACGAATACCAGTGGGGCGACTTCCGAGGAAATCCATCAGCATTGATGGACCTCTGCTACGACGCACATCTGTACTTCGCAAACTGGGGCACGCGGATCCTGATGCTCCGCCTGCCGCCGTCCTGGCTCGACCTGGATACCGCGGCTGAATACTGCAACGACGAAACCTTCAGCGCTCGCCGCAGCGGGAAGAACATCGTGCTGGAGTTCCAAAGCCAGGACGAGAGCGGCGAAGACTGGGGGTACGAAGTCCCCGGCTCACTCGGCTTGTTCGTCGGCATACGGAACGAACTGTCCGCGGGAGACCTGCGTCCGCTTTACCTTGCCTGGCTGGCCGGCGCCTACTACGTCTTGGACGAGAACGAGGGCGACCAGTCAGATGGCGACCAGGAAGACGACTACGAAGTCGAGCCACCTGTTCCGGCGGGCCTCGCACAGTTGACAGCGCCCCAGCGTGCGTTGGCTGACTTCCTCCGCGTAGATCAAGACCTGCTGAAGGCCGCAGCAGAGGCCTCGGCGCCGACAGTTGACAAGCCTGCCGCCGATCAGGACGGGGCCATGGATTCCTGGATCGGCGGGCTCACCAAGAAGCAGAAGGACGAGACCCTTCGCCGCTTGCTGTCCGACGACCACGCTCGTGCCCGGAAGGAAATCCTGCGCAGCCTTCAACCACGCGCCCCCAAGCCTTCCACCGTTCGACGCAGGATGTCCTCACTCATGGCAGCGGCAGCTTCCCAGGCCGACATCCGCGAGGCGGAGCGACAGCAAGAACTGGAGCGACAGCAAGGACTGCGCGACCTGGAAGCTCAGCGCCACCGTGAAAGCCAGCTCGCCCTGCTCTCGGACCGCGGCGAGCGGCCGTGGGCCGACGTCGCGGACCTGATAGCCGCGAAGAAGCCGACCTCATACGACGCCGCCATCCGGCTGCTCACCGACCTCGCCGAGATCAGTCGCCGCCGCGGCCGGTCCGCACAGTTCGCCGAGCGGCTCGCGGAGCTGCGCTCGGCTCACCAGCGCAAACCGAGCCTCATCGAGCGGCTAGACGCAGCCGACCTGCCCTGATCTGACCTGCCTGCTTGCCTGCCGATCCCGCACTACCTGAGGGGCGATCCCACGAAGATCAGACGTCCGACAATTCTGGGATTTCTGTTCTGGCAGTTCTGGGATTCAGAGCTACAACTCCGTCCCAGCCCCCGGCCATATGAGCGCAGCGCCCTCGCCGGCGGATGCGACAAGGAGCTGACTAGAGCGCTTAACGCATCACGTGGCACCAGTGGCACGCGGCGTAGCCGATGGAGATGAGAAGGGGGACGTCGCGGCGGCGGGCTTCCGCGAACGCCTCGTCGCCCCATTGGTACCAGTCCACCGGGTTGTCGGCGTGCTGAAGCAGGTAGGGCCAGGTCGCGGTAGCCAATCGGTTCTCGGTGCCAGCCTCCCATAGGCGGGCCGGACGAGACACGATTCGGCCGTACCCGGCGCGGAACGCCGACCGGGTCGGCTTATCGGCCGTGACGTGCCGAGCAGGGGCCAACGTCGGACGCGATGGTGACGGTGGGGGGATCGGAAGCTCGACAATTCTGGGAAGTTCGGTGTGGCGATTCTGGGATTTTCGGGCCGTGGCGGCGGACCTCGAACTGTTCGTGGCGGCCGATCGTGCGGCGCCTATCTGTATCGACGAGTTCCAGCACTTTCCTCAGCTTCTCGACACGAACGTTTCGACGAGGTTAGTGAACGGTTCGAGGCGTGGGCCGCATGCCCGCATTGACGCAGTTCGGTCTGCGAGCCTTCGCGCTGCGGATCGTGCGGTTCGCGAAGGCCGTCTTCCCCTGGCGGTCGCCTAGGGGTGCGGGTGGAGTTCGATAGTTTGACGCAATGATTACGTCAAACTGTCATTGATGCATGCTCTACCCGACACCTGAACTCGACGCCGACGACCAGCGCGTACTCGGCGAGATCGACCGCGCCCGGGAGAGCTTGAAGCACCAAGTAGCCGCCTCGCCGGCGAAGTGGACCGCTAGATTGCGGAAGTTCCTCACGGCTGACGCCGTCGCGGCATCGAACTCCATCGAAGGCTTCAAAGTCTCGACGGTCGACGTCGAAGACCTGCTCGACGGCGAGCGCGACGTTGACGTCACCGATGAGAACCGCCAGGAGACGCTCGCGTACCAGCAGATGATGACGTATGTCCAGACGCTGCATGATTCGGGCGACTTCAGCTATAGCAAGGGCCTCCTCAATGGCCTGCACTGGATGCTGCAAGGCCACCGACACGGCAATCGGAAGCCAGCCGGACAATGGCGTCGCGGACCCGTCTTCGTCACCGATGCCCGCGACCCCAGCATTGCCGCGTACACAGCTCCGGACACGGCCGACGTCCCCGACCTAATGCATGAACTCATCGACTGGCTGAACAACGACGACCGAAGCCACCCCCTGGTACGCGCGGCAATGGCGCACCTGGACCTGGTGTTCATCCATCCCTGGGCCGACGGCAACGGGCGTATGTCACGGTCATTACAGACGCTCATGATTGCGCGCGAAGACGTTCTGGCCCCCGAGTTCTCGTCCATCGAGGCATGGTTGGGACGGCCTGGCAATACCTGGGAGTACTACCGTGAGCTCGCACGCCGCGGTGCCACGTACCTTCCGGATCAGGACGTTTCAAGTTGGATCCGCTTCAATCTCACGGCATACCATCAACAAGCTCGAACGGTGCAAGCTCGGCTCAACCGTTCCGGGCAAGTGTGGACCGAGTTGTCAGGCTTCGCAGCCAGTACAGGCCGCGACGATCGGATCGTGTCCGCCCTCCATGATGTCGCCATGGCCGGCCGAGTCCGCCGTTCCCGTTACGAGCACGCCGAAAATCTCAGCATGCAGCAGGCTCAGCGGGATCTGCGCGACCTCGTCACCGCCGAAGTACTCGAACCAGTCGGCCGCACACGCGCCCGCTACTACACGGCAGGCGCACGGTTCCCCGAACAAGCGCTTCACATCGCTCGTACACCCATGACCCTGTCCGACCCGTATTCCCAGTGACGCCGACGGCCGGGCATCCGGCACACCCGGCAAGGCTCGCCATATCGACGCATGGCGTTCGGCCGATGTCCCGACCAAGACGCCGAGCAAGTCGCATGCTGGGTTCAGGAGGTTGCCCATGCATTTCAACACCGCTGTCCGGCGGCTGCGCGTCATCGCCGAGGATTGTCAAAAGACCGGCCCGCTACTCGACGGTGGGGACGGCCTGCTGGCCGTTCACGCCTTCGGGCCGGTACTCGATCACCCCGGCCAAGACCTGGAGGCCGCGAATATCGTGCTGGTGATGGGCATGTCCGCCGATGAGCTCCCGTGGGGTGTGGAGCCGCCGAAGTGTTCCGCTCTTGCTCGCCTGCTCAGGCTGGACAAGTCTCCGGTCCTGTGGCGATGGCGGCCGGCTGAGTGGCCGGTCGCGAACCATGAGATCCGAGGGCCGATGCCCATCTGGTCACGGGAGGACGGAGTCCGGACTGCGGCTCTCGATGCTTTGGCCGAGCGGCGCGCCGAGCGGTTCCGACTCCCGGATCCTGATGACGATGCCCTGGCCGAGCAGAGCGCCCGCGAACTCCAGACCTCACTCGCGCACCTTCGCGCCGTCCGCGATCGCTACTGGGACGACCTCGACTGGCAGCGCTCGCATCGGCGCGACGGCCGCTATCCCGAGGATCATCTCTGGCAGGCCGTTGACGGCTACCTCGACCTCCTCGACAGGTCGGCATCGACTCGCTCTCAGATCTGACTGCTCCAAGGAGAGGCAGCGCATCGGGATCCTGGATCTGCCGCTGCCGTCACCACGGCCAGCCGGGTCCGAGTGGACGAGAACGGCCCCGCCGACCGAGCACTCCCGCGCCCGGCCCACGAGGCCGCTCCACGTCATAGGCGCTAGGTCATACGCGCCACGTGCTTAGCCCTGCCAGTTGTCCAGCACCTTGTTCGGGTCGTAGAGCACGACCGTGCTGCCGACCATGTCCATCAGGGACTTGTGCTGCTTGTTGCTCAAGAAGAGGATGAACGAGATGAGGCCCGTGATGGCTCCCAGGATTCCCTGGGCGAGGCCGCCGACGATGTCGCGCAGGGCCATCGTGCCCCAGGTTGCGACGCGGCCGTTGGCCGGGGTCCAGCAGCGCATGCCGAGGACCTGCTGTGTCGGGCCGCGGCCCTTGCTCCAGGAGATCAGGCCCCAGATGAGGTAGCCGATGCCGAGGGTGACCACGAGCAGGAGGAGGGACAGGAAGTAGGCGCCGATGCGGCGGCCGACGCTGGCGAGCTGGACTCCCTGCGGGAGGATGAGCTCCGAGGCCGGGTCGTAGTACATGCCCGGCGGCACGTTCATCTGCTGCGGCGCCCCGTATCCGTAGCCGGCAGGAACGGGCGGCGCCTGCGGCATGCCCTGGTAGCCCGGGACATACTGCTGTCCGCCGGGCTGGGGCGAGTCCGGGTACTGCGGCTGAGTCATCGATGAGTCTCTTTCTCCATAGGCCGCGTCGACCCCGCCTATGGCGTGACCCCCGCAGTCCATCCGGATTAGTGGTGGATTGCTTCCGACTGTTGTGTTTGCCGGGGCCCGACAGTCCCAATGATGCTCAGCACGCATGTCTGATCGACAAGGTGACCGCTAACCCCCGGCGCACCAGTGTGCCGAACTGCGCAAACGCGCGCTACCCCTTCGGCGAAGGTTAATTATGCGGGCGGGTACCGAGGTAACTCCAGTGGCGCGCCGCGCACCCCGTGGGATGCTGAGCGGGGCACCTCGTCGCCGGGCCTCCGTGAGCACTTCATCACCCCATTTATACCATTTGGTAGCGAGATCGGCGCGCCGAAACAGCCGAATGGAACAGCCGAAGTGCGGCCGACGAGGTGTCACGCCAGCAAGCCGGTTGAGGGCCCCGGCGGAGACGAGCGACCGGGGCCCCGCCTCAACGCCACGCCTCCGCCACCGCGAGCGAGTAGTTCCGCGACCGATCGCCGATGAAGGCCTCGAACCACGCCGACGTCCACCCCGACAGCGAGACTCACCCTCGAACAAGCCTTCGATAAATCGCTATCGTTGTCAGGACCCTGCGACTATTCTGGACTAGCAAGGGCACGTCGACACGCTGCGCCCGCCCGCTACATATGGGCAGGTCAAGCGACCCTTGACCGTCGAGCGCAGCACCATCCGAACGGAAGGAACCGAGTCCGTCTTGCGTAGCCGACTCAAGTCCGCAGGAGCCCTGGGTGCCGCCACCGCGGCCGTCCTGATCGCCATGGCCGGTCCGGCTGGGGCTGCCGCCCACGCCACCGCCAAAGCCGCCAGCACCTCCGTCCCCACCGCCGGTCCGACGGCCGCGACGGTCCTGTCTCTAACCGGCTTCTCGTCCATCGCCGCCGACTCCACCCACCACCAGGTCTTCGTCTCCGGCGCGGGGTCCGACCCGGTCGCGGTCACGGACTTCGCCGGCAAGCCGCTCACCACACTGCCCGCCCTCGACGGTGCCAACGCGCTGGCCCTGTCGCGGCAGGACGGCATCCTCTACGCGGCGATCAGCGGCACCGACGAGATCGCCGCGGTCAACACCGCCACGCTGCAAGAGGTCGCCGTCTACTTCACCGGGACCGGGCACGATCCTCAGCACTTGGCCGTCGTCGGCAACGACATCTGGTTCAGCTACGGCAGCACGGGCAGCGCCGGGATAGGGATGCTCGACCCCGGCGCGCTGACTGTCAACACCACCGGCGAATCAGCCTTCTACTACGCCCCGATACTCGCCGCCTCGCCCAGCGCGCCGAACACGCTGGTCGCGGGCAACGCCGGCGTCAGCCCGTCCGTCATCGAGTCCTTCGACGTCACCTCCGGCGCGCCCGTGGCGCTGGCCACATCCAATCCCTGGGCGCAGTCGGACGGCTGCGAGAACCTCCGCCAGTTGGCCATCGCCGCCAGCGGCAAGGACGTCGTCGCGGCCTGCGGCGCACCGTACTACGGCAGCCAGCTGACGCTGAACACGATGACCGAGGACGCCACCTACCAGACCGGCGCCTACCCGTCCGCCGTCGCGGTCGCCCCCGCGAGCGGCACGATCGCGGTCGGCCTGGAGGAATCCAGCTCCTCGGTCGACCTGTTCACGCCCGGCGCCTCGAACCCGACCAGCGCCTACAAGCTCGGCGGCTTCAGCGTCTACGACCTGGCCTGGGACCGGTCCGGCGACACCCTGTTCGCCATCACGTCCACCTCGACCCCGCAGTCGTCCGCCCCGACGTTGAACGTCATCACCGTCCCCTGATTCATAGAACCGCCGACGGGCAAAAGTCCGCGCCGCTCGCACTTTCGAAAGTGCGAGCGGCGCGGACCTGTACAACGCGGACCTGTACAACGCAGGCCGCGCTAACGCAGACCGCTACAACCCGGAATCAGTGTCGGCCGACCCGCCGATGCCGACTCCCCCAAGCGATCGCAGCACCCGCACAAAGCAGCAGGACGCTGATGGTGATCAGCTCGGGCAGCGCGTCACTCAGGCCGGTCTTCGCCAACGTGCCCGAGCTGGATGCGGTCGGGGTGGTCGGCGTGGTCCAGGGCGTGGTCGGGACCGTCGAGCGCGTGGACGACGGCGATGTCGTCGGCGGCGTCGAGGAGGACGACGACGAGGTCGACGGCGGCGGGCTCGACGGCGGGACCGGCGGCGGGATGTAGACGCCCGCGTCGATCGTGTGGTCGACCCCACCGGGTTCGGCCGGTGCGGTCACCGGTGCGAAGCCGTCACACAGCTGCCCGGTCGTGGGCGGCACGACGTTGGAGTCGTGCGCCCGGTCGGTGCCGGCCAGCGGGAGTGTGAAGCGCAGGTCGGTGGCCGCCGGTTGGCTGGGCACGTTGTCCGTCTTGGCGGTGCACGTGTCGAACTCCACCGTGTACTTCGCGCCGGGAGTGAGCTGGTACGCCGCCCCCACCCCGCCGAAGTAGTACTCGCCGGCCTTGTCCGTCGTGGTGGTCGCCACCTGCTTTCCGTTCGCGTCCAACAGGTTCACCGTGGCGCCGTACAGCGGGACCTCGTTGGTGCTGTGCGGGTCCTGGATGCCGTTGTGGTCGCCGTCGAACCAGACGTAGTTGCCGATCTGGATCGGGGCGTTGGCCGCGGTGTAGGCGATGTCGCCGAGGCCGCCGGCCTTACCGAAGGCGTTGTCGTTCGGGCCGATGAACTGGTAGCCGTTCGCGGGGTCGTTCTGGCCCGGGCCCTCACCGGTCTTCACGTCGTAGTAGCCCAGGCCGTTGGAGCTGACCTGCAAGGCCGGGTCGAGTTCGGTGCTGACGACCCACTGCTGTTGCGGGACATAGGCCACCGAGCCCTGGGACGCGTCCTCGTGCTCGCCCTGACCGGTGTGGTTCGGGTCGAAGAAGTCGCCGGGGAAGTACTGCACGACGCCGGCCGGCTTGTGGCCGTCATCGGCATACGTGGCGTTGTTCGGACAGTCGCCGGTCCCCTCCCAGTCATAGCCGTTCGGCGCGGAGCAGGCCATGTCGATGGCGCCGCCGGACATCCCCTGTTCCGCGGTGTTGTTCCCCGGTCGCGGATCGAGCCCGCCGGCGCCGATGACGTCCATGAACCGGTCACGGAACCCGAGGATCATCGAGCCGTCACGGGTGAAGGCCAGGCTGGCCAGCTCCGGTTGCGGATCGATGTACACCTCGTCGTATCCCATGCGCTGGTCCCATGTCGGCAGGCTGGTGTTCCACGGGTTCCAGTGGTCGGACAACGCGGTGGCGACCCCGTTGATGACCTGGCCCCGCTGGTAGTCGAGCCCCTGGGTCAGCACCTTGGAGAAACTGGAACCGTCGTAGGTGTAGACGACGGCCTTCAGGTCGCCGCGCTGCTGAGTGCTCTCCGCGTCACACACGCCGCCGACGTACAACTTGGCGTCATGCGCGCTGACGGCGAACGGCCGCCAATCGCTGTTCGCCGCGCACCCGGGGTCGGGAATCGGCACGGTCGCCAAAGGCGCCGAAGCCGTCTTACCGGTCGCGTCGAAGCTGACCAGAGAGCGCGTGTTCAGGTTCACCGCGTACAGCGTCTTGCCGTCCTCGGACAGCGCGACGCCGCCGACGCTCTCCTTCCCCGGTACGTCCACGAACGCCGGGTCCTTGCGCATGTCGACCAGCAGGCCGTGGCCGGTCGGCGCGGCGTCGGGCACGGTCGCGAACAGCGTCGGAGCGGACGAGCCGTCGGCGGACGTCGTGTAGATCGCGCCGCCGCCGTCCGGACCGTAGACGGTATAGCGCTTCGCGAAAGCGCTCTGGAAGATGCGGGTCTGGTTCTTGTCGTACGCCAAGCCCCACGTCGTGCCAACCTCAGATTGGGTATTGAGGATCGCGGGGCAGTTCGTCGGCGGCGTGCAGGTGTTGCGCGCCGCGGGATCGACCGCGACCAGCGCCTGGCCGTCGGGGTCGCTCGGGGCGCCGCTGGTCTTCACGGCGGGCGTCTGCACCGGGACGTAGTACTTGTGGTCCGACGTGGTGTAGTCCGCCGGGTTCCACACGCCGGTGATGACCGAGGCCTTCTTGCCCGCGGTCACGTCGACGAACGTGGTGAAGCTGTCGAAGTGGTTGGTCTTCGTGGAGGCCGGGGCCGCCCGCAGATAGTTCAGCGTCTGCGGGACGCTCACGTCGACCCGGTACTGCCCGCCGACCAGATCGGTCGAGGACGGCACCACGAACTCGCCGGTCGCGTCGGTGATCCCGATGACGTGGTGCCCCGCCGCGTCAGCGACATCGACGCTCATGCCTTGTTGTGGCGTGTCCATCGTGGCGTTGATGACGCCGGTCCCGAAGAAGTCCCGGAGCACCTGGACCGTCACAGACCCGTCGGAGGAGTCCGCGCTGGCCGCCGGGGCCCCGCTCGCCATCGCCCCGGTAGCGCCACCCACCGCCAACAGAGTCGCCATTCCCACCCGGGCCAGCCGCCCGACTCCCCGTCCGGCTGGCCGTACCCGTCTTCTGCCGGCTTCGCTCATGCCCGATATCCTTTTGTCAGGGTACTGATGTGGTGTTTCGAGGCACCGGACCGTGGCCGGGCGGGTACGGCGCGCGGGGGCGGCGGGGTGCCACGGAAACACCACAGTGAATCAGAGCATTGTATCGCTCGGCCGGTGAAAACACCTTGCGAACAGGTGTTTCATGGCGAACCGGACGCGGCCGGCACCCGGGTGCCCGTAAGGTACGGCCATGCCAAAGCCCCGAGAAGTGCCGCCACGGGCGCCCGCCGGGCGGCGCGTTCCGCGGGCCCGTTGGCTCATCGCTGGAGGCTGTGTCGTCGCGGTCGCGGCGGCCGGCGTCATCGTGGTCGCGGCGAGCGGGTCCGGGAGCAGCACCAAAGCCAGAGTCCTGACATCGGAGGAGGCGAACCGGTTGGCCATCACGCGGTTCCGCAACTACGAGACCGGCGGCCGGGCGGTGACGATCACCGTACCGGGCACCGCCGGCGACCTCGTCATCACCGGGTCGGTCGACTACCGCGCCAAGCTCGGCTACGGCGTCGTGCACGGCACGGGACGTGACACGTCCAGTGACGGGCTCATCGAGTGGACGGCTACCTCAGTGCTCGTCGATCCGATGCCGAGCGTCCCCGCCACCGCCCCGGCGGCGCCGCCGAACACCGGCTGGTACAGCCGCCAGCTTCAGCAGACCGGCAGTTCGCTGGACAGCTCGCTGGCCATCGCGCTGAACCTGGGCAGCGACCGGCCGGACAACGCGCAGCTGTTGCCGCAGAACGGCGCGATGTGGGTCGGCCAGGACAACGTCGCCGGCCATCAGGTCACTGTGATGACCGGGCCGACCGCGCAGAGCGGGTCCGGATCGGGATTGACGGGGACGGTTCGCTATTGGGTCGGCCAGGACGGCACCATGTACCGGGTTCAAGCCGCGGTGGCTTCCTCGACGCAGCCCGCGGTCATCGAGTTCGACACGCAGAAGTACGCGCCGGTTCCGGCCATCACGGCCAGCCAGTAGCCAATAGCCAATAGCCAATGACCAGTAGGCCTGTCACCTAAAGAGGACCTCAGGACGTCTGCACCAATGCCGTAGCCGCCAGGAGCGACGCCGTCGGCACCTGAATACTCGCCGGGTCCGGCGTCGTCGGCGTGGCCGGGACGACGGTGCCCGGCGCGCCGGCGGCGTTCGGGAACTGCGGCTGGACCGGCGGGGCGGCCACGGTCGTGAACGGGATCCCGGGCGGCGGGGTCGGCGCGCTCCACGTGCCGGACGGGGACTGCGTCTGGTGGGTGGCCGGACAGGCCGCGGTCTTGGGCAGCCCGGACGGATTCGTGACCAGGCCGGTGCCGCTCACACAGTTCCCCTGGCCCACGGTCGCGTTCGGGAAGGTCCAGCCGACATCCAGACCGTTGCCCGCGAAGACGTCGTCCAGGATCTGGTTGCCGTTCGGCGGGACGTCCTGGGTCGCGGTGATCTCCAGACCGGCGTTGACGTTGCCGGTGACCCGGTTGTGCAGGAACTGGTTGGAGCTGCCGCCGTCGACGCCGATGCCGATCCCCCAGCCGCCGTCGGCCTGTTCGGGCGTCGCAGCCTGCTGATTGGCCGCGACCAGGTTGCCCGCCACGACCGCGCCCTGCTGCGGAAGCAGCTTCTCCTGGTGGTCGGAGTCGGTGGTCAGGCCCACGCGGTTGCCGACCAGCCGGTTGCCGACGACGTAGATGTCGTTGCTGGCGTTGGTGCCCTCGTAGCCGACCGCGTTGAGCTCGGCGATGTTGTCCCGCACCACGATGTGGCACGGCTTGCACTGCCCGACGTAGATGCCCGAGTCGGCGCCGCCGGAGGTGTATGAGTCCTCGATGACGCCGTTCTGCGCGGAGAACGCGTAGATGCCGTAAAGGCCGTTGCGAGTCGCCGTCACGTAGGACACCAGGAACGAATTCAGGAAGTTGACCGGCTCGCTGCCGGTGTCGTAGTCGCCGCCGGACTCCGGCGACCCGGCGGCCGCCCGGGCCGAACCGGTGACCAGGACACCGTTCTGGGTGTTGTTCTCGACGGTCAGGTTCTGCACCGCGACCCCGGGCGCGGTGACCACGACACCGTCCGCCTGTTGCAGCTGCCCGTCGATGACGACCTTGTCCCGCGATTCGCCGCGCAGCGTGATTTGAGGTGTCGTGATATTCACGGTCTCGTGATAGACGCCCGGCGCGACCGACACGAGGTCGCCGGGCTTGGCCAGCGCCACGGCGGCGGAGATCGTCGGCGCGTCCGCCGGCACGTGGATGGTCACGTCGCTCCCGGGCGGGCGGTGGCCCTGGCCGGCGGGATGACTCGCGCCGCTGCCGCACGCGGCCGTCGCCAACGTCAGGACACCCAGCACCGCGCTCCCGCGCAAACCCAAATGTGGCACGGCTCAGTCTGGCACGAACGGGGGACTCAGGACTCGGATTCACTACCGGGCGGGGGGATATGGCAGTCTCTACGCTGTGCGCCGAGCCGACCAGCAACCGTCCCGCCGTGCGTTCCTCGGTACGGCCGGGGCCGTGGTGGCCGTCGGCGGCGCCGCGGGGTGCGATGCACACTCCGAGTCTCACGCGCCATCTCACACGTCGCAGGCCCAGGCCCAGACCGTTCCTGCTGACACGTCAGTGCCGCCGACCGGCCGGTATCAGGCAGGCGTCATCATTCCGCAACCGGCGCAGCCGAATCTGCTGGCCGTGGTCGCGGATATCGATGGCCAGGCCGCCGTCGGGCCGCTGCTGGCCGAGCTGGGTAAGACAGTGCTCTCACTCACGGCGGGAACCGAACCACGGCTGCTGGGTTTGGCGCCCGGGGACCTGACCATCACGGTCGGCGTGGGACCCGGGGTGGTGCGGAAGGCATCGGCAGCCGGAGCCGCCCTGCCCGGCTCGGCCGACCTCCCGCAGTTCTCGCGCGAAGAGATCGTCCCGCAGGCCCGCGGCGGCGATCTCCTGATCCAGCTGTGCGCCAGCGACGCGCTGGTACTGCCGGTCGCGGCCGCCGCGCTTCTGGACCAGGCCGGCGCCCGGGTCACGGAACGCTGGCGCCAGTCCGCCCGCCGCGGCCCGAACACCTCGGTGGCGCCAGGCCGCGCCGCTCCGCGCAACCTGCTCGGCTTCATCGACGGGATCATCGGCCCCACCACGACCACCGAGCAGCAGAGCGACCTGTGGCTGGCCGGACCCGCACCGGTCGCCGGCGGCACCATCGCGGTCGTGCGCCGCATGGAACTGGACCTGACGCGCTTCGCCGCACAGTCCGTTCCGGAGCAGGAAGCGGTCTTCGGCCGCCGACGCGCCACCGGCGTCCCGCTGTCCGGCGGCACGATCGCCAGCAACCCCGACCTCGGCGCCAAGACCCCCGACGGCCGCTACCTCATCCCCGCCGACGCACACGTCCGCCGCGCGCACGCGAACGTGGTCGGCGTCGGCCTGATGCTGCGCCGCTCTTACAGCATCGACGACCCGAAACCCGGCCTGCTCTTCATCTGCTTCCAGAACGATCTGCACACCTTCACCGCCACCCTCACGCACATGGACGACTCCGACGCACTGCTGGCGTTCACGACGACCACGGCCAGCGCGACGTTCTTGATCCTGCCGGGATTCGACGCGGAGCACGCGTTGGGATCGACGCTGTTCGGCTGAGGTGTTCGGCTCAGGTGTTCGGGTTCGGCTGAGGCCTTCGGCTGAGGAGCTATTCAGGCACCAACACGGCTCGGCCGCCGACCCGCCCCGCAGCGACAGCGGCCATCGCCTCAGCGGCAGCCTCCAACGGGAACGTCTCAGTACCCAGCGTCACCCTCCCCGCCGCCGCCAACGCCATCAGCTCGCCGAGCTCCGCGTGCGTGCCGATCTGGTTGCCGAGAATGGTGAGCTCGCGGTTGATCATGTCCAGATGCTCGATGTGGACGCCGCCGCCGTAGCCGACGATCGAGTAGACGGCGCCCTTCGCGAGCATGCGCAGTGCCTGCTCCGGAACGCCGCCTTCGCCGACCAGGTCCAGGACCGCTTGGGCGCCCTGGCCGGCGGTCAGGTCCAGGACGGCGTCGGCGGCGGCCTCGGCGGGAAGGGTGATGACCTCGTCCGCTCCCAGTTCGTACGCGGTCTGGGCCCGCGCCTCGTCCGGCTCCACCACGACCACTCTGGCCGGCGTCAGGATCTTCAGCAGCTGGATCGCGATCTGCCCGACGCCGCCCGAGCCGAGACAGACCACTGTCGTGCCGGTGCCCGCGAACGGCGTCAGCCGCCGCACCGCGTGCATGGCCGTCAGACCGGCGTCGGCGAACGGGGCGAGTGGGGCCGGGGACGTGCCGGGCGCCAGCTTCACCAGCGCCCGCGCCGACGTCCGCATCAGCTCCGCGTAACCGCCGGGCCAGCCGTCGACGCCGGGGAAGCGCCAGGTGGCGCAGTGCATGTCGGCGCCGCGGCGGCAGGCGTCGCAGAAGCCGCAGGTGACGGCCGGGTGCACGATCACGGGATCGCCGACCGCCAGGTGCGAGACGCCGGTGCCGACCGCCTCGACCCAGCCGGCGTTCTCGTGGCCGAGGGTCAGCGGCAGCCGCTGGTTGAACGCCGCTTCCAGCCCGCCCTCGACAATGTGCAAGTCGGTGCGACAGATACCGGCTCCGGCGATCCGGACCACCACGTCCTGCGGCGTCTCCACCTTCGGCTCCGGCCGATCGACGACGGCGACCGGCCGCCCGAATCCGACCACTTGTACCGCGCGCATCAGCATCCTCCCTTACTCAGAAGCCCCATCTCACCCTTCCCGCACTAAATGCACCATCGTGCTGACCGGATCGCCGCCTCCCAAAGCCATCGGCAGCCCGCGGCTCAGCAGCACCGCGCCGTGGTGCACGATCCCGCTCCCGGCATCGCGATACCGCCCGGCGGCATCGACCCCGCGCAGCACCACCGGCCGCTCGATCTGCGCGAACCGCCGCTCGCGCCGGTAGACGAACACCACGGCCTCGGAACGGTCGGCCGCGACGTACTCCACGCCGCTCAGATCCCCCGCCGCATCGCCGTGCGCGTACCGCATTCCGTGCTGCACAACAGGCCGGATCCGCTTATAGGCAGCCACCATCTCGCGCGCCGTGGCCAGCTCCGCCTCGGTCCACTCCGCCAGGTTGCCGCCGATCCCCAGCACGCCGGCCATCGCGACATGGAAGCGGAACTCCAGCGGGATCCGGCGTCCGGTGTGTGGGTTCGGCGAATCGGTCACCCACGCCGACATCACCCGCGCCGGGTACACCTGCGCGAAGCCCTCCTGGATCGCCAACCGGTCCAGCGCGTCGGTGTTGTCCGACGTCCAGACCTGGTCGACGCGCGCCAGCATCCCCGGGTCGAGCCGGCCTCCGCCGCCGCTGCACGCCTCGATCCGCAACGCCGGGTGATCGGCACGCAGCTTGTCCAGTACGGCGTACAGGTTCTCCACGTACCTCCGCCACACCAGGTCGCCTCCGTCGGCACCGGCCTGCGGCCACCCCACCTCGGTGAACGGCCGGTTCATGTCCCACTTCAGGAACCCGATGTCGTTCTCGGCCACCAACCGGTCCAGCGACTCGTGCACCCAGGCCGCCACATCGGTCCGGGCCAGGTTCAGCACCAACTGGTTCCGGTGCTCGCTCCGTTGCCGGAAGGGCTGATGCAGCACCCAATCCGGGTGTTCGCGGTAGAGATCAGAGTCCGTATTCACCATTTCCGGCTCGACCCAGAGCCCGAAGTCCATGCCTAACTCGCGCACGCCCTTGACCAGAGGCGCGAGCCCGTCCGGGAACCGGTCCGGATTGGGCCACCAGTCGCCGAGACCGGCCCGGTCGGAGGTCCGGGACCCGAACCAGCCGTCGTCCATCACGAACAGCTCGACGCCGAGCGCCGCCGCCTGTCGGGCCAGCGCCAGCTGTCCCTCCAAAGAGACCTCGAAGCCCGTCGCCTCCCACGAGTTGTAGACGACCGGTCGCAGCTCCCCGGCGTGCGGCAGTACGTGGTCCAGGACGTATGCGTGCCACGCCTGCGAAGCCGCGTCGAACCCGCCGTCCGTCCAGATCCCGGCACTCACCGGAGTGGTCAGCACCTCCCCGGGCGCCAGCGACCAGGCCAGGCCTTCGTGCCCGAACCCGGCGGCCACCACGGTCCGGTCGGCGGATGTGCGCTCGACCGTGATCTGCCAGCTCCCGCTCCAGGCCAGCGCGCATCCGAAGACCTGGCCGTGGGCCGGGCCGGCGGTGCCGTCGTCGACCATGACCCACGGGTTCGCGTGGTGGCCGGTGATGCCGCGGCGGCTGGTGAGCAGCGTCTCCCCGAACGGCGGCGACGAGCGGTGCAGCCGGGTCTCGGCCGCCCACCGCCCGCGCACCTGGCTCAGCCGGTAGTCGGGGAGGGGCGGCAGCGTCCAGGAGGCGGAGTCGGCTCTCAGCACACTGATCGGCTCCTCCCCCGACGCTCCCGTGTGCCGCAGCACCAGCCGCCGCTCGATCACCGGGCTTCCCCTCCGAACCCGGTGTCGGCTTTCCACAGCCAGTGGATAGTGCCGGTCGGCGAAGCTCAGGACGAGCTCGGCCGAGTCGCCGGAGTCGTCGCAGTCCGCGATCCAGGCCTGGACGAACCGCAGCTCCAGATCGCGGGTGCCGTCCGCGAAGCGCACGGCCAGTTGGGCGTGCCCGAACTGGAACGCCGCGCCGACCGCCAGCTCCAGCGGGCCGTCGACGTCCTCCTCGAACGGCCAGGCCCCGCCGTGCCCGACGGCTCCGAAGCCGGGAGCCTCTGCGAGACCGCCGACACCGCCAGAGTTGCCGTGCCCCCCGAGGTTGCCGTGGTTTCCGGGGCTGCCGGAAGCCGAGTCGACCGGTCCGGCCACAGCGGCCGGAACCGGAACCGGAATGGCCCCCGGCACCCCGACCAACGCCGCGGCCTGCTCCAGCCCCAGCGCACGTCCCCAGTGCGCGGACAACAACCGGTCCCGATCGTCCAGCCGCAACACCGCACACGACCGGCCGGCGGTCACCACCCAGGCCCGAGCCCCGGGAATCGACCGAATGAGCGTCATGATTCCCTTTCAGCCCTTGACCGCGCCACCGGTCAGGCCCTTGACGAAGTGCTTCTGCAACAGGAAGTAGAAGATGACAACCGGCAACGCGGCCAGGAACATCAGCCCGAACAACTGCCCGTAGTTCGACTGGTGCTCGCCGAGCGCCCGATAGACGCCGACGGTGACCGTGGTCCCGCCGACCGGTCCGAGGATGATCAGCGGATCCAGGAAGTCGTTCCAGATCCACACCCCCAGGAAGATCAGCACGCTCGCCGTCGCCGGCCGCAGCAGCGGGAAGATGACGATCCAGAACGTGCGCCACCGACCGGCCCCGTCCAACGCCGCGGCCTCCTCCAGCTCGATCGGGATCGAGCGGATGAAGCCGGCGAACACGAAGACGCCGAACGGGATGTAGTAGCCGACGTTGAACGCGACCATGCCGGTGAGGGTGGTCATCAGGTGCGTGAGCCGCAGGATCCGCACCACCGGCACGAGGATCACCTGCGGTGGCACCATCAGTCCGGCCAACAATGTCAGCAGCATGACTCGCGCGAACCGACTGCGGGTCCGGGCCAGGTAGTGCCCGAGCATCGCCGACAGGATCGCCAGCACCACGATCGAGACCGCGGTGATCTCGACGCTGTTGATCAGTCCGTCCCAGTAGAGGTTGTCCGGGCGGTCCAGCGTCGCCTTCAGGTTGTCCAGGGTCGGCGGCCACGGGATGGACGCCGGCGACCCGGTGATGTGGCCGCCGGGCTTGAACACGTTCACCACGACCAGATACAGCGGCACCGCGAAGAGCGCGGTGACGATCAGCGCGACCAGCGGCCGCACCCACGGGGCCCGGGACTCCTCGCGCCGGCCGGGATGCGTCCCGGCCGCGCGCGCCGTCGTCGCCTCGGCCGCTTCAGCTGTCGTTCCCGCCGTCACAGCTCCACCTCCCGCCGTTGCAGCAGCCGCAGCGCCACGCTCGACACCACCGCGACGATGATCAGCATCACCACGGCCATCGCCGAGGCCATCCCGGTCTTGTTCTCGGTGAACCCGGTCTGGATCACGCCGTACGCGACCGTGGCCGTCGTGCCGGTCCCCGGCCCGCCGTGCGTGATCACCTGTACGTAGTCGTAGGTCTTGAACCCGGTGATCAGCAGCATCACCGTGTTGATGGTCAGCGCGGGCGCCAGCATCGGCCAGGTGACCCGCCGGAACCGGGTCCACTTCCCGGCCCCGTCGATCGCCGCCGCCTCCAGCAGTTCGTCCGGCACGCCCTGCAACCCGGCCAGATACACGACGGTGCAGAACCCGAGCAGCTGCCAACTGGCGATCGATCCCACCGAATACAGCGCGATCGACGGATCGGACAGCCAGCCCGGCGGATGTTTCACCCCCATCGAGCCCAGGACCGTGTCCAGCAGCCCGCCGTCGGTGAGCATCGCCTGCCACACCACGGAGACCACCACGGAACTGAGCACGACCGGCACGAAGAACACCGTCCGCAGCGCGCGGTAGAGCCGGCCCTGCCGGTTCAGCAGTACCGCGATCGCCAGCCCGGCGACGTTCGGCACGATCACGATGATCAGCGTGAGGATCGTGGTGACCCGGACCTCCATCCGGAAGTCCGGGTCGCCGAGCAGCTTCACGTAGTTGTGCAGCCCGGTGAACTTCGTGTTCGGCGCGAACGCGTCCGCGTTGGTGAAGCTGTAGCCGAGGCTCAGCACCAGCGGCGCGAACACGAAACACGCGTAGAAGAACAGCCCCGGCGCGCCGAACCCGAGGAAGTACCCCAGGTTCGAGCGCCGGTTCTTCGTGCTTTGCCGGGAACCCTGGCTGGACCCCCGTAATGAGCCTTGCATGGATGTCATGGGGTGACCTTGTACGTGGTGCCCGCCGTAGTGGCGAAGGTGGCCCGACCACCGGAGACGGTGACGGGGACGGAGGATCCGTCGGCGGTGACGGTCGCCGAGCCGCCGGTCCAGGGCAGGACCAGCGTGGCGTTTCCGCCGGCCTGGCTGCTGATCCCGACCGAGGCGACGGTGCCGCCGCTGACGGCGCTGCTCACCAGGAACGCGCCCTTGGCCAGCAGCGTGAACGAGGCGTCCTGCGTGGTCGGCCAGCACGGGAAGACCCGGATGGCGCCGGCCTCGCTCTGCATCAGCATCGAGTTCAGCGTCTCGATCGACCCGGAGGTCTCGATCCCGCCGCCGCCTTGGAAGTCGGTGTCGTTGCTGGCCCGCCACAGATAGGCGATCGAGGCCTTGAACTTCTTGACCAGATCCTCGGCGGGCCACCCGGCGCGGGCCGCGATGGTGAACTCCTTGCAGAAGCCGTTGTTGGAGTTGCCTCCCGACGTGACGCCCCAGGAGTTCATCTGAGTCAGGGAGTTGATCGCGTACTGCAACAGGTTGGCGTCTCCGCCGATCGAGCACTGCTCGCCGGGGAAGATCACGCCTTCCATGTTGATCGGCTGGTTCCCGGGCTCGAACTTGTCCGGCAGGCTCGGGTTGTTGATGACCTCGGCGGTGTAGAAGACCGTGACGCCGTTGTAGGTGCCGGTCGGGTACGCACTGAGCTTGGCAAGGAAGCTCTGCCACGTGGACTGCATGTTCGCGTCCACGCCGAGGATCGCCGAGGTCTCCAGCAGAGTGTTGACGACCTTGCGCGCGAACCCGAGGTCCAGGTTCGGGTTGGTGTCGTCGCCGCCCTCGTGCGCCGAGGAGTGCTCGAACACCCAGCGCTTGCCGTCCCACACCGCGAAGTCGCGCCAGAACGCGTCCAGTTCCTTCAGCAGCGGATACAGCTGCGTCTGGAGGTAGGTGGTGTCCCTGGTGTACTCCCAGTGCCAGATCAGCGGCAGCGCCGCGAAGGTGGCGTTGGACTTCTGGTCGGCGGGCAGCTTCGTGTAGTCCTTCGTGGACGCGACCGGGACCGTTGCGGGCTGTTTCTCGTAGAGGTGGAACGGCGTCATGCTCCGCTGGAACGCCGTGCCCTGATACCCCGCGCCATGTGTGGTGTTCCGCTGCCACGGCACCTCGTTGTAGATGACGCGGCGGTAGGGCTCGGACAGGTCGGCGTGGTTGGAGGAGAAAGCGCCGTAGTACAGCGCCTCCTCGTTGTAGTTCAGGAAGTAGCGGCCGCCCCAGTTCGGCGTGTCGTTGGTGAGCCACTGAGCCCACAGCGACGGCGCGGTCGGGGCGCCGGAGCGGGTCGCGCTGCCCAGCACGTACTGCGCGTTGAAGTAGTACGCCTCCAACTGCGAGTCGCCGACCACGACATTGGACTGTGTCCAGAAGCTCTGCCAGAACGCGGCGTGCGTGCTCGCGGCGCTGGAGACCCACGACGCGTTGACGGCCGTGGCCGCGCTGACCGCCTGATCCCGCAGCTGCGTCGGCGTCGGCGCGGTCGTCGTGTCGGACACGTCCTGCGCGTGCGAGCGGAAGACGGTCACCAGCGTCGCGGTCGCCCCGCCGGCCAGCGTGAAGGTTCCGGTGGCAGAGGTCTGTGACGACGTCTTCGTGCCGCTGGTCTTCGTGAACTTGGCACCGACGAGCTGGGTCGCCGAGGCCGCGGTGGCTTGCAGGCTGACGTCGCCGTTGCCCGAGGAGTTGTTCTGCCGGGTCAGCCACAGCTGCGTGCCGTTGATGGAGCCCGAACCGGACGGATAGGCCTTGTCGACCGGGAGCGTGACGGTCGCGGCCAGCGTGACCGAAGAGCTCCCCGACTTGGACGACAGCTGCGTTATCAGGACACTGTCGTTGTCGGCGGTCCACGACTTCATCGTCACCGTGGCGTTCGACAGCGCGAGCACCGTCGTGACCGTGGCCCCGGCCAGATCCGTGGTCATCGAGTAGCCGCTGGACGCCGCACTGGCGCCGGAGGCCGCGACGGTCAGCTTCCCGATCGGCAGGATGGAGTTCTGCCACGAGAGCGGGCTGGTGCTCTTGCGGTCGTCGCCCCAGAAGTCGCTCTTGCCGAAGGCGAAGGTCTGTTGGGTGGCCGAGGAGTCGCCGACCACGACGCCCAGGTCGCCGTTACCGAGCAGCATGCCGGGCGTGTACTTGTTGGTGACGACGCCCGAGATCGGCTTGGTGACGTGCGGGTTCACGGCCGCGAGTTGGGCCTGGACCGCCGGCCAGCTGATGCCGGTGGCGGCCGACGTACCGGCCGTGCGTCCCACGCCGACCGTGCCGACCGCACCGGCGCTCCGGGAACCGGCCGCGCTCGCCTGCTCGGCGACCGTCCCCACCAAGACCGCGCCGACCCCGGCGGCAGCGCCGCCGATCAAGGTGCGCCGACCGATGCGCGGATTTCCGTTGGTAGCCATGGTCCTGCTCACCGTCCCTTCGGGGTGACGCGGTAGGTGTGGCCGGCCTCGGTGCGCCATGTGACCCGGCCACCGGAGGCCGAAGCCCACACCCGACCGCCGTGCGACTCGTCGACGACCTGCGCCGACCCGGTGTTCCACGGCAGCTGGAGCGTGGCGTCCCCGCCGACCCGGCTGTGCAGCCGGACCTGGCCGACCTTCCCGCCCCGCTGTTCCGCGCCGACCAGGAACGCGCCCTTGGCCTGGAGCGTGAACGACGCGTCCCGCGCCGCCGGCCAGCACGGGAAGACCCGGATCACGCCGTCCTCGCTCTGCATCAGCATCGAGTTCAGCGCCTCGGTGGTGCCGGTGGTCTCGACCCCGCCGCCGCCTTGGAAGACCGTGTTGTTGCTGGGCCGCCACAGGTAGGCGATGGAGGCCTTGAGCTTCTGGAACAGGTCCTCGGCCGGCCAGCCGACGCGGGCCGCGATGACGAACTCTTTGCAGAAGCCGTTGTTGGAGTTGCCGCCCGGCGTGACTCCCCACGAGTTCATCTGAGTCAGGGAGTTGTTGGCGTATTGGAGCAGCATCGCGTCGCCGCCGATCGAGCACTGCTCGCCGGGGAAGATGACGCCCTCCATGTTGATCGGCTGGTTGCCGGGCTCGAAGGTGTCCGGCAGCCCGGGGTTGTTGATGATCTCGCCGGTGTAGAAGACGGTGACGCCGTTGTAGGTGCCGGTCGGGTACGCGCTCAGCTTGGCGAGGAAGTCCGTCCAGACCGGTCGCAGATCGGCGTCCACGCCGAGCACCGCCGAGGTGTCCAGCAGGGTGTTGACGACCTTCCGCGCGAAGCCGAGGTCCAGGTTCGGGTTGGTGTCGTCACCGCCCTCGTGCGCGGAGGTGTGCTGGAAGATCCAGCGGGTGCCGTCCCAGACCGCGAAGTCCCGCCAGAACGCGTCGAGCTCCTTCAGCAGCGGATACAGCTCGGTGCGCAGGTAGTCGAGGTCCCGGGTGTACTCCCAGTGCCAGATCAGCGGCAGCGCACCGAAGGTGGCGTTGGACTTCTGGTCGGCGGGGAGCTTCGGGTAGTTCTTCGTCGCCGCGACCGGGACCGGCGCCGGAGGCGTCTGGTACAGGTGGAACGGCGGAAGGCTCCGCTGGAACGCCGTGCCCTGATACCCGGCGTTGTGGGTGGTGTTGCGCTGCCAGGCCACCTCGTTGAGGATCATCCGCCGGTACGACTCGGACAGCTCGGCGTGGTTGGAGGAGAAGGCGCCGTAGTACAGCGCCTCCTCGTTGTAGTTCAGGAAGTAACGGCCGCCCCAGTTCGGGGTGTCGTTGGTGGTCCAGGCGGCCCACAGCGACGGCGGGTTGTGCACACCGGAGCGGGCGCCGCTGCCCAGCACGTACTGCGCGTTGAAGTAGTACGTCTCCAGCTGCGAGTCGCCGAACACCACGCTGGACCGGGTCCAGAAGTCGGTCCAGTAGGCGTGGTGCGTGGCCCGCGCATCGTGCAGCCATCGGTCGCCGAACGACGTCGCCGCCGCGATCGCCTGGTCGCGCAGCTGGTCCGGGGTCGGCGCCGGGCTGGTGTCGGAGAGGTCCTGGCCGTGCGAGCGGAAGACGGTCAGCAGGACCGCTCGGCCGCCTCCGGGCAGGACGAACGTGCCGTCCGCCGTGGTGGCCGTCGAGCTCGGCGCGGTGAACGTACCGCCCACGACGACGGTCGCCGACGCGACGGACGCCTTGTAGCTGACGTCGCCGTAGCCGACGGCGTTGTTCTGCCGGGTCAGCCACAGCGCTCCGCCGGTGACCCCGGCCGCCGACGGATAGGCCGGGTCGTTCGGCAGCACCACGCTCGCGTTCAGGGTGAGGTCGGCATCGCCGGCCGCCGAGGAGAGCTCGGTTATCAGGACATTGTCGCGGTCGGCCGTCCAAGAGTTCAGGGTCAGGGTGCTGCCCGCGAACGGCAACACCGACGTGACCTGAGCAGTCCCGATATCGGTGACCATCGAGTAGCCGGTGGCCGCCGGGGTGGCCCCGGGCACGGCGACGGTGAGCGCGCCGACCGGCAGGATCGAGTTCTGCCAGGACAGCGGAGCCGTCGTCTTGCGGTTGTTGCCCCAGAAGTCGCTCTTGCCGAAGTGGAAGCTCTGCTGCGCGGCCGAGGAATCGCCGACGACCACGCCGATGTCGCCGTTACCCAGCAGCATGCCCGGCGTGTACTTGTTGGTGACGACCTTCTGGATCGGCGCACTCACCCGCGGGTTCGCCGCGGCCAGCTGACGCCGGACGTCCGCCCAGCGCACCCCGGATTCGGATCCGCAGTCGGCTGCGGCGTTTGCGGGCGCGTCCGTACCTGCGGCGCCCGTACTTGCGGCATCCGTTCCCGCGAAAGCAGTACCGGCGGAAGCCGGTGCTGCGAACGCGACACCGGTGACGGAAGCCGCACCGGCGGCCCCGGCCGTCGCGGCGATCACGGAGCGGCGGCTGACGGTGGAGGTCATGAGCTGTTCTCCCTATCTGACGCGGTGCGGATATCAGTTCTCGACGATGACGACTTGTCCGTACTGGGCCGAGGCCACGGCGGCCTCGACCATGGCCAGGCTGCGCAGGTTGTCGTGGCATTCGCCGTCCGGGGCCTCGCCGGTACGCAGCGCGTGCACGAACCCGGCCAGGACCTCGGCCAGGCCCGGGAACTCCGGCGACTGCGGTGCGACCGGCAGCGTCTCGGACGCCGGTTCCGGCTCCCCCTCCTCGCGAGCCGGAGTGAGCACCGGCGCACTGAGGCCGTCCCACGCGACCGAGCCGTTGGCGCCTTCCAGGTACCAGCGGCCGGTCCAGGACGTGAAGTCGGACCGCGCGGTCCAGCAGCCGGTGAAGGCGAAGTGCAGGCCGTCGTCCATCTGGAACAGGGCCTCGGCGGAGTCGTTGCCCGGGTACCAGGACCAGGGCGTCTGGTAGGCGTTGCAGAACACTGACTGCGCGTCGGCGCCGGTGACGGCGCGCGCCGCGTCGAACAGGTGGATGGCCATCTCGCGCAGCAGCGGCTCGTCCCAGAGGTGGACATAGGGACCGGCGCGGTGCGGGAGGCGGAAGTCGATCTCCAGCCGGGTGAGCGGGGCCAGTCGACGGGCCGCCGCTATCAGTGCCCTGGTACCGGAGAGCTGGCGCCGGTCCTGGGTGACCGCGAGCAGCCGGCCGGTGCGTTCGGACACCGCGACCAGCTCCCGGGCCTCGGCCAGCGTCATGGCCATGGGCTTCTCGGACAGGACCGCGCAGCCGTGTTCGAGGGCTGATGCGGTGACCGACCTGTGCGCGGCCGGCGGGGAGCTGTTGAACACGATGTCCGGATCGAGCTCGGCCAGCAGCGCGGTCAGGTCGGTGCCGAGCGTGACGTTCCCGGCCGCGTCGGGCCCGGCCTCCTTCGCCGCCTCGCGCAACGCGGCCTCGTCCAGATCCACCCAGCCGACGAGTTCGGTGTCGGCCTGCCGCGCGATCTCCCGGGCCCAGTTCCGGCCCATGAACCCGGCGCCGACGATGACCGCGCGCAGCGGTCCCGGCCTGCTGACCGTGGCGAATCCGCTCATCGCTCCCACCACCGGACCGGCGAGGGCTCATCCACGAAGTACTTGCCGATCGGGCCGGTCGGCGCGGCCCAGCGCACGGCGTTGGCGATCACGTCCTGCACCTCCTTCTGGTGGTACACCGGGCATTCCTGGTCCCCGGCGCCGAAGTAGAAGATCCGCCCGGCCCCGCGGGTGAAGCAGGCGCCGCTGCGGAACACCTCGCCGCCGCTGAACGAGGACAGGAACACCAGCTCGTCCGGGTCCGGGATGTCGAAGGGCTCGCCATACATCTCGTCGTGCGGGATCACCAGCGGCTGCGGGATCCCGGCGGCGATCGGGTGGCCGGGCTTGACCGTCCAGACCAGGTGCCGGTCCTCGCCGTGCCGCCAGCGGCGGTCGCAGCTGGTGCCCATCAGCGAGGTGAACAGCTTCGAGCCGGCGCCGGAGTGCAGGACGACCAGGCCCATGCCGTCGAGCACCCGGCGGCGGATCCGGTCCACGGTCACGTCGTCCATCTCGGCGTGCAGCAGGTGGCTCCACCAGATGAGGACGTCGGTGTCCTCGACGGCTTCGCGGGTCAGGCCGTAGCCGGGCTGGTCCTGGGTCGCGGTGGTGATGTCGGCCGCGGGGCCGAGCCGCTCGACCAGGGCCGCGGCGACGGTGCCGTGGATGCCCAGCGGGTAGCGTTCGGCGATCTCGGGGCGGGTGAGTTCGTGGTGGTTCTCGTTGAACACGAGTATCCGCACTGCGGAAGTCCTCTCAGAGTGCTGGTTCAAGGCGCAGAGCCCTGGTTCACGGCACAGAGCCATAGTTCGAGGCACAGAGCCCTGGTTCACGGCGCAGAGCCCTGATCCGGAGTCCAGGGCTCTCCTCCACCGCTCAGTCCGACGACTGCTTGGCCCACTCGGAGTCCAGATAGGACGCCGCGTCCTTGGCCGACTTCTTGCCGAGCATCACGTCCTCGACCGCGCCGTAGACCACGTCGACCATCCCGGGCAGCAGCGCGTCGTCGCCGGCCTCCCAGCTGAACGCCTTGACGACGGTGCCGCTGGTCTGGGCCTGCTGGTAGAGCTGGTAGGACTCGTTGAACACCGGGCCGGTGGTCGACGGCGGGGTGTAGCCCTTGATCGCCGGGAACAGCGCGTCGCTGAGCACGTTGTTGTCCAGGTTCTGCTTGTCCAGCTGGAAGGCCAGCGCGAACTTCTTGGCCATGTCCAGGTTCTTGGCGTGCGCGCTGACCTCCAGGCCGCCGCCGGTGTAGGCGGGCATGACGAGCTTGCCGTCGTCGGTGGGCCAGGCGAAGACCCCGATGTCGTCCTTGATCGGGCTGGCGTCGGCGGCCGAGGCGAACCAGATGCCCATCGGGTACATCGCGCCGCTGCCGTCCAGGAACGCCTTCTGGCTGTCGGCGTAGTTGCGGGACAGTCCGGAGCGGTCGATGTAGCCCTTGGCGGCCAGGTCGCCGACCCGTTGCAGGGCGTCGACGAAGTCCGGGTCGGAGAACTTCACCTTGTTCGTGTGCCGCTCGACCAGCCAGTTCGGATCCTGGCGGTAGACCTGGGTGGCGACCGTGGCCGACAGCGGCAGCACCGCGGCGAAGGCGTCGGAGCCGCCGCCGACCTGGAACGGCAGGATCCCGGCGGTCTTCAGCTTGGCCGAGTCGTCGAGCATCTGCTGGTAGGTGGTCGGCGTACTGGTGATGCCGGCCTTGGCGAACATCGACTTGCGGTAGTAGACCATCGGGATGGTCTGGGTGTTCGCCGGGAGCTGGTACACCTTGCCGCCGATGGCGCCGCCGTCGGGCACCTCGAACTGCGTCAGGTCGCTGGGCTGCCAGGCGTACAGGTCCCCGGCCTGCGCGAAGCCGGTCGGCGTGACCGCGATCATCACGTCCGGGAACTGCCCGGAGGCCTTGAGCTGCTTGGCGTAGCTGGTGCGGTCGGAGGTCGGGGACACCAGGCGCTTGACCTTCATGCCCGGGTACTGATCGGTGACGCGCTTGATGGCCGCGTCCCAATAGGCCGGGGTGAGGTTCGGGGTCTCGAAGGTCAGGAACGTGATGGTGTTGCTGTCCCCGCCGGAGCTGGAGGAGGACGAGCCGCCGGCCGCCGAGCAGGCGGACAGGGCCAGGGCGGCGCCCGCGGCCAGCGCGGCGAACCGCGGCAGGGTCGGGCGGCGCCGTCGGCGGCCGGCGCCGCCGCTGCTCGGGGCGGTAGTGGCCGTCGCCGTGTCTACAGAAGACGGTGCTAGGTGTCGTCGTGTGAACATCCGCTGCCTCCTGGGGCTGGACGATTGATTCCTGGGGGTACCGGCGCGAAACGGCTGACGGTCCTGCTGGCCGGAACCCCCAGGAATCAACCGTCTAGGGAACGAACCCCGGCGAGCCCAGCCTCACTCGGAGCCCGTGAGCGCTCACGGGAGCGCTCACGGGGGTAAGAGTGGTCCGGCTCACACCATCTCGTCAAGAGGCGTTACCGGATTGCGTTCACATTGCCGTAGCGCGAGGCTTCGGCGAACGATTCACGCCGAGCCGCGCACCCGCAGCTCCGGGCTCACCACCACCGGCTCCGGCGTGCGGCCGGCCAGCAGTTCGGCGGCGGCGGCGACGGCGAGTTCGCCCATGCGCCGGATGTCCACGTACACCGAGGTGATCGGCGGTTCGACCAACTCACCCAGCGGCAGCCCGTCGAAGCCGACCACCGCGAAGTCCTCCGGCACCCGCACGCCCGCGGCCTTCAGACCGCGCACCGCGCCGACCGCGAGGATGTCGTTGTACGCGAACACGGCCGTGATCTCCGGCTTACGCGCCCGCAACACCCCGATCGCCTCGGCCCCGCCCTCGACGCTGCGCGGCGCGCTCTGCACGTCGTCCTCGCCGACGTCCAGTCTGAGCTCTTCGGCGACCGCCAGGAAGCTGGTGCGCCGCTTGTCGTGCGGGCCGGCGGCGCCGTCGATCATCCCGATCCGCCGATGGCCGGCCGCCGCCAGGTGCCGCACCGCGAGCCGCACGCCGCCGGCGATGTCGATGCCCACGCCCGGCGCCGCGCCCGCGTCCCAGCCCGGGTCGAGCACCGCGAACGGCACCCCGAGTCGCTCGGCGTGCGCGAAGACCTCCGGCGAGGTGAGGAATCCGGCCCCGACGTCGGCCTGCGCGGCCAGCGTCGACAGCGCCAGCACCTCGCGCTCCGGGTCCTCGCCGGTGTCGTAGAGCACGACCTGCCAGTCCCGGGCCTGCGCCGCCCGCAGCACCCCGGAGGCCAGCTCCGGGAAGAACGGGTTGCCGATGTCGGAGATGATCAGACCGAGCGTGGTGGTGTCCTGCCGGATCAGCCCGCGGGCGAACCGGCTGGGCCGGTAGTTGAGGCTACGCGCGGCGTCCAGGACCCGTCTCTTGGTCTCGGCGTCGATCTCGGCCTTGTCGTTGACCGCCCGCGACACCGTCTGCCGCGACACCCCGGCCAGCTTTGCCACGTCCTCGATGGTCGCGCGCTTGACCCGGGACTCCGGGGTCACGTTCAAGAAGGTCGCCTCCTGCCGCCAGCGGAAAGAACACGCCCACCGCGGCCCGCCGGAGTACCGGCACCGGCCGCCCGCCCGGGACGCGAAGGAACGGCGCCCCCGCTGTGGGGACGCCGCGTGCGCTTGATCGGGACGCCGCCGCCCCAGGGTCACGGTACTCGATGCGGCGGCGGGTTCGCGGGAGCCGGCTACCTCTCGGCCAAGCACCCGCCGGGACCGCGCTCCTTCAGAGCTCAGTTATGGATCACACACCCGTTGGCGTTGTTGCTCCAGATCGGCTGCATCGCGAAGGTGCCGGTGGACAGCGTCACCGCCTGGAAGTTGCTCTCGCACTGGTCGCCGATCTCCTCGCCGTTCGGCGCCACCCAGCCGTTCCCGGCCTGCGGGTCGGTGACCGACTCGGCGTATTCGTGCCCTTCGACGATGCTGAACGCGTCCAGCTTCCCGCCCAGCGCGCTGTTCGGGCAGCGGCTGCCGGCCGGGGCGTCGAGCTGGTAGGGCATGTTGGTGTAGGACACCGAGCCGCTGTAGTCGTGGTACGCGCAGAAACCGGAGTTCGGCCAGCCGTCGGGGTGCGTGCCGTGCGCACTGAGGACGACGATCTGTGCGTCGGCATTCCCGGTCACCCCGAAGTGCGACGCGCCCCGGTTCCCCTCACTGGCCACGGCGTTGGCGCTGGGATTGGCCGGCTCAGCCTTGGCGTTGTCCATCCACACGCCGCCGAGAACCGCGCCGCTGAAGCTCGGCCCCTGACCGCTGGAGTCGGTGTACTGGGAGGTGATGGTGGACCAGTTGTCCGTAGATGTCCCGAGTCCCTGGAACAGACTCGTCAGGTACGCGGGTATCCCGTTGGTGTCGCTCTTCCACTGAGATCCCCAGAACACGAGATAGACCACGGGGTGCAGTTGGACCGGCCCGCCGCCGTACTGCATGTTCTCGCCGGCCTGCGCGGCGTGCGCACTCGCGCTTTCGCTGTACGCGCTCGCCGATTGCCGGTCGTGGCCGGCTGCGGCCTGCCCGGTGCCCGCGGTGGCGGTGACCAGGCCCGCGGCCATGAGGACGGCGGCTACTGTGGTTCGCCCGTTCCTGTTCATGCGCATGCCGAATTGCTCCCAACTCAGTGCTTTGGCATGGATGTGCGGTTAGGGGTGAGGTTAACCGTGGAAACGAGTTTCGCATACCCTTGATATGACCCTTAGCCGTCCCGTTCCTGGAGCTGCGCGATCTTCGCGGCGAGGTTATGACGGACCGCGCCCAGGCGGTCCACCTCGCCGTCCAGGCGCACCAGAGCCTGCTGCGGGAGCTCCAGTTGGCGCTCATCAGTGAGGGTGCCGTCGTCGAGGGCGGCGGCGATCGTCCGCATCTCGTGGATCGGCAGTCCGGCACCGCCACATGCTTCGATCAGGGCGCGCAGGCGGGTCACGGCGACGTCGTCGTAGGCGCGTTTACCGTCCGCGCCTTGCCCGATGTAACGCTCGTCGATGAGGCCGGCGTGATCGTAGTAGCGCACGGTGGCGATGCTCAGCCCCAACCGCAGGGCGACCTCGCAGGCCGGCATGAATTGGTTCGGGTCGGCTTCGCCATCGGTCACGCTCCGGAGTCTAGGTACGCCGCGCGGGGACGAACAGCCCCTCGCCGACAATGGCTCCGACCTCGCAAAAGGCCCAACCTTCCGGCCCCGCCCCATCCACCTCCGTAGACTCGTGGCATGGCTCCTCCCGAATCCGCCCATACAGTCACCGACGCGGACGACGTCCTGCGGCGGGTCTTCGGCTACGACTCGTTCCGCGGGGCGCAGCAGGAGATCGTGGAGCATGTCATCGGGGGCGGCGACGCGCTGGTGCTGATGGCGACCGGCGGCGGGAAGTCGCTGTGCTACCAGATCCCGGCGCTGGTGCGGCCGGGGGTCGGGGTGGTGGTCTCGCCGCTGATCGCGTTGATGCAGGACCAGGTGGACGCGCTGACCGCGGTGGGGGTGCGGGCCGGGTTCCTCAACTCCACGCAGGATCCGGACCAGCGCCGGTTCGTGGAGTCGATGTTCCTGGCCGGGGAGTTGGACCTGCTCTACCTCGCGCCGGAGCGGCTGCGGTCGGAGCAGACCCTTCAGTTGCTGGACCGGGGCAAGATCTCACTGTTCGCGATCGACGAGGCACACTGCGTCTCCTCGTGGGGCCACGACTTCCGGCCCGACTACCTGGCCCTGTCGATGCTGCACGAGCGCTGGCCGGACGTGCCGCGGATCGCGCTGACCGCCACCGCCACCCAGGCCACGCACCAGGAGATCGCCGAGCGGCTGAATCTGGGCGGGGCCAAGCACTTCGTGGCCGGGTTCGACCGGCCGAACATCCAGTACCGCATCGTGCCGAAGGCCGAGCCGAACAAGCAGCTGCTGGAGTTGCTGCGCACCGAGCACGCGGGCGACGCCGGGATCGTCTACTGCCTCTCGCGCGCCTCGACGGAGAAGACCGCGCAGTTCCTCAGCAACAACGGGATCCCGGCGCTGGCCTACCACGCCGGGCTGGACGCCGGAACGCGCGCCCGGACCCAGTCCCGCTTCCTGCGCGAGGACGGCCTGGTCGTCGTCGCCACCATCGCCTTCGGCATGGGCATCGACAAGCCGGACGTCCGCTTCGTCGCGCATCTGGACCTCCCGAAGTCGGTCGAGGGCTACTACCAGGAGACCGGCCGGGCCGGCCGCGACGGCCTGCCCTCGACCGCCTGGCTCGCCTACGGCCTTCAGGACGTGGTGCAGCAGCGCAAGATGATCGCCTCCTCCGACGGCGACGACACCTACCGCCGCCAGCTCACCGCGCACCTGGACGCCATGCTCGCGCTCTGCGAGACCGTCGAGTGCCGCCGGGTCCAGTTGCTGAACTACTTCGGCGAGGCCGGCGAGGCGTGCGGCAACTGCGACACCTGCCTGAACCCGCCGCAGTCCTGGGACGGCACGGTCCCGGCGCAGAAGCTGCTCTCCACGGTCTACCGGCTGAAGAACGAGCGCCGGCAGCGGTTCGGCGCCGTCCAGTCCATCGACATCCTGCTCGGCAAGCAGACGCCGAAGGTCAGCCAGTTCAGCCACGACCAGCTGAGCGTCTTCGGAATCGGCACCGAGCTGACCGAGGGCGAGTGGCGCGGCGTGGTGCGGCAGATGCTGGCCCAGGGCCTGCTGATGGTCGAGGGCGATTACAGCACCCTGGCTCTGACCCAGGACAGCGCCGCGGTGCTGCGCGGCGATCGCAAGGTGCTGCTACGCCGGGAGCCGGAGAAGCCGGCGCGGGCGAAGGCGTCCCGGCAGGCGTCGGGCTCGGGCTCGGGCGGGGCCGCGGTCCAGGAGCTGTCCGAGGAGGCCAAGCCGGTCTTCGAGAAGCTGCGCGCCTGGCGTGGCGCCACGGCCAAGGAGCAGGGCGTCCCGGCGTACGTCATCTTCCACGATGCGACGCTGCGCCAGATCGCCACCCAGGCCCCGAGCTCCCTGGGACAGTTGGGCACGATCAACGGCGTCGGGGAGAACAAGCTCGCCAAGTACGGGCAGCCGATCCTGGACGTGCTCGGCGAAGCCCTCGGCCGGCCCGGTCGCGCGGAAGCGGCCGAGCCGCCCGCCGAGCTCGACTTCCAGGACCGGCCCGGTCACCCGGAAGCGGCCGAACCGCCCACCGAGCCCGACTTCGAAGAGCCTCCGGAGGAGTACCCCGAGGAGTACCCGGACGACTTCTTCGCTGAGTGAGGAGTCCGGCGGCGTCGTGAGGGATCCGCGCTACCGATAGACGCCTACCGGTAGACCCCGTCGATCTCGAACGACTGCACCGTGTTCGGCGAGAAGTACGACCAGAACACCTTGCCGTGCAGGAACGTGTCGGCGTGGTACGTGTACGCGTCCCCGCCCCCGGTCTGCGTCGCCCAGCGGCCGACCAGCCCGTTCCCGCCGGACCCGGTGACCGTGCCGAACTTCGACAGGTCGAAGTTGATGTACTGCCCGGTGCCGTAGTTGGTGCTGACGATGACCAGCTTGTGGTTCGCGGCGTCGTAGGCGGCCACCGAGTTGTGGTCGCCGCTGTCGATGAGCTGCATGCCGGGCCGGATGTGCCGGGTGAACTGCGCCAGGACGTAGTACTTGGTGTTCACCGCGCCGGTGGTGCCGGCCGCCTCGTCGCACTGGATCGCGCCCCAGCCACCGCCGTCGAGCACCTGCCAGTAGACCCAGGCCGTGGGATGCAGCCAGGTGAGGTCCAGATTCAGGTTGCTCGCCAACGACATGCCGGTGGCGTCGCCCTCGCCGTACTCGGAGTTCCACAGCACCTTGCCGGCCGACTTCGCGGTGGCGTAGAGCAGGTCCCGGCGTCCGCCGCCGTACTGGTAGCCGTGCGTGTTGATCTTCCCGACGTTGCCCTGCGCGGTGCCGTCCAGGCCCAGGAACGTGGCCCGGGCCTGGTCGTAGGTGTTCTCGTCGGAAGCGGAGAGCAGCGCCCCGCCCAAGCCGCGGCTGTTCAGCTCCGCGCGCAGGTAGTTGATGACGGTCTGCTGGGTCGAGACGTCGAAGTGGCAGCCCTCCTGCGAACTGGTGTCGGCCTTCCACCACCCGGAGATCGGCTCGTTGAAGGCCTCGACCGAGGTGAACTGGAAACCCCAGTTGTCGTGCGCGTACTTCGCGATCGTCGCCAGATACACGGCGTGCTGCTGGTAGTTCCAGGACTGGAGGTTGTCCGAGGTCCCGTCGGCCGAGCCCGAGGGGTTGTGGTTGTAGCACATCCACCACATCGGCGAGTTGGAGAACAGCTCGAAGTGGTTCACCCCGCGATCGCGCGCCTTCCACAGCATGTTCCGCTGCGGCGCGTCGACGTACCAGTTCCAGCTGGCGGAAGCCGGATCCTGCGAGTACCAGTCGAGCCAGTAGCCCTCCATCTGCCGGGTCGGCAGCACGGCGGCGCCCTTCACCATCGTCGTCCCGCCGACGGAGTTCGAACTACAGGCGCCGGCGTTGTAGCGCACGATGTTCAGGCCCAGGCCGGGCAGTGTGGATCCGTTGTAGGGCGCGGAGTTCAGGGTGAAGAAGATGTCTGCGATGTCGTCGCGGTTCCCGAAGGCCTTGGCCCACCACGCGAGCGAGGTGCCCCACCCCTCCCACGTACCCCACGACGTGCCGGGATCGACAGTCGTGGTGTAGTCGGCATTGGCGGCGGACACCCCGAGGGTGCTGAACGCGGCGGCGGAGGCGGCGGTCGTTGCGGAAGCGGCGAGGAACGCGCGACGGCGCATGCGATAGTCGGCCACGCGTGTCAGGCTACAGATTCGTCCGCATTGCGGAAGCCCTGCGAAGCCTTGCGAGCCGACTTGGGATGCCGGGACGCCGGGGCGGCGGCCCGGGCGGCCGCTCGGCCGACAGGGTCCTGAGAACATCCGCCCCCGTAGCCGTCCCGCCGCCCGCGGGTCACCCGCACTGACGTCCCCCCAGCCCCGCCGCGACCCGCGTCGCGGCGGGGCTGGGGGAACGTCAGTGCGGGTGACCCG
>NZ_JAAFZA010000106.1 GCF_015356865.1 Catenulispora pinisilvae
GGCGGTGGGTGGGTGGTACCTGATGGGTGCCTGCCTGAACGTGCTCCTGCTCGGTACCTGCTTGGTACCTGCTCAATCGTGCGGGTTGTGGGCAGCGTTGCCATCCGGCGGGGAGAGACACCGCGTGTACGCCGGGGGTAGTACGGCGGGGTTGGTGCCGGGTGCCGGGGCGCCCCTCACATCCACAGATTCGACGTCCGCTGAGCCAACGGGCTGATGTTCGTGCATTTCGCGCCGGTCTGCGCGTGGCGAATGCCGGGGCGGCACTAATGCTCCGTAATGCTTTGGCGTAAATGGTCCAACAGTTCGTGAAAGGTATGAATCTCATGCGTCTCCGAATCGGGCTGCGCGCCTGCGGCATGACCGCCGCGCTCCTCGGCACCACGCTGGGCGTCGCCGCGCCCTCGCAGGCCTGCAACATGGCCCCCCAGGCTGAGGCCTACGTCGTTTCCGCGCAGGCCCTCGGCGGCCTGGTCAAGGTGGACCCGACGCCGGACTCCAAGTTCCCGCCCGGCGGGACCAAGACCGTGGTGGGCCTGAACCTCGGGCCGATCGCCACCGACGCCACGCTCACCGCCACCACCGCCGGCGACGCCAAGGCCGGCACCGCCTCGGCCTCGGCCACCGCCGACCACCTCACGCTGAACATCCCGCTGGTCGGCTCGCTGGTGATCACCGCGATCAACGCCAAGTGCGACGCCCCGGCCGCGCCCGGCGCCGCCACCGGCACCTCGACCATCGCCACCGCGACCTTCACCCCGGTCGCGCCGCCCGCCCCGCTCCCGCCGCTCCCGCCGGTCACGGTCACCATCCCCACCGGGGTGAACCAGACCGTGGCCGTACCGGCGCTGGGCAGCATCGTGTTCAACAAGCAGAGCACGGACAACGACGGCACGCTGACCGTCGAGGCCGCGGACATCACGCTGGCCGGCGGGCAGGAGGTCGTGCTGGGGTTCGCGCAGTGTGGCGGCGCGGCGCCCAGCACCAGCAGCTCGCAGCACCACATGCACTGAGGTTGAGACTGAGGGTTGACTGAGGGTTAGCAGGCGGGTCCCGACTCAGGCCACTGGGTCGGGACCCGCTTTCTTTGACTCAGGGGTGCGGGGCCGGCGGCTCGGCGAGTTCGGCCGCCGCTTAAAACAGCGGGGTGGCGCTCCACTTGCTGCCGTCCCAGAAGTAGGTCGGCTTCCCGTCCAGGCCGATGGTGCGGAACGGCTTGCCGTGGTCGTCGACCGTGAGCGTGCCCTGCTGGTCCCCGCAGCTCCAGACCAGGACCAGCTCCCAGTCGATCTCCTGGTTGGTGGAGTGCGCGTCGACGTTCAGCACCTGCGTCTGGCTCCCGGAGACCTGGAACGGGAAGTCCGCGACCCCGACGTCGCCGTTGGCGGTCTGACCGGTGACGGCCTTGACCTTCGGGTCCGAGGCGTCCAGGTCGAGGGCGAATGAGGCCGGGTCCAGGCCGCCGCCGCAGCCGGAGCCCATGGTGTAGCCGTAGCCACCCTTCGGGGCGGGCTTCGCGCCGACGATGTGGACGTAGAGCGTGTGCAGGACCACGGGCTGCCGCCCCGGCATGCCCTGCGCGGTGAGTTGCAGGCGCAGGTGGCTGCCGGGGATCGCGCCCAGGGGCTGGGTCCACAGGCCGACGTCGGGCAGGCCCGGCGGCGGATTGACTTGGGACGGGGGCTGGGTCGCGTAGAACCACTGGCCGCACTCGGTGTCCCAGTTGTCGGCCAGCACGTTGACGGTGACCGGGGTCGGGAGTGTGGCGGGGGCGGAGCTGGAGCTGGAGCTGGAGGCGGAACTGGGGCTGGAGGCTGATGACGGCGGTGCGGTGGTCGTGGCCGATGAGGCGGTCGGCGGGGTCCCGGGAGCCGCGGAGTGGGAAAGCGACGGCGAGGGGGCGCTTACCTGGGCGCCGGCGGACCGGCTAGTGGAAGTGCTGGCGCCGGAGTCGTGGCTCGCGTAGATGGCCAGGGGGACCAGGACGGCTGCGGCGGCGAGACCCGCGAGGGTCGGCTTGAGCCAGCGAGAGGTGGGGCGAGGGGACTCGGTGCGGCTGCCGGGGCTGATAACGATTGGGGTGCCGGGGCCGGACGCGGTTGCTTGGTCGCTCAGTTCGCCGGTGCTGGAACTGGTTGCCCGGTCGCCGGGCGCATGTTCGCCAGCGTTCGAGGCAGCTATCTGGCCGTCGGCGGAAGCGTCTATGTCGCCACGCTGAGCTGGCTCGGCGGCACTCGATCCGGCTGGCTCGCTTGCCGCTGCCGCCGAAGTAGCCGCCCCACTGCTCGCACTCGCACTCGCACTCGCACCGCGCCCCGCTCCGGCCTCCGCCCGGCGCTCCGCGTCGGCCAGCAGCCACAGCCGGTGCAGCGCCAGCACCTCGTCCGGGGTGGCGCCGCAGGCTCGGGCGAAGCGTTCGGCGGGGGCGAATTCGGCGGGGACCGTGGTGCCGTTGCAGTAGCGGTGCAGGGTCGAGGTGCTGGTGTGCAGGCGTTGGGCGAGGGCGCCGTAGCTGCGGTTCGAGCGGTCCTTGAGGGTGCGTAGGCGGGCCGCGAAGTCGTCGGTGTGGCGTGCCACGTAGTCCTCCCCGTTCCTCGGCGCCGTTCCAGGAACGGGTGATGTCGCAGCTCAGGGTACCTGTTTTCGTTCCAGTGTCCCGCATCGGGGTCAAGGGGTGGCGGGTGGGACGCGATGGGCCGCACCTTGGTGGCATGTCCACGAAGATCACGCTCTCGTCCGCCGCCATCACGCTCTGCGCGGCCCTGGCGCTCAGCGCCTGCCAGTCCTCGAAGCCCGCCGCGTCCGGGTCCGCGCCGACGTCCACCAATACGGCTTCGGCGCCCGCGGGTGGCGCCACGGATACGTCATCGTCGGCGGCCGGTGCGACGGGGTCGACCGGCGGGACCGGGTCGACCGGGGGGACCGGCGCGACCGGCGCGACCTCTTCGACCCCGGCGCGCGGCGGCTCCTCGGGATCGGCGTCCGGCACGGCCTCGGCGCCGAACACCGCCAAGCCCTCCGGCAGCGCGTCCTCGGGCCACAACGACGACAGCTACGCCTACACCCACCTCTGCGACCCGTCGAAGCTCACGGTCCAGGTCACCCGTATGACCGACATCCCGACCCGCCGCCTGATCACGGTCCGCAACAACGGCAGCACCTCGTGCGGGCTGAGCTACTACCCGCTGGTGGCCATCGGCAACTCGCAGTCCGCGGACCAGAGCAAGGACGTGCGGCCGCTGATCCCGGGCGGTCTCGGCGGCCCGCCGGCCTACCCGGTCTACGCCGGCAAGACCGCCTACGCGGTCCTCGACCTCAACCCGGGCGGCTCCGGTTCGGGTCCGGCCACCACGCTGACCGAGATCAACGTCCTGGCCTCGCAGAACATGCCGAACGCGGCCACCCAGAACTTCCCGCTCGGCGGCGGCTCGGTCGGCACGCCGAAGTTGGGCCTCTACGAGGCCGGCGTCGCGGACGCCGTCGCCTCGATGCAGGGTGCCAACACGCCGCAGCAGTAGCGGCGGCGGCGAGAAGACGACGAGGGCCCGGCTCCGCAGGGGTGAGCCGGGCCCTCGCTACCGTAATAGGTGCTTAGTGCGCTTATAGGCCGCTAGGTCGCAATAGGTACTTATCACCGAATGCTTATTGTTTGGCCCACTTCTCATTCGGCCCGCCATTGCACGGCCAAGCCGTCACATTCGCCCCGGCGTGGATCGGCACCGGCCCGGCGGCATCCAGACACAGCCCCGTGTTCGCGACCGGCGAGACCGTTCCGTTCGCGTTCCAAGCCCAGTCCTGGTTCGGACCGCCGTGGCATGTCCACGCCGACACCTGTGCGCCGTTCTGTACCTTGCCGTTCGGCGAGGCCGCGTCCAGGCACAGGTTCGGGTCGGCCATGGAGTGGACGGTCCCGTCGGTGTGGATCTGCCACGCCTGGTTCGGGCCGCCGTGGCAGGCCTCGGCCGTGACCTTGGCCCCGGTGTGCACGCCGCCGGCGGCGCTCGTCGCGTCCAGGCACAACGTCATCGACACCAGTGCGCTCGGCGCGGCCGTCGACGGCGTGGGGGTCGGAGTCGGCGTCGGGGTGCTGCTGGGCGTGGCCGGCGTCGCCGACGTGGACGGGGCCGCGGCGGCCGGGGTGGTCGGGATCGAGGTCGAGGCGACCGGCACGCCGGGAACGGTCGAGACGCTGTTGTCCGTCCGGTGCCACGGCTTGGTCACGCCCAGCGCGACTCCGCCCGTGAGTACGACGGCTGCGACTACGCCGCCGATCACCAGTGCCTTCCGCTTCGAGTTCGAGTGGGTATCTGTCGCATAGTTAGGAACATCCGGGTAAGCCGGAATGCTGTAGCGGGGCGGTGCGGGTGGCCCGGGCTGTCCGGGCTGTCGGGGAGGACCGGGAGGACCGGGAGGACCGGGAGACTCTCGGGGGTCGGCCGGTACCGGCGGCAGCAGTGACGTGTCATCGGAAGCCCCGCTGCCTGCGGCGGCTCCGCCTTCGCCAGGGCCAGCCGCGGCGGACCCGGCCACGCCATCCCCCGCCTCGGTTGCCCGGCTCTCACCAGCCTCATGATCTGTTGAGCTTGGAACCTGCGGCAGCAACGTCGTCGTCTCAGCGGCGTCCGCTGAACCGTCATCCGAGCCCGAGCCCGAGCCCGAGTCCGATGCCGAGCCGGAACCCGAGCCCGAACTCGAACCCAAGCCCGAACCCGAAGCAGCCGCCGCCGCATCCGAAGCGGCCGCCGCCGTCACGATCTCCGTCAGCAACTCCAGCGCCTGACCCGCGTCCGGCCGCTCCGCCGGATCCCGCCGGGTCAGCGCCTCGATCAGCGGCGCCAGCACCCCGGCCTTGGTCGCCGCCGGCACCGGCTCGGCCGGATGCGGCGCGTAGCCCTCGACCGCCTCGAACAGCGTGGTCCCCAGTGCGTACACGTCGTTCGCCGGCGTGGCCCCGATCGCCACCCGGTCGCCGACCAGCACGGCGTTGCCGTCGTCGGTCAGCAGGATGGTGTGCGGGTTGATGTATCCGTGCACCCGGCCCGCCGCCAGCGCGGTCAGGATCGCCCGGGCGATCAGCGCCACCCGGCTCGGGTCCAGCGGGAGTACCGCGGCCTGTGCGATCCCGGTTCCCGGGTCGTGCAGTACATCGTGCAGTGACCGGCCGCGCACCGGGCGCCCGGTGCCTCCACTTGCGTCCATCGAAGCTCGACACCCCCGCTGAATGGTCCAGGAAGGGAACAGGATACTGACCCCGATCACGCTCGTTACGCCGGCCGGGTGATCCCCATCCGGCCCTGCGGAGCTGCGTCCCGGCCCCGATCCCGCCATGATCGCCTCTGAGTGAGCGTTCGATCATCGGGAGTGACGTGGTGGGTGGTCCGGAAAGCGGGAACACGGGGACCGGCTACGCCGCGCCCGAAGAGGACGACCACGAGGACCCGCCGCCCACGCGCCGCGACCGCCTCCGGGCCTGGGGCCCGCTGCTGGTGCCGGTGGTGGTGTTCGGCGGCATCGCGGCGTTCGCGTTCGCCGCCATCGTCAGCCTGACCAAGACCTCGCACGCCCCGGACTTCGGCAAATCCGGCTGCGCGGCCGATGACAAGCACAAGGTCCTGGTCGAGGTGCACACCGGCGCCACCGGCAAGGAGATCGGTGACGCGCTGTTCGACGCCGGGGTCGTTCGCAGCTCCCAGGCCTTCGTCGACGCCGTCGGCCACAACCAGGCCGGCCGGGACATCAGCACCGGTACCTACCTGGTCTGCCCCAAGATCAGCGCGGCGTCGGCGATCACCGAGCTGCTGAACCCGGCCAACCTGTCCCCGGACTCGCTGGTCGAGGTCAGGCCCGGGGACTACAGCTGGGAGACGCTGCGGGCGCTGGCCGACAAGCGGGACTGGGACAAGGACGACCTGCAGCAGCTCATCGACACCAACCAGATCGGGCTGCCGCCCTGGTCCAAGGGCGCCGACGGCAAATGGACGGCCGAGGGCATGCTGGAGCCCGGCCGCTACACCCTGACCAGCTCCGACACCCCGCTCAGCGTGCTGACGGGGATGGTCAAGGCCCGGGTCGACGAGCTGAACTCGCTCGGTCTGACCGCGAAGGCCGCGACCCTGAAGTGCGCCCCGGCCCGGCAGTGCACGCCCGAGGAGGCGCTGACCATCGCCTCGCTGGCCGAGGCCGAGGTCACCCGGGCCGACCCGGACGGCCGCGACGTCTCCGAGGCGGTCCAGAACCGGCTGAGCCGCGGCGACTTCCTGGGCGTGGACGCGACCACCAGGTACTGGCTGAGCGAGCAGGCCGGCAAGCGGGTCACGGTGACCGCGCGCGAGGTCTCCGACCCGACCGACCCGTATGCCACCGGCGGTCACAAGGGTCTGCCGCCGACCCCGGTCAGCATCCCTTCCAAGCAGATGATCGCCGCGGTCCTGACCCCGGCGACCGAGCCTTGGTACTACTGGTGCGCCGCCGACGGCGCGACGAAGTTCTTCAAGGAATCCGAGAAGACCCAGTTCGAGCAGACATGCCTGTCCCACTGAACCGGCCACTGAGCTGGCCGCCGAACCGGCTACTGAACTGGCCACTGATCTGGCCGCCGACCTGCCCCAGTGACCTGTCCCACCAAGCGCGGCGAGGTGACCGATGACGAACGAGACTGACCCGGTGCGGGCGGTCGCCGCCGGCTACACCTTCGACGGCCCGACCCTGGACCTCGGCGCGCTGATGGTCGACGGCCAGCCGCACCCCGACGCCCAGATCCGCATCCCGCTGGCCATGCTCACCCGGCACGGCCTGGTCGCCGGGGCCACCGGCACCGGCAAGACCAGGACCCTCCAGGGCCTGGCCGAGCAGCTGTCGGCGGCCGGCGTGCCGGTGTTCCTGGCCGACATGAAGGGCGACCTGTCCGGGATGGCCGCGCCGGGGGAGGGCAGCGAGAAGCTGACCGCGCGGACGCGGGCGCTGGGTCAGCAGTGGTCCCCGAAGGCGTTCCCGTGCGAGTTCTACGCCCTCGGCGGCCAGGGCACCGGCATCCCGGTGCGCGCGACGGTCTCGGCGTTCGGCCCGACGATGCTGGGCAAGGTGCTGGACCTGAACGCCACCCAGGAGTCCTCGCTGGGCCTGGTCTTCCACTTCGCCGACACCAAGGGCTGGCTGCTGCTGGACCTCAAGGACCTGCGCAGTGTGCTGCTCTACCTGACCAGTGATGAGGGCAAGGCGGAGCTCAAGGCGATCGGCGGGCTCTCGCCGCAGACCGTCGGGGTCATCCTGCGCGAGCTGACCGCGTTCGAGGCCAAGGGCGCCGAGCCGTTCTTCGGCGAGACCGAGTTCGGGGCGCTGGACCTGATCCGCAGCACGCCGGACGGCCGCGGCGTGGTGTCGCTGCTGGAGTTGCCCGGGGTGGCCAGCCGTCCGGAGCTGTTCTCCACGTTCCTGCTGTGGCTGGTCGCGGAGCTGTTCGAGCGGCTGCCGGAGGTCGGGGACCTGGACCGGCCCAAACTCGTGTTCTTCTTCGACGAGGCGCACCTGCTGTTCAACGGCGCGTCCAAGGCGTTCGTCGCCGCGATCACCCAGGCGGTGCGGCTGATCCGGTCCAAGGGCGTCGGCATCTTCTTCGTCACGCAGACCCCGAAGGACGTGCCCGGCGACGTGCTGGCCCAGCTCGGCAACCGGGTCCAGCACGCCCTGCGCGCCTACACCCCGGACGACGCGAAGGCGTTGAAGGCGACGGTTTCGACGTTCCCGAAGTCCCAGTACGACCTCGCCGAGGTGCTCCAGAACCTCGGCATCGGCGAGGCCGTGGTGACGGTGCTGTCCGAGAACGGCGCCCCGACGCCGGTGGCCTGGACCCGGCTGCGGGCGCCGGAGTCGCTGATGGCCGAGGCGGATCCGGCGGTGGTGCAGGGGATCGTGAACGCCTCGCCGCTGCTGGCGACCTACGGACCGGCGATCGACCGGGAGTCGGCGTACGAGATCCTGGCCGCCCGCGAGGCGCAGGCGCAGCAGGCCGCCGAGGACGCCGCCGCGGCGAAGGAGGCGGCCAAGGAGATGGAAGACGAGGCGAAGCGGGCTGAGCGGGAGGCCCGGAGCCGGCCCACCGCCGCGCCCAAAGCGCCGCCGAACCTCATTGATCAGGCCTTGGGATCGGCCACGGTGAAGCGGGCCATGAACACGGCGGTACGCGAGATCACCCGAAGTATTTTCGGAACTAGGAAACGGGGGTAGCGGGTGACGGACGGGTCCCGGCGTTTGTGTGGAACGCCGGGGCCCGGGAATCTCCCCGCCGCTCCAGCGCGGCCGACCAGAGCGCCAGCACCAGCGCGGATCCGGCGAGCAGCGCCCCGACCCAGTTCGGCGCGGTGTAGCCGAGCCCGGCGGAGATCACCACGCCGCCCAGCCACGCCGACAGCGCGTTGCCCAGGTTGAAGGCGCCGATGTTGACCGCCGAGGCCAGCGTCGGCGCCCCGTGCGCCTGGTCCAGCACCCGCTTCTGAAGCGGCGGGACCGTGGCGAAGCCCAGGGCGCCGATCAGCACGATGGTGATCGCGGCAAGGATCTTGTTGTGCGCGGTGGCGGTGAACACCAGCAGCACCACGGCCAGCCCGCCGAGCGCGGTGTAGAGCATGGGCATCAGCCGCCGGTCGGCGTACCGGCCGCCGATCAGGTTGCCGAGGAACATGCCGAGGCCGAACAGCACCAGCAGCCAGGTCACCGCGCCGGTGGAGTAGCCGGCGACGTGGGTCATCATCGGCGCGATGTAGGTGATCGCGGCGAACACCCCGCCGAAGCCCAGCACGGTCATCGCCATGGCCAGCACGACCTGCGTGTTGCGGAAGGCGGCCAGCTCCCGGCGCAGGTGCGCGCCTTCGGGCCGGGGCAGCGGCGGGACCAGCTTGGCGATGCCGGCCAGCCCGGCCACGCCGAGCGCGGCCACCACGGCGAACGTCACCCGCCAGCCGACGGCCTGGCCGACCAGGGTGCCCAGCGGCACCCCGACCACGTTCGCCACGGTCAGGCCGGTGAACATCCCGGCGATCGCCCCGGCCTTCTTCTCCGGGGCCACCAGTTCGGCGGCGACCACCGAGCCGATGCCGAAGAAGGCGCCGTGGGCCAGCGCGGTCACGATCCGGCCGGCCAGCATCACCTCGAAGGACGGGGCCAGCGCCGAGATCAGGTTGCCGAGTACGAACAGGCCCATGAGCAGCATGAGCATGGTCTTGCGGCCGATTTTGGTGCCGAGCGCGGTCATCAGCGGGGCGCCGGCCACGACGCCGAGCGCGTAGCCGGTGACCAGCAGGCCGGCCGAGGGGATCGAGACGCCGTAGTCGCCGGCGATCTGCGGGAGCAGGCCCATCGGCACGAACTCGGTGGTGCCGATGCCGAAGGCCCCGATGGCCAGGGCGAGGAGCGCGAGAGGCATGGGGTGGCCCTCCATGGGCGTTGCCGGTGTCCGGTGCTGTTGCTTGAGCGGCTTACGAGCCCCCACAATAATTGCAGACGCATGTACTTGCAAACGCAACGATTGCACACGCGGTATATTGCGAGGAAGGAAAGGACGCCACGCCATGACCGCCACCGCTTCCGGCACCGCCGGCACCGGCACCCCGGCCGCCACTGACACCCCGGCTGCCCCGGACACCTCAGACGCGTCGGCTGCCGCTACCCCGGCCGCCCCCGCTCCGGTCCCGTTCGGGCTGGCCTGCGGCTGGTACGCGCTGTCGCTGCTGCAAGGCCGGATCGAGACCCACCTGGAGCACGCCCTCCAGACCCACGACCTGAGCGTCCGCGAGTTCTCGCTGCTGGACGTCCTCAGCGCCCAGCACGACGGCGACGGCGGCCACCTGCGGATGACCCAGGTCGCGGACGCGGTCGTGCTGAGTCAGAGCGCGACGACCCGCCTGGTCACCCGGCTGGAGGACCGCGGCCTGCTGGAGCGCTACCTGTGCCCCACCGACCGGCGCGGCATCTACACCAACGTCACGCCCGCCGGTCTCGCGCTGCTGGCCGAGGCCCGGCCCACGCAGGACGCCGCGCTGCGCGAGGCGCTGGCGGACGCGCGTACCGATCCGCGGTTGGTGCCGCTGGTCGAGACCGTCGAACAGCTCAACCGGGCGGCCAAGCGCTGAGCCGGTCGTCGGGGGCGATACGGCGCTGCTGGATTTCCCGGCTGGAACCGCTTGCCCGGCTCGACCGGATTGCCTGGCTGGACCGGCTCAACTGAGTTGCCCGGCTTACCCGGCTCGACCCGCTTAGTCAGGCCGCGGGCCGCGGATTGGCGACGTAGCGGTAGGCCACGACGGCTCCGGCGAACTCGACGGTGCAGGCCACCGTGAGCGCGACCCGCAGGCCGTGGACGAAGTGCGGGCCGCTGGTCGCACCGTTGGCGGCGAGGTCCATGACCGTGCCCTGAACCGCCACACCGAGCGTGGCGCCGAACATCCGGGCCAGGTTCGCCAGACCGGAGGCGAGCCCGGCCAGTTCCGGGGCCACCGCCGACACCGCCACGCCGACCACCGGGCCGGTGTTCAGCGCCAGCCCGACGCCGATGACGGTGAAGGCGGTCTCCAGGAGGAGCAGGTTCGCGTCCGCGCCGGCCACGGCGTAGATCAGGATCCCCAGACCCATCGCGGCCATTCCGGCGGTCATCGGCAGCCGCGGCCCGTGCTTCGTCACCAGCCGCCCGGTCAGCGGGGACAGCACGGTGGCGGCCACGGCCAGCGGCAGCATGCCCATCCCGGCGCCCAGCGCCGAGGCGCCGCGCTCCTGCTGGAACATCAGGCTGGTCAGCATGAGCATGCCGTACATCCCGAACGTCATACACGCCGCGACGATCATCGACACCGGCAGCTGCCCGCGACGCAGCAGGGGCAGCGGGATCATCGGCGCGCGGCGGCGGCGCTCGGCGGCCACGAACGCCACCGGTCCGGCCACGCACCCCGCGACGCACAGCAGGGTGGCCGGCGAGGTCCACCCGAGTTCGCGGCCCTGCACCACCACGAACGTGATCAGCGCGAGCGAGACGACGGCCAGGACCTGGCCGAGCGGGTCGAGCGAGCGCGCGTCCGGGTTCCGCGACTCCGGGACGTGGCGCAGCGTCAGCGCCAGCGCGGCCACCCCGATCGGCACGTTGACCCAGAAGATCGACTGCCAGCCGAGGGTCTGCACCGCGAGCCCGCCGAGCGTCGGCCCGACGGCCAGCCCGCTCCCGGCCACCAGCGACCACGCGGCCATCGCCCGGTTCCGCTCCCGCCGCCCCGGGAACGCCGTGGCCAGGATCGCAAGGCTCTGCGGCAGCATCATCCCGGCTCCCGCGCCCTGCGTCACCCGCCCGGCGAGCAGCATCGGCAGGCCGGGCGCGAGCGCGCAGGCGGCGGATCCGAGCACGAACACCGCGACCCCGATCCGGAACAGGTGCCGGCGGCCGAAGCGGTCGCCGAGCGTGCCGCCGGTGAGCAGCAGGGCGGCGAAGGTGACGTTGTAGGCGTCGACGACCCACTGGAGCCCGGCCAGGCCGCCGGACAGGTCGTGCCGGACGGCGGGCAGGGCGACGTTCACCGCGGTGGTGTCGACCTGGCCCAGGAACAGGGCCAGGCAGGTCGCGAGCAGGGTCACTCCGGCCCGGGGGAGTGCGGCCGTGGGTGTGGGTGTGGGTGTGGGTGCGGGTGCGGCGGCGGCCGAGGCTGTTTGCGCTGTCGACATATCGATGACGGTAGGGGTGGGACGTTTCGGCGGCGGCCGAAGTCGGCGGGTGTGCGGGGCGGAGGTGCTGGTGGCGGGTGTCGGTGAGGGCTGAATCGGATCTCTTGGTGCCGGCGAGTGGTCGGCCGAAACTCGCAGGCGGGCGCGGGCCGCAGGTGTCTGTGGGCTGAGTCGGCCGCGCCGGATGTGGGCTGCTTCTCACTCCTCGGGCGTTGACGATCAACTTAGGTTTGCCTAACCTAACCCTCGCCACCTCATCCATCCCCAGGGGGAACCTTGATCGCCACGCCTGCCCTTGCTCTCGCCGCCCGCGCGCCCGCGCCGTCCACCCCGCTCGGCTCGTTCGAGAGCAGCGCCGTGTCCTGGGCGAGTTGGGCGACCCTGATGTCCTTCGTCGGGCTGGTCGCGCTGGCGCTGGTGGTCGCGGCACCGGCGAACGCCGTGGGCGACCGGGCGGAGCGGCTGGTGCGCGGGCGGTTGGCGTGGGCCGCGGTCGCGGCCGGGGTGCTGGCGTTCCCCGCGGTGCTCAGCCACCATGCCCGGAGTGCGTCAGGCTACGACTTCGGGTCCGCCTGGCGCGCGCTCTTCGACGGCTCGAACGCCGGCCTGCTGGCCGGCCTGGAGACCGTCCTGCCGCCGATCGGTGCCCTGATCCTGCTGCCCGTGGCCGTCCGCCGGGTGCTCCCGAAGCCGCTGGCCACCGGGCTGTGGACGGCCGGGCTGGTGCTCGGCGCCGTCGCCCTGGGGGCCACGAACTTCCCGGCCAAGCGGCCCGCCGATCTGGGCCTGGGGGTCTTCCAGACCTTCATGTGGATGCTGCACCTGATCGGCGCCGGCGTGTGGATCGGCGGGCTGGTCGGACTCGTGGTGCTCGGGCTGCGCAGCGGGCTGGACTCCGCGTTCTGGTCGGCGGCGATCCGCCGGTTCGCGGCGGCCGCGATGGGCTGCGTCGCGGCCATCCTGCTGTCCGGCCTGTTCCTCTACTGGGAGCATGTGGACGGCCCGAGCCAGTTGTTCACGACCATGTACGGCCGCGTCCTCGGGGTGAAGCTCGTGCTGTTCGGCGGCCTGCTCGTCCTCGGCGCGGTGAACCAGTTCTGGATGCATCCGCGCATCGACGCGCTGCGCGCCGCCGGCGAGGACCGTCCGCTGCGCACCATCCTCGTCCGCCGCTTCCCGCTCGTGGTCGGCGTCGAGGTGGCCATGGTGCTGGCGCTGGTGTTCGTCGCGCAGTTCCTGCACGGCTCCGCGCGGAACCAGGCCTACCAGGCCGATCTCGTCAGGCAGGGGACCGCGCCGCACGGGAAGCTCCCCACGCTGCCGCAGAAGCAGGTCTCCGCCTCGACCTGGATCGAGGGCACGGCGGAGACGGCCGCCGTCCTGGTCGTGGCGATCGGCGGCTACCGCTTCTCCGGCCGCCTCGCCCGGCGCCGAAGCACGCCGGCCCAAAGCAGCTCTGCTGCTTAGACGTTCAGCTGCTTACCTGTTCAGCTGCTCAACTCAGGCAGCCGACATGCGCCAACGCCTGCCGGAGCAACGTCCCCTGGCCGCCGTGCATGTCCTGCAGGACGCTGTCCGACGAAGCCTCCTTCGGGGTGAGCCACACCAGGTCGAGCGCGTCCTGCCGGGGCGAGCAGTCGCCGTTGACCGGCACCACGTACGCCAGCGCCACCGCGTGCTGCCGGGGGTCGTGGTAGGGCGTGACACCGGCGGTCGGGAAATACTCGGCCACGGTGAAGGGCTGGAGCGAGGCCGGGACGTTCGGCAGCGCGACCGGCCCGAGGTCCTTCTCCAGGTGGCGCAGCAGCGCGTCGCGCAGGCGCTCGTGGTGCAGCACGCGGCCGGAGACCAGGCTGCGGGTGATCTCCCCGTCGGGGGAGATGCGCAGCAGGAGGCCGATGCTGGTCACCTCGCCGGCCGCGTCTACGCGGACCGGGACCGCCTGGACGTAGACGATCGGCAGGTGGGCGCGGATCTGCTCGAGTTCGGACGGCGGGAACCAACCCGGGGTCGTCTCGATCATTTCGGACATTGGCTGATCGTACTAGTGGCGGGGGTGGAATGGGCTTCCCGGTGTCCAGGATCTGGGCCCGGCTTTCAGGATCCCGGCTCTTCAGGATCCGGCTCTTCAGGATCCCGACTCCGTCTCGGCCAGGAAGGCGTCGATCGCGGCGAACGTCACCGCCGGCTGCTCCAGCTGCGGCAGGTGCCCGGCACGCTCGATGACCTGGAAGCGCGAGCCGGGGATCAGGCCGGCGAACACGCGGCCGTACTCGGGCGTCGCGATCCGGTCCGACTCGCCCCACAGCACCTGGCTCGGCACCTTGATGGACGCCAGTTGGCCCGGCAGGTCCGGGTCGTGCATGTAGGGGTCGCCGGCCAGGGCCCTGAGGGCGGCCATGTTCGCGACCCGACCGGCGCGCTCGGCGTCGCTGAGCGAGGCCGGGTCGACGTAGAAGCGCTCTGGGTCGTGGAAGCTGTGCTCCGCCACCCCGCGGGCGTCCAGCGCGAAGAAGTCGGTCATCGGCAGCCCCGCCACGACGATGCCGACCGTGTCGACCACGACCAGCGCGCCGACCAGGCCCTCGGTGTCGCGGGCAGCCATCTCGGCGGCGGCCCAGCCGCCGAGGGAGGAGCCGACGAGCAGGACGTCGCGCAGGCCTTCCGCGCGCAGCAGGTCGAGGTAGAGCTCGGCGAGGGTGGCGACGTTCGCCAGCCACTCGGGGCGCTCGGTGCCGTTCCATCCGGGGTGGGTGGGCAGCAGGGTCCGGTGCGTCTGCGCCAGGTGCGCGGCGATGTTGGCGACGGTGCCCGGACCCCCGCCGCCGTGCAGGACCAGGGCGGTGCGGCCGGACTGCGGGCCGGACTGCGGGCCAGACTCTTGGAGGGCGATGGCCAGGTCGGTACGGGAGTCGGCGGCGCCGGAGGCGGGGCGGACAGTGACGGTGCGCGATGTCGGTGAGGTCATGGCCCCACCATAACTACACATGCTTAGCTACGCAACCCTAGCTACGTATCGATAGCTAAGACTGTGTAGTCGGGCTATCATCGGGGGCATGCCCGTGGACATCAAAACGCTCGGCCACGCAGTCAAGCAGGTGCAGTACCGCCACCACCGCGCGATGGACATCCGGCTCGCCGAGGTCGGGACCACCCTGGTGCAGTGGGACGCGCTGCGCGCCATCGCCCGGAGCCCGGGCGCGTCGGGGCGGGAGCTGGCCGGCGAGACGTTCCAGGGCGAGCAGTCGTTCGGCACGCTGGCGACCCGGCTGGAGACCCGGAAGCTGATCCAGCGCCGGCCGGGCAAGGGACGCCGGGTCGAGCACTTCATCACCGAGGCGGGCGAGCAGGTGCTGGCCGCCGGGCACCCGATCGCGGAGGAGGTGCTGGGCGAGTCGTTCGCGCCGCTGGACGAGAGCGAGCGGGCGACCCTGCTCGCGCTGCTCCAGCGGGTCGCCGGGGGCGGCGCGTAGTCCGCGTTCCCGCTGTGTGAGTTCGTGTGTGAGCCCGTGCACGAGTCCGTGCACGAGTCCGTGTGTGAGCCCTGAGTCGGCCGGTGCCGGACCGTGTCAGGTCGTGTCAGCCCGTGTCAGGCCGGTGTCAGGACCGCGTCAGGGCGGCTCGCGATGGTTGAGCCATGGAGAACACAGCGATCGCAGTCACCGGACTGCGGAAGACCTACGGCGACAAAGTCGTCCTGGACGGCATCGGCTTCGAGGTCGCCTCAGGCTCGGTCTTCTCGATGCTCGGCCCGAACGGGGCCGGCAAGACGACCACGGTGAACGTACTCACCACGCTCATGAAGCCGGACGCCGGGGCGATACGGGTGGCCGGGTTCGACGTGGCCACCCAGACCAAGCAGGTGCGGTCGGCGATCGGCGTGACCGGGCAGTTCGCCGCGGTCGACGAGCTGCTGACCGGGCGCGAGAACCTGCGGATGATGGCCGACCTGAAGCGGATCCGCTCTGCCGGGCAGCTGGTTTCCGGGCTCCTGGAGCGCTTCGAGCTGAGCGAGGCCGCGGACAAGCAGGCGTCGACCTACTCCGGCGGGATGCGGCGCAAGCTGGACCTGGCGATGACGTTGGTCGGGAGCCCGCAGATCATCTTCCTGGACGAGCCGACCACCGGGTTGGACCCGCGGAGCCGGCGGACCATGTGGGAGATCGTGCGGGAGCTGGTGGCCGAGGGCACGACCATCTTCCTGACCACCCAGTACCTGGACGAGGCCGACCAGCTGGCCGGTCAGATCGCGGTGCTGGACGGCGGCCGGGTCGTCGCGCACGGCACTCCCGAAGAGCTCAAGCGCCAGATCCCCGGCACCCACGTGCGCCTCAGGTTCGCGACCCTGGCCGAGCTCGACAGCGCGGCGCGGGTGCTGCCCTCCGGAACGCGCGACGAGTCCGAGCTGACCCTGCGCGTGCCCGGCGACGGCACCTCCCGCGCACTGCGGGCCCTGCTGGACCGGCTCGACGAGCACGGGCTCGACTCCGAGGAGTTCTCCGTGCACACGCCGGACCTCGACGACGTCTTCCTGGCCCTCACCGGGCAGCCGGCCGACGGCGAGTCCGCCGCACAGGCCGCCCAGTCCGACCAGTCCAACCAGTCCACCCACCCCGCCACGGAGGCGACCGCATCATGAGCACCCCATCCACCGCCCTCGGCGACTCGGCGATCATGCTGCGCCGCAACTTCCGCCACACCGTCCGCAACCCCGTGACCGTCTTCAACGCGATCCTCTTCCCGATCGTCATGATGCTGATGTTCGTGTACGTCTTCGGCGGCGCGTTCAAGGTCCCCGGCAGCTACGTGGACTACGCCGTGCCCGGCCTGATCGTCATGGCCATCACCTACGGCCTGGGCCCGACCGCGACCTCCGTCAACGACGACATGACCAAGGGCATCATCAACCGCTTCAAGACCATGGACGTCTCCCGCGGCGCGGTCCTGACCGGCCACGTGGTGGCCACCACGGTCCGCAGCGTGATAGCGGTCGGGGCCATCATCGGCGTCGGCTTCGCGATGGGCTTCCGCTCCCACGGCAGCCTGCTCGACTGGCTCGGCGCGATCGGCCTGGTGCTGCTGCTGGCCTTCGCGACCAGCTGGCTGACGGTGGCGATGGGGCTGGCCGCCAAGTCGGTGGAGTCCGCCGGGCTGGCGACCGTGCCGCTGATCATGCTGCCCTTCCTGAGCAGCGCGTTCGTGCCGGCCTCGACCATGAAGACCGGGGTGAAGCAGTTCGCCGAGTACCAGCCCTTCACCCCGATCATCGAGACGCTGCGCGGGCTGCTCTCCGGCGGCCACCTCACGACCAGCCACACCGTGCAGGCCCTGGCCTGGTGCGTCGGGTTCGCCGTCCTGGGCTACCTGTGGGCGGTGTCGACGTTCAAGAAGCGAGCGTGACCTGGGTGAGCTCGGACCAGTCGGTCCGGCTCCCCTGCCGAACCGCCTCGGTGAACTCCATGTCACCGAGGCGGTTTCGCGCTTCCCGCTCGATCCGCGCCTCGTCCGGGAGCGAGTCCTCGGGCAGTCCGCGCAGTGCGGCGGCCGCGCCGAGCAGTCGCGCGGCCTGCTCCGGCCGGTCGGCGCGCAGGGCCAGGTCCGCCACTCCGACCAGCATCGCGCCGATCAGCAGCGGAAGCCCGGTCTCGGCCGCGGCCGCGATGGCCTCGGCGCTGTGGGTGCGGGCCTGGCCCAGGTCTTCGGTGAGGCGGGAAAGCAGATCGTGGTGCGTCGCGCGGAAGTTCGCCCGCTCCGCTTCCGCGCCCAGCACGGACGTCGCGATGCCGAGCTGGCGCCGGGCCTCCGCGGGCTCGCCGGACCACCGGGCCAGATCCGCCTTCGCCAGCGCCACCTCGAACCGGGCGTTCGGCCAGCTGACGCGTTCGGCGTTCTGGGCGGCCTCGCCGATCGCGGCCGCCGAGGCCTGCTCGTTGCCGTCCATCCAGTAGAGCATCGCCAGGCGGGCTTGCATCCGGATGACGTCCTCGGGGGCACCGGCCTCGGAGAGCACCACGACCGCCTGCTCATAGAGCTCCGCGGCCCTGGTGAACTCGCCGCGCATGGTGATCCGATCGGCCACCTCGGTCAGCGCGAACGAGATCCCGAACCGCTCGCCGAGGGCCTGGAACTCGGCGAGCGCCGTCTCCAGGTACTCGTCCGCGTCCAGCCCGCCCTGGCCGAACATGACCCGCATCTTGCCCATCTGTAGCCGGGCCAGGGCGCGCACCCACGGATTCTCGTCTTCCAGCTGTGGCTCGAACGCGGACAGGATCTCCTGTGGCGCCCGCAGCAGCCGCTCCAGCGGCTCGATGAGGGCGATCCCCGGGTGCCGGTGCGCGCTGGGCTCTATGTGCCGGCTGGCCTCGTACGCCTTGTGGATCCACTCCTCGGCGGCGTGCTCGTCGCTCCGCCCGGAGGTCACGAACATGCCGATGAGCGCGTAGACCACGGCCCGGACCTCGTCGGTCGTCTCGCCGGGCAGCGCGGCGGCGGCGGTCAGGTACTCCAGGCCCTCGCTCCGGAATCCGGCCAGCCACCAGTACCAGCCCGAGGACGCGGCGAGCCGCATCGCCGCCTGCGTCGCACCGGCCGCCAGCGCACCGGCCGCAGGTGCCTCGGCCGCAGGCGAGCTGGCGGCGCGTGCTTCGGCCGCGTGCGTCCCGGCCGCGAGCGCGCCGCGCATGGCCGCCGCGATATTGCCGTGCTCGGCGTTCAGGACGGCGAGCCACTTCACCTGATCGGCCAGGCGCAGCTCCGGTTCCGCGGTCTCGGTCAGCGAGGTGAAGTAGGCCAGGTGGGCTTCCCGCGTCGCCTCCGCTTCGCCCGCCTCAGCCAGCCGCTGCCCGGCGTACTCCCGGATCGTGCCGCTCATCCGATAGCGCGGCGCGTCCTCAGCCCCGCCGTCGGCGACCACCAGCGACTTCTCGATCAGCGCGGTCAGCAGCTCCAGCACCGACTCCGGTTCGACCTCGGCCCCGACCTCGACCCCGGCGCAGACCTGCTCGGCAGCCTCCAGACTCGCCCCGCCTGAGAACACCGAGAGCCGTCGCAGAACCACGCGTTCCTCATCGGACAGTAGCTCCCAGCTCCAGTCGACCACCGCGCGCAGCGTCCGGTGCCGGGGCAACGCGATCCGGCTGCCGCCGGTGAGCAGCCGGAACCGGTCATCGAGGCGGTTCGCCAGCTGCTCCACCGACATGGTCCGCAGCCGCGCCGCCGCGAGCTCGATGGCCAGTGGCATCCCGTCCAGGGCCCGGCACACCCGGGCCATCGTGGCCAGCTGCTGGGCGTCGGCCGCCAGATCCGGGCGCACCGCCTGGGCCCGGTCCCGCAGCAGCTGGACGGCCGGGGACGCCGCGATCTCGTCCCGGTCCGCGTCCTGCGCCGGCAGCCTCAGCGGGCTGACCGGCCACAGCGCCTCACCGGTGATGCCGAGCGGCTCCCGGCTGGTCGCCAGGATCCGCAGGCCCCGGCACTCGCCGAGCACCCGGTGCGCGAACATCGCCGCGGACTCGATGACGTGCTCGCAGTTGTCGAGGATGAGCAGGGCCCGCCGCTCGCGCATCGCCGTGACGAACCGGTCCGCGGGCTCGGCGTTCGGGTTCTCGCCGAGCAGCGTGTCCCGCAGACCCAATGCGGCCAGCGCGGCTTGGGCCACGTCGGCCACGCCGCCGTCCGGGCCGATCGCGGCCAGTTCCACCAGCCACGCCCCGTCCGACAGATCGCCGAGCGCCGTGCGCGCGGCCTCCACGGCCAGCCGGGTCTTCCCGGCGCCGCCGGGCCCGATGACGGTGGTGAGCCGCTGCCCCTCGACGAGGTCGCGGACCGCGGCCACGTCCGCGTCCCGGCCGACGAAACTCGTCAGCTCCGAGCGCAGGTTGGTCTTGCGCGTCTGCTCACGGCGGCCGCCGAGTTCGCCCCGCAGCAGGGCGACGTGCAGCGCGGACAGCTCCGGCGAGGGGTCGACACCCAGTTCGTCGGCCAGCGCCTCCCTTGTGCGCTGATACACCTGCAACGCCTCGCTGTCGCGCCCCGCGGCGTTGAGCGCCTTCATCAGCGCCGCGACCAGCCGTTCGCGGGTCGGGTGCGCGGCCACCAGATCGCTCAGCTCGGTGACCAGCTCCGCACCGCGCCCGAGCGCGAGTTCGGCCTCGAAGCGCTCCTCGCCGGCGGTCAGCCGGATCCCTTCGAGCCGGACGACCACCGCCTCGAACGCGCCGCTCTCCTGCAAGCCCACGTCCTGCATCGCGTCGCCGCGCCAGAGCGCGAAGGCCTCGCGCAGCAGCCGGGCCCGCTCGGACACGTCCTGGCCCGCCGCCTGGCTCGCGCTGACCAGCCGCTCGAAACGCACGGCGTCCACCGCGTCCGGGTCCACGGTCAGCCGGTAGCCGTCGGTGAGCCCGTCGATCGCCGCGTCCGGCAGCGCCTTGCGCAGCCGGGACATCAGGCGCTGCAAGGCGTTCGCCGCGTCGGACGGCGGGTTCTCGCCCCAGATCCAGTCGACCAGCGAGCCCTTGGGCACCACCTGGTTCGGCCGCAGGGCCAGGGCGATCAGTACTCCGCGCAGGCGCGCGCCCGGGACGTCGGCCAAGCCACCGTCGTCCGTACGGACCTCCAACGGCCCCAACATCGCGATCTGCACGCGCTGATCCTGCCATGTGCGGCGGTTGTGGGCATCAGGCTGCCCGGCGCGCTGGCTCGGGACGATCGGCGCACGGCCGTCGGCTCAGCGCGGTGCGCTCAGTGCGGCCCGCGCGAGGTCTCGCAGCCAGGCATGTGCGCGGTCGGTGTCATAGCGCTGATGCCACGACAGGAAGACCGGCGCCGGGCGCAGGTCGAGCGGCAGTGGAAGCGCGAGCAGACCGAGATCGGCGACCGGACGCCGCGTGGTCGACTCCGGCGCGGTGACCACCAGGTCGCTGTCCCGGACGAACTCCAGCGCGGTGGCCTCGGTCGGAGCGGTCGCCACCACGCGCCGTGCCAGTCCGAGCCCGGCCAGGGCATCGTCGAGGCCGCCGGCCAGGTTGCCCCGACGGGACACGGCGACGTGGTCGGCGGCGGCGTACCGCTCGGCGGTCAGCGCCTCCCGGCCGCCGCCCAGCGGGTGTCCCCGCCGGACGACGACCACCTGGTCGGTCTCGGCCACCCGCTCGCCGTGGACGTCCGGGGCGGTCGGCGGGTTCGCGTTCGCTTCCAGGTCCACCTCGCCACGCCGCAGCCCCGGATTGTCGGTGCTGGATTCGGCGATGAAGCGCAGCCGCACGCCCGGCGCCTGCTCCCGCACGGCCGCCAGAAGGGCGGGTCCGCCGAGCGCGACCAGCGAATCGTGCCAGCGCAGGGTGAAGGTGCGTCCCAGGGCCGGCAGATCCAGCTCGCGGCTCGGCGCCAAGACGCCCTGGACTTGCTGCAACAGCGCGTGCACTTGGGCCCGGACGGCGATCGCGTAGGGCGTCGGCGTCATGGTGCGGCCGGTGCGCACCATGATCTGGTCGCCGGTGGTGCGCCGGATGCGGCCCAGACTGCGGCTCATCGCCGGGGCGGTGACGTGCAGCCGGTCGGCGGCCCCGGCCACGCTGCCCTCTTCGAGCAGGGCGTCGAGGGCGGCCAGCAGGTTCAGATCCAGTTGCATGGGAGTCATTCTAGGCGTGCTTGACATGCACTTGTAGTTAATGATGGGCCTGCTTACCGTCGTGGACATGACCGAAACGAAGAACGACGTCATCGCCGACGCCGAGGTGTTGGCGCAGACCGCGGCGGCGGTCCGCGAAGCGGGTTCGGTGCTGCGGGAGCGCTTCGGCGCCGTGGCGGCCTACCGCACCCGCGAGGACCTGATGCGGCTGCTCGCCGCCAACGACGAGGCGGCGCTGGAGATCCTGCGCCCGCGGCTGTCGCGCCTGCGGCCGGACGCACGCTGGGTCCAGGAGGAACTCGCCGGCGGCGCGCTGCCGGCCGGCCGGTGGTGGGTCGTGGACCCGGCCGAGGGCAACGTCAACCATCTGCACGGCCTGCCGGAATGGGCCGTGACCGCGACTCTGGTCCAGGCGAACGAGCCGGTGCTCACCGCCGTCCACCTGCCGCTGACCGGCCAGACCTACACCGCGCTGGCCGGCGGCGGCGCGTTCCTCGACGGCCGGCCGCTGCGCGTCTCCGGCGCCGCCGACCTCGGCCTGAGCCTGGTCGCGACCAGCCAGGCGCGCCCGGACGAGGACGAGCGGGTCGTGCGGCGGGTCGGCGACTCGATCGGCGCGATGCTCCGCGCCGCGCTCGTGGTGCGGACGTCGGTCCCGGCGACCCTGCACCTGGCCGACGTGGCCGCCGGCCGGGTCGACGCGTTCTGGCAGTTCGCCGGTGCCCGCGCGGATCTGCTGCCCGGGGCGCTGCTCGTCACCGAAGCCGGCGGTCGGGTCTCGGACGCCGAGGGCCGGCCCTGGAGTCCGGCCAGCGAGAGCTTCCTGGCTGCCGCGCCCGGAGTGCACGCCGCCGCAGTCGCCACGCTTTCCCACTGAAGAAGGAACCAGATCCCATGACCACAATCGCAATACTCGGAAACGGCCGCGTCGGTGCCGGCCTGGCCGACGCCCTGAGCCGGGCCGGGCACCAGGTGAGCGTCGCGGACCGCACGCCGGGTTCGGCGGCCGCCGCCATCGCCGCCTCGCTGGTCGTCGTCAACGCCACCCCGGGCGCCGGCTCGCTGGAGCGGCTGTCCGCGCTGCGCGAGCCGCTGCGGGGGAGGATCCTCATCGACGTCGCCAACGCGACGATCGACGGCCCGGACGGACTGCCCGCCGACTTGATGTATCAGGGGTCGAGCTTGGCCGAGCGGCTGCAAGCGGCGCTCCCGGACACCCAGGTCGTCAAGACCCTCAACACGATGCTCCACTCCGTGATGACCGCTCCCGCCTCGCTGGATCAGCCGCCGACCGCGTTCCTGTCCGGCGCGGACCCCGCGGCCAAGCGGACAGTCCGCGGACTGCTCGGCGATCTCGGCTGGCGTCCGGAGTGGATCACGGATCTCGGCGGGATCGAGACCGCGCGGGCGACCGAGGCCGCGATCCTGTTCGTCCCGCACGTGATCCGCTCCGGCGGGTTCGCGCCGTTCGCGGTCTCGATCGCCCGCTGACCGCGAGCTGACTAGGAAAGGTCAGGTGCGCTTGACCCACAGGTCGTAGGAGTCCCAGGGCCAGCCGTCGCCGATGCAGAGGTATGCGGTCCAGGACTTCGGGATCCCGGCCTGCCCGGCCGCCTCGCAGCTGTCGTGCCAGTAGTAGCTGCCCTGCTTGCTGTAGCCGGGCGGGATGGTGTCGGTCTTGATAGTGGTGGCGGCGGCGTGCACCGCGCCGGGTCCGTCGGGCGCGGCCGAGGCGTGGGCGGTCGCCGCCCCGAGGCCGCCGGCCACGGTGACGGTGGCGAACATCGCCGCCATGCGCTTGATCATGAACACTCCTTCTCCTGGGCGCCGGCCCGGCGCATCCAGCCGGCCGACGCTGGTCGGTTGCCTGTTGATCTTTTCCGCCGGATCGGAGGCCTGGCTTGCGGAGCGGGTCCATCTGGGGGGCGCTGAGCTGGCGCGCGTGTGTTCAGCCCACCGGCACGCCGACGCGTGCGTCCTCAAGGGTCTGTCGCAGGGTGGCGAGCGCCGCCCCGACAGCGCTCACCTGTTCGGCGCCGATCGCGGCCGTGATCAGGTCCGCCAGGTGGCCGTGGAAGGTCTGTTCGGCTTCTGCGACGAGCGTGGCGCCGTGGGCGGTGAGGCTGATCAGCGACGAGCGCCGGTCCGCCGGGTTCGGTAGCCGGGCCGCCCAGCCGTTGGCCTCGAACCGGTCGATGATCTTGCTCGCGGCGCCGATGCCGATGGCGAACGTGGTGGCGATGTCGGCGACCCGGCACCGCGGGTGGTCGCGCACGAAGCGCAGCCCCTCGTACTGCGAGGTGACGATCCCGTGTTCGGCGCGCAGCTTGTCGCCGACGGCGTTGTAGAGCCGGGTCTCGCAGCGCACCAGGTCGTCGAAGAAGGCGGCGAGGTCGGAGGGGGCGAGGTCGGAGGGGTCGGCCGGGCCGGGGTCGTCGCCCGCGCCGCCGGGGCCGGTTGCTGAAGTAGATGCCACGGCATATAGTCTACTCATACATGCCACGGCATCTACTTCTTGGGCATGTATATGGCGACACCAGCGCAGCCGACACCGGCTTCACGACAACCACCTCCCGGAGGACCTCATGACTTGGCAACAGCGGCGTGACCTGGAAGCGATGCTCCAGAAGGAAGCGCATGAGCCGGAACCGCTGCCGATCGGGCAGCTGCGGGAAGGGTTCGCCGCGATGATGGCGCAGTTCCCGGCCCCGGAGGACGTGCGCAGCACCCCGACCGAGCTCGGCGGGCGCCCCGCGCTCCGGGTCGATCCCGAAGGGGAGCCCCGGCCGGGGACGATCCTGTACCTGCACGGCGGATCCTGGGTGCTCGGCTCACCGGCCACCGGGTTCGTCAACACCGCGAACCTGGTCACCCGGACCCGGGTCGCGGCGATCTCGCTGGACTACCGGCTGGCCCCGGAACACCCGTTCCCGGCCGCGGTCGACGACTGCCTGGCCGCCTACCGCGCCCTGCTCGACGCCGGCACCGACCCGGCGGCGATCGTCTTCGCCGGCGACTCGGCCGGCGGCGGGCTGAGCGTGTCCACCTGCCTGGCCGCCCGCGCCGCCGGTCTGCCGCAACCCGCGGCGATCGTGGCGTTCTCGCCGGGCGTCGACCTCACGCGCGCCGGCGCGTCGATGGTCACCAGGCAGGACCGCGACCCCTACTTCACCCGGGAGGGCTTCGGCCACACCACCGCGATGTACCTCGGCGACCAGGACCCGGCCCAGCCGCTGCTGTCGCCGGCCGTGTACGCCGACCTGACCGGGCTGCCGCCCATGCTGCTCCAGGTCGGCACCAACGAGCTCCTGCTCGACGACGCGGTACGGCTCGCGGCCCGTGCCACCGAGGCCGACGTGGACGTGATCCTGGACGTCACCGCCGCGGTGCCGCACGTGTTCCAGGCCTTCGGCCCGGCGCTCGACGAGGCGGGCCGGGCCCTGGACCGCGCGGCGCTGTTCATCAGCCAGCACCTGGGCGTGTCGGCCGCGCGGTGACGACCCGTTCGGAGTATCCGATGGTGTGCTGAGTGCACCGGGGTGGAAGCGCTCACGTGAGTGATCAACGCGCGGACACCCTCGGGAGGCACACCATGCGGGACTCTGTGCGAACCCGCGGCTGCGGCCTGCCCGCTGTTCCCGGGCGATTTCCGTCCGACCAGATTCCGCCCGACCAGATGCGGCAATACCGAACGTGCATTGTCAAAGGCGTCCGCTCACGTTTCGCGACAACGCCGCGGCGGGGCCCCGGCCTGGGTGGCCGGTGCCAGATGACCGTCGCACTTCTCGCGTCCCGCAATAGAAAGCTCCATTGCCACCCGCAGAAAACTGGGAACCTCAGCTTTATTCCGGTAAAGGTTTTAGGTACTCCTCAGATTCCCTGGCTACGGTCCCCAGTATCACCGTCGCCGCATCAGCGACGCACCTCTTCTGCATCGGATCGGCATGACGGGAATTCGTGAGTCCAGCGGCGGCGAGCCGACATTCGCCCCGGCGGCGGCCGTGGCCGACCCGGGTACCGTGCGCGTAGAGCCGGCGGCCGGTGCGCGGGCGCGGCGGTCGTCGTTGGCGGCCCGGGCCTGGAAGCGGCGGCCGCGCCCGCTGACCGTGATGGCGGTGCTGGGCGTCATGCTGTTCGCGTTGTGGGGCATCGGCGGGCCGCTGTTCGGCACCTCGACGCTGACCCCGACCGACGAGATGGTCAGCAACGGCCCCTGGGTGAGCGCCGGGTTCGCCGGAACCGTGCCGTCGAACACCTATCTCGACGACACCTACACCTCCGAGCTGCCCAGCGAGATCTTGTTCAAGCAGCAGCTGGACGACGGCAAGGTGGCCCAGTGGAACCCCTACGGCGCCGGCGGAAGCGCGCTGGGAGCCATCCCGGACTACGCGTTCTACTCGCCGCTGACCGTCCCGTTCTACGTCCTGCCGTCCTGGCTGGCCCCGGCCTACGAACGGCTGCTGGAGATCGTGTGTTCGGTCGGCGGCGCGTTCCTGTTCCTGCGCCGGGTGTCGCTGTCGCGGCCGGCGGCGCTGCTCGGCGGGATCACGTTCGCCGGCAGCGGGTTCATGGTCGCCTGGCTCGGCTTCCCACAGACCAGGGTCGCCGCGTTCATCCCCGTGCTGTTCTGGACGATTGAGCGGTTCATCCAGGAGCGCCGGGCCCGAGACGCGGCCTTGGCGGCGCTGCCGGTGGCCGCCTTGTTCCTTGGCGGGTTCCCGTCAGTGGCCGGATACGCGCTGCTGACCGGAACTGCTTACGCGGTGGTCCGATTGGCCAGCGAACATCGCGAGGAGCTACGACGACGGGTGTTCCGCCCCCTGGTGCGACCGGTGTTGTATCTCGCCGGGTCGTTGGTCGCCGGGCTCGGGCTGGCGCTGTTCCAGCTGATCCCGTTCCTCAGCTTCTTCGGGACCTGGATGATCCAGGGCCGCAGCCAGTCGGCCTCGGCCACGCTGCCGGTGGCCAGCGTCCTGACGATGGTCGCGCCGTGGGCGTTCGGCACCGTCGACGCCAAGGACCCGACCCAGTTCGTGCTCTCGACCAACATGGTCGAGGCCGTGTCCTACATCGGCGCGGTCGCCGCGGTCCTGGTGGTGGCGGCGATCGCGATGCCGCGCCGGGGCCGCGCGCTGCTGCCGGTCGGGACGTGGGTGTTCGTCATCGGCGCCGCCCTGGCGTGGATCGAGCTCATCTACCTCGGCGGGCCGCCGCTGGCGCTGTTGCAGCGGCTGCCCGGCGCGCGGGCCCTGTTCGAGCAGAACTTCATCGGGCGGGCCCGCAGCATCCTGGGCTTCCTGCTCGCGGTGCTGGTGGCCGTCGGGTTCGAGCTGCTGGTCAGGGTCCGGGCGCAGGAGGAGAAGGCGTGGTCGCGGCGCCGTTGGTGGGCGGTGGTCGTGGTGGCCGGCGGGGCCGCGTCGACGGCGGTCATGGTCTACCGGGGCCGCGACACGATGCGGGTCGACGCGGCCGCCTCCGGGCAGGACGTCACCAAGGCCCTGCACCAGTACGGGAGCCAGATCGGGAGCGCGGCGGTCATCGTCGCGATCGCCGTCGCGTGCGTGGTCGCGCTGCGGGTGGCCGGGCGCCAGGCCTTCATCGGCCGCAAACAGGTGCGAATCGTCCGGTTCTCGGCCGCGACGACGCTCATCGTGCTGATGGCGGTGCAGGGCGCGCAGTTCATGCAGGGCTACTATCCGAAGTCCAGCAAGGCCATGTTCTATCCGGTGACCGACACCCACACGTTCCTCGCCGACAACCTCGGTGAGCAGCGGTACGCCTCGTCCTACGACGCCATAGTGTTCGGTACCGGCACCGCCTACGATCTGCGTTCGGTGAACGGCCACAACTTCCTGAACGCCGACTTCGCCGCGTTGCTGCAGGGCGTGCCCGACGGCGCGGTGCCGTATCCGACCTACGTCGACTTCCAGCCGCACGACACGAAGCAGGCCACCAGCCCGGTGCTGGACCTGCTGGGCACCAAGTACTGGGTGGCCGGGCCCACCGACGGCGTGTTCGGCGCGGTCTCCGCCGCTGCCCGCAGCGGCACGACGCAGCTGGTGCCCGGGCAGCCGGTCACCGTCCCGGTCACCGGTCCGCTGCGCGGCGTCTCGGTCACGCCGGAGGGCAACGTGCCCTGGGACGTCGCCGGGCTGACCAAGGGCACCACGATCGACGTCGTGATCCACGACGCCGGCGGCAAGGTGGTCGCCACCTCCAGCCAGCTCACCGGCGCCCGAGCCGGCACCCCGCTCCAGGTCGCGGTCGCCGCCGACTCGGTGCCGGCCGGCACCGCGCTGACCGCGACCATCACCTTGCACGCCAGCGCCCCGCTGACCGTCGACGCGGACAACGGGAAACCGGCCGTCGACTCGATCGACGACACGGACGACGGGCTGCGCGTGGCCTATGTCGGCTCGTCGGTCATATACGAGCGGCTGAACGCCATGCCCCGGATCCGGTGGGCGTCGCAGAGTACTGTGGTCGCCTCGCAGGACCAGCGGGTGGCGATGCTGGCCTCCGGGACGGTGCCGGACGACACGGTCGTGCTGTCCGACCCGGGACCGGCGGCGTCCGGACAGCCGGCGGCGGTGCGGGTGCTCAGCGACGGGACGGACTCGATCAGCAGCACGGTGACCGCGCAGGGTTCCGGGTATCTGGTGGTCGCCGACGCCGACCAGGTCGGCTGGCAGGCGACGGTCGACGGCAGACAGGCCACGCTGGTGAAGGCGGACCAGGGGCTGGTGGCGGTGAACGTGCCGGCCGGGACGCACACGGTGACGCTGCACTACGGCCTCCCGCAGCAGACGGCGGCGACCTGGGCCTCCGGCGCGGTCGGTGTCGCGCTGCTGGCCGTGCCGGCCGGCGAGTGGTGGTGGGAGCGGCGGCGCTCACGGATCGGGAAGGGGCCTGTTCCATGGCACTTGTAGACACGGATCCGACGGCTGGTCTGGACGGCTCTGATGGCTCGATCAGCTCGAACGGCTCGAACGGCTCGAACAGCTCGGACCCGATAGCCGCGGCGATGGACGCGGACTCTGCCGACGGTGTCGTCCCGCACGTGAGCGTCGTGCTGCCGTGTTACAACGAGGAGGCGCACGTCCTGCTGGAGATCCAGCGGATCTGTGCCGCTCTGGACGCCACCGACTACCCCTACGAGGTGCTGGCGATCGATGACGCCTCCACGGACGGCACCCTGGAGGTGTTGCGCAAGGCCGAGATCGAGTACGCGTCGGTGAAGGTGGTGGCCTTCAAGCGCAACGGCGGGGCCGGGACGGTGCGGCGGATCGGGTCGAAGATGGCCCGGGGCGACATCGTGGTGTGGACCGACGCCGACATGTCCTATCCCAACGAGCGGATCCCCGAGTTGGTGGAGATGCTCGATTTCGACGCGGGCATCGATCAGGTGGTCGGCGCGCGGAAGGCCGAGATGGGTTCGCACCGGCTGCTGCGGATACCGGCGAAGTGGGTCATCCGCAAGATCGCGGAGAAGCTGACCAACCAGAAGATTCCGGACCTGAACTCGGGTCTGCGCGCTATGCGGCGTGAGGTCGCGTTGCCGTATCTGCGGCTGCTGCCGCCCGGGTTCTCCTGCGTCACCACGATCACGTTGGCGTTCATGTCCAACCAGAAGAACGTGGTCTACATCCCGATCGACTACGCGAAGCGGGCCGGCAAGTCGAAGTTCCGCTTCGTCACCGACGCCTACCGCTACATCCTCCAGGTGTTGCGGATGGTCATGTACTTCAACCCGTTGAAGGTGCTGATGCCACCGGCGTTGTGGCTGATCGGGATCGGTGTCGTGAAGGCGGTGTTCGACCTCGTGGTGCATCCGTTCCGGTTCGCGCAGAACACGGCCCTGCTGATACTCAGTGGCCTGATCATCGCCTCGATGGCGTTGCTCGCGGACCTGATCGTGCGGTCCCGGCCGGAGTGAATGGGCCCAGACGCGTAGCCGACCTGTCCGCCTGAGGTCGCAGGCGACTCCGCCTCAAGGCGGAAGCGACGGCGCGGCAGCCGCTGGTCTACTTCGAACGCTGTTATCGGGCGTTCGGATTGGACAAACACGTGGTCGCATTCAGGATTCGGCAGCTGGCGGCGGTGGCGGCAGTCGTAGCGGTGGTGGCGGCGGGGCTTATGGCCCTCATGCCGGCGGTCGCCACGGCTGCCACTGCCGACGCGGTTCCCGGCGGTTACCAGGTCGCACCGGCTGTTTGGCAGCCCTGCCAGGACGGCATGCAGTGCGCGACGGTGCAGGTGCCGCTGGACTACCGGCAGCCGCGGGGCGAGAAGATCAGCATCGCGATGATGCGGCACCAGGCTACGGATGCCGCGCATCGCCGGGGGACGCTGTTCTTCAACTCCGGCGGTCCCTACGAGCAGTTGCTGAACTTCCCTCGCTATCTGCCGGTGCTCCCGGCGGCGTGGCTGGCGCAGTACGACATCGTCAACTTCGACCCGCGCGGGTTCGGCTACAGCACCTCAGTGCGCTGTTTCCCCAGTGAGGCGGCGGAGGCCGGCTTCCTCGCAGGGCTGCCCGCCGACGTTCCGGTGACGCCGGCACAGATCTCGACGTGGGATCAGACCATGGCCGCTTTCTCCGCACAGTGCGCCAAGACCAACGGCAGCCTGCTTCAGCACACCAGCACCGCCGACGTGGCCCGGGACATGGACCTGCTGCGGCAGGCGGTCGGCGCGCCGATGCTGAACTACGTGGCGGCCTCGTACGGCACCGGCCTGGGCGCCGTCTACGCCAACCTCTTCCCCGGCAAGGTCGGCCGCATGATTCTGGACGGCAACGTCGATCCGGTGGCGTGGACCGGGAGCGACGGCGGGACGGTGCCGCCGTTCGTGGCCATGCGCGCGGACGTGGCCAGCGCGAGGACGCTCGACGGCCTGCTCAACGCGTGCGGTGCGACCTCGACCGCCAAGTGTGCGTTCTCCGCCGGTACCCCGGCCGCCACCAAGGCCAAGTACGACACGCTGATCAGCCTGCTGCACGCGCATCCGGTCCCCGTCGGCAGCCCGCCCAACGCGCAGACCTGCGACGACGTCTGCGCCACGTACAGCATCCCGCTGGCCCAGGTGAGTCAGTGGCCTGACGGCGCGGCCTACCTCCAGCAACTCTGGCAGGCCGCGCACACCGGCCAGGCCGTCGCAGCCCCAGCCGTTGCCGCACCCGCGATCGCAGCCCCGGCCGTCGCCGCACCCGCTCTCGCAGCCCCAGCCCTCGCCGCCACCAAGGCCGGCGCCGGCACCGACCCGGCGCCGCCCTACGTCGGCGGCGAGCAGACCTTCGCAACGATCTGCTCCGACAGCGACCACCCCCGCGACCCGCGCGCCTACGCCGCCGCCGCCCGGATGTCGCAGGCCAGGGCCGGCCTGGTCGGCCTGTCCTGGACCTGGACGACCGAGATCTGCGCCACCTGGCCCAAGAGCGAGGACACCTATCCGGGCCCGTGGAACCGCCCCACTGCCAACCCGGTCCTTATCGTCGGCAACACCGGCGACCCCAACACGCCCTACTGGAACTCGGTCGCGATGACCCGCGAACTGGGCCGCACCCGCCTGCTCACGATCGACGGCTTCGGGCACACCGAACTCCTCAACCCGAGCACCTGCGCCACGGACTACGAGACCAGCTACCTCCAGACCGGCGTCCTGCCCGCGCAGGGGACGGTCTGCCGGCAGGACGCCGCGCCGTTCGCCTGACCGGCTGGCCGGCTGGCCGGCATCCAAACGGTTCAGGCCGGCCGGCCACCGGCCCGCTCCCACTGCGCGCCGTCCCACTCGACGTACTCGATCTGCGCGCCGCCGGGGAGCCTGGCGGTCAGGTTCCGGCCGGTGGGAACCGCCTGGACGCCGCGCACGATCTGCGCGCCGGTCTGCTCCAGGCGCCGCAGGCATTCGTCGAGGTCGTCCACGATCAGCGTGGCGGTCGTGGCCGTGTACGGCTCCAGCGTCTCCTCGTCCCCGGCCACCACCAGAACCCGGCCGACGCTGGCCAACTCCAGACCGTTCGGCATCGAGAAGCGGGTGGCGATGGGTTCGCCGGTCACGGTCTGCATGGCGGCCAAGACCGGGTCCAGGTCTGCTGCGTAGACGCGTGCGTAGGTACGGAAGACTCGCATGATCGTCGCCAACGGGCTGGTGATCGCGGCTATTCCGCGTGCGGGGGCTCAGAGCTCGTCATCATGCGGGTCCGGCGTGAACACCACCGCGATCGCCTCCGCGTGCTCCGGCTCCTCCGGATCCGCGACCACCTTCGCCATGATCGTGGCCTCGTAGTTCTCCGGATCCAGCTCCAGGATCTGCGCCAGCACCTCCTGGGCCTCGGCCAGCGCGCCGTACTTGATCATCGTGAACGCCGCCAGCCGCAGCTTGTCGACGGTCACCGGCTCGCCCGGGCCGTCGGCGCGGATCTCGACGCACCTGTCGAGCATCGGCTGGAAGCGCTTGGGCGGGCCGAAGAGCTGGAGGCCGATGATGATGCCCGGCACCGTCACCGGATCGCGCATGGGGGTGGCCAGGGCCTTCTCGAAGTCGGCCATCGCCTGGTCCCACTTGCCGAGCTGGAAGCGGATCTGGCCCAGGACGGCGGTGCGGTCGCCGCCGACGTCGGGCAGTTCGATGCGCTGGATCAGGCGCTCGGCCGCCCGGTGGTCCTGGTAGGCGAGCATGTAGAGCGAGCCGAGTTGGAACAGCGTCGTGGTCTGCTTCGGTGCGACGCGCAGGATGGCCTTGTAGGCCTCCTTCGCCTCGTCGTTCATCTTCAGCCGCTTGTAGATGTTCGCCGCGGACGTCAGCGCGCCCGGGTCGTCGCCCGCCAGCTCGACCGCCCGCTCGGCGGCGGCCACCGCCTCCTCGCGGCGGCCCGTCTCGGCCAGGATCCGCCCCTTCAACGACACCGATTCGCTGGAGTCGGGGAAGCGGCGGCAGCCCTCGGCGGCGATCTCCAGCGCCTCGTCGAGCCGGTCCAGGTGTTCCAGCCCGTAGACGGCCCAGCGGAACAGGTTGCGGGTCGCCTCGCCCTCGGCGATCAGCGGCTCGGCGAGGGCGACGAGGTCTTCGTAGCGGTCGTCGTCGCTGGCGATCTCGGCGGCCAGCAGCCGGGCCGGGGGCAGCGTCGGGTCCGCGGCCATCAGCGCCGAGGCCAACTCCCGGCAGCGATCGCGGGAATCCTTGGACCAGGCGTGGTTGTAGACGGCCGCGCGCCACATCGACCCCGCGATGCGCGCCTGCTTGCGCAGCAGGTCCGGGTCGGTCCCGGCGGTGCCCGGGGTGCCGAGGTCGGGGATGTCCAGGGCCTGGCAGCCGAGGGTGTAGACGTCCAGCAGCGGCGCGGGCAGGCCGTTGGTCTCCAGGGTGTCCAGCACCTCGCGCACCCGGTAGGGCTTGGGCTTGAGCCGCAGGGCCGAGGTGAACGCCTCCCGGGCCCGGTCGATCGCCCCGAGGCGGAGCTTCACGATCCCGGCCTGGATCAGGAACGTGGTGTTCATCGGCTCCAACTGGAGCGCTTCCTCCATGGCGGCTTCGGCTTCCCGCCAGCGGTATTCGTCCACCAGGACCAGCGCGCGGGCCTGGAAGCTGTCGCCGACCTGCGGGTCCACCTCGATGGCGCGGTCGGCCATGGCCAGCGCCTCGACACGGCGTTCGGGGTACTTGCCGAGGATCTGCGCGCACAACCGCAGGATCCGGCCCTCGTCCGGCGCGATCCGCAGGGCCCGCTCCAACAGGGCCAGCGCCTCGTCGAGTTCCTTGCCCTGCTTCAGGACCAGCGCGGCCCGGTAGAAGCCCTCGGTCTCGTTCGGCCAGTGCGTGATCAGCTGCCGCGCGGTCTCCAGCGCCTCGTCGAGGCGGTCGGCGAGGTCGAGCAGCCAGGCCAGGTTCGCCAGAGCGCCGTAGTGCCCGGGTTCGGAGGCCAGCGCCCGGCGCAGCATCGGCTCGGCCTCGGCGTAGCGCTCCAGCCGGATCAGGGCGGCGGCCCGCTCGACGGTGGCCCGCAGCGCGTCCTCGTCCGCCATCACAGACCCTTCGAGCCCTTGTGGTTCTTGAAGTACGCCGCGAGGTCGTCATACGCGCCGCCCTCGTTGGCGAACAACGCGACCGAGCGCGCGGCGTCGAACCACGGACCGGTCGAGGGGCGCACGTCCTTCAGCGCGTTCTCGAAGTCGGGCATGCCCATCATCCGCACCTCGCCGCTGCGCACCGCGTCCATCAGCGCGTTCTCGGTCGCCGACTCACAGAGGTAGGCCAGGTCCGCGCCGGAGAAGCCGTCGGTGCGTTCCACCAACGACTCCAGGTCGATGCCGGCGATCGGGCGGTCGCGCAGGTGGTAGCGCAGGATCTCCTCGCGGGCCGGGGCGTCCGGCGGCAGGACCAGGACCGTGCGGTCGAACCGGCCGGGGCGGCGCAGCGCCGGGTCGACGTCCCACGGGGCGTTCGTCGCGCCGAGCACGAACACGCCTTCGTTGTCCGCGCCCACCGAGTCCAGTTCGGTGAGGAACTGGTTGACCAGGGTGCGCATCATCGAGTTGCGGTTCTGGCTGCGCCGCTGGCCCAGCGCGTCCATCTCGTCGAAGAACAGCACACACGGGGCCTGGCGCCGGGCCAGCTCGAACAGCTCGGACAGGTTCTTCTCCGAGGCGCCGAACCACAAGTCCATCACCTCGGAGATGCCCACCGAGATGAACGACGCGCCGATCTCCCCGGCCACCGCGCGGGCGATGAAGGTCTTGCCGCATCCGGGCGGGCCGTACAGGAGCAGGCCGCCGCGCAGCGACTTGCCGTAGATCTTGCGCAGTTCGGGGTTGCGCATCGGGGCCAGGAACGCGACCTGCAACCGGTCCTTCACCTGGGAGAGGCCGCCGACGTCGGCGAGGGTCAGGGCCGGACGTTCGACCTCGTGGGCCGGGACGCCTTCGGGGTCCTCGTCCTCGGTGTTCGCGGCCATCGGCTTCGGCTTGGGCGTGGGCGCCGGGGGCTTGGCC
>NZ_JAAFZA010000107.1 GCF_015356865.1 Catenulispora pinisilvae
GCCCCGGCCCACGCCCCCGACCTGACCGACCCCGAGACCGCACGGGCCTGGCTGCGTACCGAACACGCCAACCTGGACGCTGCCTATACCCACGCCCACAGTCACCACCTCGACCGCCACACGATCGCCTTGTCCGCCAGCATGGCCGCGATCCTGTTCTCCGACGGCCCTTGGACCCGTGCCCTGCAGATCCACCAGGGCGCTGAGACGGCCGCCCATCAGAACCATCCAGCCGCTCATGCCGCCGCCCTGACGGACCTGGGGCGGGTGCGGTGCATGGCCGGGGACTATCCGGGTGCGCAGGACGCTCAGACGCGGGCCCTGGGGGTCTTCCGGCAGATCGGCAACCGGCTCGGCGAGGCCAGTGCCCTGACCGAACTGGGGCGGGTACGGGCTACGACCGGGGACTATTCGGGTGCGCAGGACGCTCTGACGCCAGCCCTGGAGATCCTCCAGCAGATTGGTGACCGTAGTAGCGAGGCCTCTGTGCTGAACTTCTATGCTGGCACCATCGCCGCGCTCGGCGACCGCCTCCGCGCCGTCACGCTATACCAGCAGGCCCTGGCCATGAACCGGGAACTGCATAAACCCGACGACGAGGCGATCTCTCTAGAGGGCATCGCCGACCACCACCTGGCCACCGGCGATCTCGCCCAGAGCCTGGCATACCTGAACCAGGCATTGCATATCTACCGACGCCTTGGCATGCGCCCGGCCATCGAACGGGTCCAGGCCCAGCTGTCCGATCTCGACGCGCATTAGCCTGACGCTCCAAGCGTCATCCCGATCCAGCAGTCGAGGACATGGCCGTTTTGGGCTGGAGCCGCCGTCGGCCTGGCACCGAATCTACAATCGCCTGAACGGGTGGGTACGGGAGGGCGCAGTGGGACACTTCGAGGGCTTCGATGTCGCTGGTTTCTGGGACGACTCGGCGTACGCGCTTAGCGAGTACGTAGAGGAGGCGCCACCCTCGCGGGAGTTGATCGCGTCGTTGGAGAAAGAGCTCGGCGGGTACCGTCTGCCCGACTCATACGTCGCGCTGATGGACGCGCACAACGGCGGCGTTCCGACCCGGGTGTGCTTCCCCGTGGCCGAGACCGACTGGGCTGAAAGCTATCTGGAGATCTGCGGTATCCGGGGCATCGGACGGGCCCGGTCGCAATCGCTCGGGGGTGAGTTCGGCAGCCTGTTCTGGGTCGAGATGTGGGGGTACCCCGACATCGGTGTGTATTTCGCGGACACGCCCTCGGCCGGCCATGACATGCTCGCCCTCGACTACCGCGCGTGCGGCAAGCATGGCGAGCCGGCTGTGGTGCACGTCGATCAGGAGCACGACTTCGCGATCACCTGGGTCGCGGAGAACTTCGAGGCGTTCGTGACGGGCCTGGTCGATGAGTCCGTCTACGACACCTCCGAGGAGGATCGGCTCGACGCACTGGCCACGGTGCGGGAGGGCAGTTTCTCGCCGATCCTGCTGCGTGCCTTCGGCGAGGTCGCGGACGTTCTGCCCGACGCGGACCGCCGACTGCGGGCGCTCGGGGAGGCCGTCGTGCAGGATAAGGGGTTCTTCGCCCTGCATGCCGACGCGCGCTCCATGCTGATGTACGACTACCTGTTCTGGCTGTTCACCAGCTTCAACCGAGTCGGCTCTGTCGAGCAGTACCTCAGGACCCCTCCGCAGCACGAGCGGTCCTATGCGCTACCGGACTACGAGCTCATGATCGTCTTCAGCCTCGGGTCCGAGCCGTACGGCTTCAGCACCGGCGGGTACGGCCCCGGTTTCCTCGAACAGTGGTGGGAGTCCCGCATCGCCTCGGGCCATATCGTCGAGAACGCCGACGGCTATCGGTTGACCGGCACCGTCGTCACCGCGTTGCTCGGCGAGCTTGCCGCTGTGGCCGGCGAGGGCGAGTAACCGTAAGAGCGTCGAGGCCGCCCAGGGCCGACGGTGGGCCTGAACGCACCTCGCCGCCTGGCTCTGCCATCGACCGATGTAGAGCCCTACCGTTCCCCGACAGTGCGCGGCCATGGATAGTCCGGGTCCGCGCTGATCGCCACCAGATGCGGGGCGCTGCGCGGGAAGGCCCAGACGCGTCCCAGGGTGCTGGTGGCGGTGACGGTGGCCTCGTCCAGGGTGACTTCGGCGAACGGGTTGGACGAGCACGCCACTGCCAACCACTGGAGCGTGTGCTGCTCGTCGTCAAGGGTCAGGGCGACCCAGCCGACGCTGCCGTGGCTCGCCGACTCCCCGGCGAGGGCACGGTACCCGGCGTGGCCGGACGAGGCCATCGTCCCGTCGACGTCCAGCCAGTCATTGGCCCGCCACACAGTGGCCCGCAAGGTCTCCGACCAGTGCCAGTCCTCCGACCGCGGATCGTGGCGCTGGTCATGCGCACGGAGTCGCACCAGGCTCATCACCGACAGCGAGCCGTCGGAGTACACGATGAAGTCTCCGTCGGGGGCCTCGCGGTTACGCCAACGTTCGTGCACATGGTCGGGAGGATCAGGCACCGCTTCGTCGAGGTTCACAACGGCCATGATGTTCGAAGCGCTGGAGACGAGTCCAGCTCGCCGAGGAAAGGGTTCCGTCGAACGCAGCCGTGGTGCCTGGGCCGTAGCAGGGGCGATACGTATATCTGGGCGCCCCCATGTTCTCGTGACGCGGGCCTCAGGCTCACTCGTACCCGTACTCCAGCCAGCGGTCGAGCACCCGCTGCCGCACGTCCTGCGGCCAGCCGTTGGCGAAGCTGCCCTTGACCGGGCGGTCGCCGTTCGGGAAGAGGTCCGCGAGCAGGCAGTTGTACAGCACCTTTCCGGCTCGGTAGGAGTGCGCCTCGGCCTCCGACAGGTACACCGACAGCTGCACGTGTGGCTCGGCCGGGAAGTGGACCTCGCCGTGTTCCGGGTGGGCTCGGGTGGCGAAGGCCCAGACGACGTCGTTGACGTCGGTGATGTCGATGTCGTCCTCGACCAGGAGGATTTTGGGGGCGCCGTAGCCGGCCTTGCCTTCGAAAGCGACTTCGCCGATCTTGCGGGCCAGGTCGGCGGAGGGGATCGCGGTGGTCTCGGGCCAGTCCGAGCGCAGGGCGATGATCAGCCAGTGCATGGCGGATTCGTAGGAGAACCAGGTCGAGGCGACGGGCAGGCCGGCTGCGCGGAGTTTGTGCAGTATCTCGGCGGCGTGCATGGTGCCGGACAGCGTGTGGTCCTCCTCCACCGGCGGGCCGGCGGCGACGACGGGCAGGATCGCGTTGTCCCGGTGGGTGATCGCGGTGACGTGGAAGACCGGCTTCGGGGAGCGGTCGGTGGCGTTGTAGCCCGGGTACTCGTTCATCGGGCCCTCCATCACCGTCTCGTCGAAGGCGATGTGGCCCTCGACGACGATCTCGGCGGTGGCCGGCACCAACAGATCGACGGTCTCGGCCGGGACGACCTCGATGCCCTCGCCGAACAGTGCGCCGAGGAAGCACGCCTCGTCCGCGCCCTCCGGCAGCGGGTAGGCGCCCACGAACGGCAGCCCCGGCTCGACGCCGAGCGCCAGCGCGACCGGCATCGGCTCGCCGCGCTCGGCCCATTGGGCGCGGACGACGCCCAGGTGCTGCGGTGCCGGGATGAGGCAGGCCAGGGTGTTCGCGTCGTGGATCATCATCCGGTTGATCGACCAGTTGGTCCACGAACCGTCCGGGGTCTTGGCGATGTTCATCCCGTAGGTCTGGATGTAGCGGCCGCCGTCGTTGCCGTGGATCAGCGGCGTCGGGAACCGGAGCAGGTCGACGTCGTCGCCGAGCATCACGTTCTGCTTGCACGGCGCCGCGGCCCGTTCCACGACGACCGGCGGGATCCCCGGCTTGTCCCGCGCGGCGACGACGGTCTCGATGATCTCCTGGCCGCCGGTGTCCGCGGGCAGCCCGAGCGCCAGCGCGATCCGGGCCAGGGGATGCGTCGGGCCGGACAGGCCGCCCGGCGCACCCAGGACGCGGAACCCAGACCCCTGATATCCCCTGATGTTCCTGAACAGCGGGGCCGGGGCCCGCAGGTCATAGGAGCGGCGGATCACCGCCCCGATCTCCAGGTTCCAGTCCACCTCGGCGTCGATCGACTGAACCTCGCCGACGTCTTCCAGCTCGGATATGAACTCACGCAGGCTGCGCAGGTGCTTCACCGGTGTTCCTCTCATGTCAGCCGCCCCATCGGGGCAAGTCCGGGACGTCGGTCCCGAACAGGTCCAGAGCCCGCCCGACGGTGTGCTCGACGATGTCGTCCACACTCTGCGGACGGAGGTAGAAGGCCGGAACCGGCGGCATGACGATGCCCCCGGACTCCGTCACGGCGGTCATCGCCCGCAGATGCCCGAGGGTCAGCGGCGTCTCGCGGACCAGCAGCACCAGGCGGCGCCGCTCCTTCAGCGTCACATCCGCCGCGCGGGTGAGCAGGTTGTCGCCGTTGGAGTAGGCGATCGCCGACAAGGTCCTGATGGAACACGGCGCCACGACCATCCCGGCGGTCCGGAAGGATCGCCGAGGCGATCGCCGCACCGATGTCCGCCGCGCGGTAGGAGACGTCGGCCATCGCCGCGAGGTCGCGGGCCGACAGATCGGTCTCGTGAGCGCGGGTCTGCTGCCCGGCGGGGGTGACCACCAGGTGTGTCTCGACCCCTGCCTTACGCGCCAGTTCGAGCAGCCGCACGCCGTACGCGATCCCGGTCGCGCCGCTGATTCCCACCACGAGCCGAGGGGCTTGCATCCTCGTCGCCTCCGTATCCGTGGCCCTGATCACCGAGCCCAGTCTCATCCGGGGTGCCGCGCCCAGTCCAAGACCGGTTACGGCACCTCGGGATACCCTCCGGGTATGGTGATCGATCTCCGTCTCATGCGCTACGCGGTCGCCGTGGCCGAGGAGGGCGGTTTCCAGCGCGCGGCCGAGCGGCTGATGATGGCGCAGCCGCCGCTGAGCCGGCAGATTCGCGACCTGGAGCGCGAACTGGGCGTGACGCTGTTCCGGCGGCGGCCGGCCGTCCACCTGACCGAAGCCGGACAGGTGTTCATCGCCTCGGCCCGCCGCATCCTGGCCGAGACCGACCGCATGATCGAGCAGACCGCGGCGGCCGCGCGCGGCGAGCTCGGCACCGTGCGCGTCGGCTACATCCACTCGGCGGTCTTCGACACCGTGCCGCAACTGGTCGCGGCGATGGCGCAGCGCCATCCCGGGGTCACCGTCGACGTTCACGAAGGCTGGAGTCCGGCCCTGGACGCGGCGCTTTCAGCCGGCGGATACGACCTCGTACTGTCCCGCGACATCCCCGAGCGTCCCGCCTACCGGCACGAGTTGCTGCGCGTGGAACGCCTCGTCGCAGTGGTCTGCGAACACCATCCGCTAGCCGACCGCGGCGAAGTCGCGTTGCGGGAGTTCGCCGGACAACGGTTGTGCCACCCGGCGCGCCGCTTGGCGCCCGGACGCCACGACTTCATGATGAAGGCCCTGGAAGTGACCGGAGAGCGGTTCGAATACTGGGAGAGTCCGGTCCACGGCCTGGGCCACCTCGACCTCAGTGACAAGCGCAGCTTCGCGCTGGTGCCGGCGAGCGTTGCCGGCCGCGGACCGATCGGCACCGCGTCCGTCGCGATCAGCGACGATCTGCCGACCCTCGACTTGCAGCTGGTCTGGCGGCGGGACAACGACTCCGCCGCGCTCGCGGTGCTGATCGGCGCCGCCCGAGACCTCGCGCGTCGCGACGACTGGCGCTAGATCGCACAGCGTAAGTGAATGCTGACAGGAGCAGACAGCCGGATAGACAATCGCTGTTCATATCGGCCATCTCTGTGTGCTGCTATGTTGACCGCCATGCCGTTCGGGACCAAGGGCGTTTCCATAGCCGTCCTCGCTGCGATAGTCCTGAGCGCGGCGGCCTGTGGCAGTGGCGGTTCGGGGAAGGCCGCCAAACCGTCGGCGAGTACAAGGACAAGTACAAGCGCGAGTACGGCCGCAAGCGCGACAACCTCGGCGCCGACCGCGCAGGCCGCATCGTCCGGTGGCGCCTCCGGGTCCACGCTGACGACGGACGAGATCAGCAACCGGATCCTGCTGACCGGCAAGGACGAAGCCGGCTACACCTTCGACCCCGCGCAGGACAGCAAGGCGACCACAAACGCCCAGGACGTGGTGGCCACCGGAGGCAGTGCCTGTCAGACCTTCGTAGACGCGCAGGAAGCCCTGTCTCCGAAGTACGGCACGACGGCCGAGGTGGACCGCGAGCTCACGAAGGCCGGTGACGGCCACTCGATCGAGGACTCGGTGATGACGTTCCCGTCCGCCGCCGAGGCCTCGGCGCTGATCACCGACCTCGCCGCGGGACTCAAGGGCTGCCAGAGCCTGTCCGTTCCACAGCAGGGCGGCGGCTCTGTCACCATGTCGCCCAGCGCGATCCCGGAACTGGCCAGGGCCGGACAGGCCGGCTACATCGACTACCTGACCGCCGACGGCAAGGCCGAGCTGATGGCCGCCGAACTGGTCGCGGTCGGCACGGCGGTCTCGGTCGTCGCCATCATCGGGCCGGTGTCGACCGATCCCACGGTGCTGAAGCAGATGGGCGGGACGCTTCTGTCCCACCTTTCCGATGTCCAGGCCGGGCGGTTGAAGAGCGCGCAGGGTGTGAGCTGACGGCGTGCCGAGACCCGGTAGAGGCGTCCGTCAGAACGCGGAGTGCGTCGGGTAGACCGTGTCGCCGACCACCTGGAGGTTGATCTCCACGCCGCGCAGGATGTGGGTCCGGATCTCGTGCGCGCTGACCGGCTTCGTCTCGCTGGTGCGGACGTTCTTGCTGGCGTTCACCGGGAGCTCCTGGACGTTGCCGCCGCGCTGGAGGGCGATGAGGGCGAGGACGTGGTCGCGGGTCATCCAGCGGGGGAACATCGTGCTCCGCTTGGTCGCGTCGCGCCCCTCGTACTTCCAGGTGATGACGTGGACCTTGTCCTGGTTGCCGATCCGGTCGGCCTGGACCTCCTGGATGCCGCTCGGGAGCTTCTTGTCGGTGTAGGCGTGCAGGCCCTGTGGGGCGTTGCGGTCCAGTCCGCCGCTCATCGGCCGGCCGGCGAAGATGTGGTCGGCGAGGGTCGTCCCGTGGATGCGGGCGGCCAGTTGGGTGGCGGCCGTCTCGGCCATCTCGATGCGGCGGAGGTGGGCGCCGCGCTCGTCCTCGGTCTTCGCGCGCTGCACCGGGGTGGCGGCCGCGGGCGCGGCCGCGCCTGTGGCTGCGGCCGCGGCTCGCGCGCGCTGCACCGGGGCAGCCGCGGCCGGGCCGCGGGACGCGTCCGCGGTGGCGGCCGGCGCCGCATGGCCGCAGCTCGGGCCGTGGGAGTGCCGCTCGGCCTCGACGAGGCGGGAGACCGCCGCGTTGCCGACCGCCCGCTGAAGGGCGAGGACATTCTGCGCGGACAAAGGGGCGGCGGCGGCCGTCCGCAGGGCGCGGTTGTCGGACCGGCGTGAGGTCTCACGCTCCTCGGGTGCGCGGTTCGCCGAGGTGGCCCGTCCGTGGCTGTGCATGGTCGGCGACTCCATTACTGGTCGGGAGATGCCATAGGTGAGAACGATTCTCGTTCAGCGGGGGTCGAGGCGACACGTCCACGAGGACGGGCTCGCGGGCAGCTTCGGTTGCCCGTAAGGGTTCGGACTCGGACGAAACATCGCGCGCGAACCCGGCCGCGAATATCCACAGGGGCGCGAGCGTCGCGCAGAACAGGCTTATCGCCAAGTGCTTCGTGACTTCGTTGCCCTCCCCGAAGACCGCGGTCAGGTACTGGAACACCGAACCGGCCGCGAGCACGAGGGCGACCGTGGCGAATGCGTGCCGGAGCGAGCCCTTCGCACCACGGCGGCGAAAGGCGATCGCCCCGGCGAGACAGGCGATCCAGTACGCCACGATGCCGCCGAAGCCGACCCAGGCGAAACGGTTCGCCACCCAGGAGACGACCGCGACGCGGTGCTCCTCCCGCTGGGCCTGCCCCCGGCTGTCGGCCACGCTGTAGTTGCCGATGTAGTAGCCGGTGCGGAACATGCGCAAGAAGGGCCCTGATCCGCTTGCCAAGACCCGGGCCGCGAGTCGGGGGTGGGTGGCGAGATAGCCGCCGAGGCGCGGGATGGTGACGCGCGAGGAGTCGAACGCGGGATCCTGCTGGATCGGATGCGCGGACCAGATGCTGGCGCCGCTGTAGGCACCGAGGGAACGCGGCAGCCCGAGCCCCGCGGCCACGGCTCCCGGGTCGTCCGACAACGGCATGAGCGTCATGGTGAGTTCGTTCCGCACGTTCGTCTGCTGGTCCTCGGGGCCGCCCCCGAAGACACCGCCCTGCCACATGGCCACGCCGATGAGCGAGACGACGGCGAGCACGGGGATATAGCGGTCCGATGAACGTCGGCCGAGACGGCGCCACCCTCCTCGGCAGCCGGCGAAGAAGACTCCCAACGGCACCACCAGCGTCAGGGTTTCCACCTTCGCACCGACGGCGAACAGTGCCCCCGACCACGCGACGACATATGCGGCGCGTCGTCTCCGATGTTCGGTCATGGCCGCGACACCTGCCACCGCGAACACCGCAAGACCCCAGATCGCGGCGGTCTCCGTATAGGGCGAGTTCGCATAGTCGGCGAAGGTGGCCTCGGCCAGGACCAAGAACAACGAACCGAGGACGACGACGCGCGGCGCCGCGGACAGACCGCGTACCAGTCGCGAGGCCGCCCACATCACGAACCCGACGATGACGCAGTACTCGACGACCAGCTCCCGCAGGTCGATGACGCCGGGAAGCCTGAGCACGTACCTGTGGACCACCGTCGCGAGCCAGGCGGGAAGAAGCATCGTGGACGGATACGACTGACATCGATGATGCGGCCCCACAGCGGGATAGTTCTCCACGACGTAACGCCAGAACGGCACTCGTGCGCTGTGGACGACCCGCGCGTCCGCGCCGACCAGGCACAGCAGCCGAGACCCGTCGTTGTTGTCGGCCATGCCCACCGGGACTGGTATCAGCAGCCGTACAGCCATCGCCACAGCTGAAGCCACTCCCAGTCCCACCGAGGCAAAGGACGTTCCCCTCCCGATCACCCTCACCCTTCTCTAACCGGCGGACCAGCTGGCGGGGTTGTATCGGGAACGAAGATCATCGATGGAGCGATCATCGATGGGGAGGCCGTCACCCAACTTGGTCCCACAACTGCTACCTTGGTCCTACGAGTTGGCCGGAGTGAAGCAAGCCAGCGCGGAGCAAGCGGAGGCAACGGATGTCGACGGTCCTCGGGTACCGCCAGTTGGCGGGGCGACTACGGAAGGCGGTCCTCGACGGAGTCCACCCGCTCGGCGCCAAGCTCCCGTCGGAACACGAGATCGCCGAGGAGTACGGCGTCTCCCGCAGCACCGTCCGCCGCGCGTTCGCCCTGCTCACCGAGGAAGGCGTCATCGCCTCGCACCAAGGCGCGCGGCGCACCGTCCTGGCCCGGCCGCGCGAGCAGAACTTCGCCGAGCTGAGGTCCTTCTCGCGGTGGGCTCGGCTGATCGGTGAGGTCCCCTCCGGACGCACCGTCAGCCTGGAGCGCGCCACGGCGAACGAGCGGGAGGCCGAGAAGCTGGGCCTGGCGATCGGTGATCCGCTCTTCCGCCTGACCCGCGTCCGGCTGCTGTCCGGGCGTCCGGTGATGATCGAGCGAACCGCTTACGTGGAACGGGTCGGGACCCTGCTCGCCACCGTCGATCTGGACCGGGAGTCCATCTGCGACGCGCTGGAACTGTTCGGGATCTTCTTCGAGCACGCCGAGCACGCCATCGACGCGATCAACGCCGATCCCGCCGACGCCGCACTTCTGGAGACGGCCGTGGGCACCGCGCTCCTGCGCGAGCACCGGCGCACCACCGACCCTTCCGGCAGTCCGCTCGAATGGTCCGACGACCGCTATCTCGGCGACGCGATGGCGTTCATCGTGCGCAACTCCGTCGCGTCCGCACCGCTGGCGCGCTCCATCGGCGACCGGTAACGAAAACAGGGAGACGGAAATATGACGCAGATCCCAGCCATCTGGCTCCGCGACAACTGCCGCTGTCCGGAGTGCGTGGACCCGGTCAGCGGTCAGAAGCTGTTCGGCATCACCGACCTGCCGATCGCCCCGGAGGTGAGCGGCGTCGACGAGACGCCGGACCACCTCACCTTCACGTTCGCCCCGGACGGCCACGTCGCGACGTTCCCCCGCGAATGGCTGGCCACGCACCACCCGGCCGCGCCGGCCACCACACCGAACCCGCGGACCGAGGACGCGAAGACGCTGTGGCACGGCGCGTCCCACCCGATTCCGCGCTTCGCGTGGGACGGTTTCCTCACCACCGACGACATCAGGACCGCCTGCCTCGACGCGGTACTCCGCCAGGGTTACGCGGTGCTCCACGGCGTCCCCGTCCAAGACTGCACGGTCCTGCGCGTCGCCTCGGAATTCGGGTACGTCCGCACCACCAACTACGGCGAGCTCTTCGAAGTCCGCACCGAACCCGCGGCCACCAACCTGGCCTTCACCAACCTGCCGATCACCCCGCACACCGACAACCCGTACCGGGACCCGGTGCCCACCGTCCAGCTCCTGCACTGCCTGGTCAACGCGGCCGAGGGCGGCGACTCGGCGCTGGTCGACGGGTTCGAGGCGGCCGGCCGCCTGCGCGCGGCCGACCCGGCGGCGTTCCGCTCGCTCACCACGACGCCGGTGACGTTCCGATACCGCGACGCGAACACCGACCTGAGCTCGACCCAGCCGCTGATCGGCCTGGACGCGAAAGGCCGCGTCCGCGAGGTTCGTTTCAACAACCGGTCCATGCAGCCGGTCAGCGTGAACCCCGACGACCCCGACGACCCTGACAGCCCCGACGCCATCGAAACCTTCTACGCCGCCTACCGGGCCTTCGCCGACCTGCTCTACGACGCCGCGGCCGCGGTCCGGTTCCGGCTCGGTCCCGGCGACTGCGTCATCTTCGACAACACCCGCGTCCTGCACGCGCGCACCGGGTTCACCGCCGACGGCCGACGCCACCTCCAGGGCTGCTACATAGATCTCGATGGCGTGGCCAGTAATCACAAGGTACTGACCCGCGCCGAAAGCGCTCGCTGATCCCCCGGCCGCAGAACCGAATCACGGGTGGTGCCCCAGATCGGCGAAACCGACCTGGGGCACCACAGACCTCAGCCGACCGTGATCAGCCGATGGCCGCCGTGAACACGTGCAGCGGCGAGGACGTGCCGGCCGGCAGCGTCACCGACTGGACGGTCTTCCCGGCCTGAAGCGTCACACCGTCGTAGAACACCGAGGCCTTCCACGGCGATGTGCCGCTGGAGGTGTTTCCATAAGCCGATGTCACCGCGACCTGTGAACCGGGGAACGGCGACGTGGAGGCCCAGTCGCCGAACCCGAGCGTGAACGGCTGCGTGCTGCCGTCGGTGTAGGTGATCGTCGCGGTGCCGGACGACTGGCCGTTGGCGGCGGCGCCGAGGAAGCCGAGGGTGGTGCCGCTGCCGGCGACACTGAACGAGCGACCGTCGGCCTCGATGTTGTCGGCGGTGCCCGCGGCGGCACCGGGCCAGGTGAATACGAGGCCGTTGAAGGTGAACTGGCCCGCCGGGTTCAGTCCGGCCGCGGCCAGTGCCTGGGCGGAGAAGCTGTTGCCGCCGCCGTCGAGGTTGCCGGGACCGTGGTTCGCGTCGTCCGTGATGGACACGTTGTTGAACCCGGCGGTCAGCGACGGGTAGGCCACCGTGGTCTGGGTGCCGGACAGGCCCGCCTGGCTGCCGCCGACGCTCTCCGTCACCCCGATCACGTGCGATCCCGGCTGTTGGGCCGCCGGTACCGACACCGACCAGGTCGTCGAGACCGTCGCTCCGGCCGGCACCGAGGCGAACGTGTTCGGCGTGCTGTTCGTCGCGGTCCAGCCGCTGGGGAGCGTCAACGCGAGCGCCACGGTGGCCAGCGCGGCCGACGACGGGTTCGCCAGCGTCGTGGTCACCGTGCCCGACGAGCCCGCTTCCAGGGCCGGCGGGGCGGTGACGGAAAGCTGGTCGGACTTGATGGACATGGCGAAGATGTGCAGCGCCGGGATCCCGCCGTGCGGTTGCGCGCTGCCACTGGGCAGCGTGATCGACTGCACGGTCTTGGCCGGGTCGAGCGTGATCGGGTAATAGTCGACGGTCGCCGCCCAGCCGGTTTGGTTCCCCGGCTGGTTGCCGTAGGGCGCGCGGATCGCGACGTCGGCACCGGTCGGCGGGGTGCCGTTGGCCCAGTCGCCGAAGCCGATCGTGTAGGGCTGGGTGCTGCCGTCGGTGTAGGTGATCGTGCCGCTGCCGGTGCTGGGTCCCCAGGTGCTGGTGCCCAGCAGGCCGAGCGTGGAGCCCGAGCCGGAGACGTCGATGGTCTGCCCGGCGGCGACCACGTTGTCAGACTGGCCGACCTGTCGGTGGGGCCAGGTGAAGGTGAGGCCGTCGTGCACCAGCGGCGCTCCCGGCGTCACCCCGACCGCGGCCAGGGCCTGTGCCGAATAGCTCGCGCCGGCCCCGTCCAGATCGGCGCCGCCGCGGTTGCTGTCGTTGGTGATCGCGTCGTTGTTGAAGGCTGCCGGGAGCGAGGTGTACGGCACCGCCAGTTGGCTGTAGCCGGTGCTGTCATGCTTCCCGCCGACGGTCGCATCGGCGTTCAGCGTGTACGTACCCCCGGCACCATTCGGAACAGTCACCGACCAGGTGGTGGTCACCTTCTGACCGGGCGCGACACTGGCGAAGTTCGCCGGGCTGGTCGCGGTCGCGGTCCAGCCCGCGGGCAGGTCGAGGTTCATCGCGACGTCGGTCACCGCGCCGGAGCCGGTCGACGCCGCGGCGGTGTTGGTGAACGTCGTGCTGACCGTCGAGGCCTGGCCGGGCTGAGCGAGCGCGGGCGTCGCGACGGACACCGCGTGGCCGACGACGATCGGCGTCGATCCGCTGACCCCGTCGACGGTGACCGTGATGTCCGCCGCTCCGGTGCCGACCGCCGTGACCAGTCCCTTGGAGTTGACGGTCGCTACGCGCGGATCGCTGCTGCGGTAGCTCACGTGTGCCTTGGAGAGGTCTGCGAAACTGCCGTCGGCATCCGCGGCCTCGACGATGCCGTCGGCCGTGACGCTCATGTTCCGGCCCTGCGGAACCGAGCCGACGCCGGTGGTGTCGTCCGCGATCCACGGGTTCTTGCCGGTGAGGTCGAGCGTCTGCCCGGCCTGGAAGTCGACCTGGTCGGGCTGCACGGAGACAGTGCTGACCCGCGGCGTCAGCGTGCCGGTCACCGCGACGTCGACGCCGCCGCGCAGATCCGCCGCGTCGGCGCCGACCTCGAACCCGTAGGTGCCGTCATAGACCACCGAGTTCATGGTGTCCGGGTTCCAGATGCCCAGATCGGGGATCTGCGCGCTGATCGTGAGCCGCTGGCTCTCCCCCGGCTTCAGTACCTTGCTCTTCTGGAAGCCGACCAGCTGCTCCTTCGGGAAGGTCTGGCCGGCGACCGTGAACTTCGGCTGCGCGTAGACCTGCGCCACGGTGCTGCCCGCTGTGCTGCCGGTATTCGTCACCGTGACGGTGACGCTCTGGCTGCCGTTCGCGTCGGCGGTGCGGCGGTCCGCGCTTACGCCGGAGAAGCTGAAGGTCGAATAGCTCAGGCCGTAGCCGAAGGGGTAGGTGGGGGTGCCGGTGAAGTACATGTAGGTGCGGCCCAGCCCGCCGGTCTCGGCCGGGGTGAGTCCGTAGTCCGACATCGCAGGGAGCTGCGAGTCGTCGGCGTACCAGGTGAAGTCGAGGTGCCCGTCCGGGTTCTGCTTGCCGAACAGCACGTCGGCCAGGGCCGTGCCCTGGCTCTCGCCGTTGAAGCCGCTGAACACGATCGACGGGAAGTCCTTCTGCACGTCGTCGATCCGCACCGGGCCGCCGGACTGGATCGCCAGCACCATACGCGGGTTGCCGACCGCCGCGACCTGGCTGATCAGCGAGTCGTAGTTGCCCGGCATGGCGATCGTGGTGCGGTCCTTGCCCTCGTCGGCGATCTGCTGGTTGGTGCCGGCGAAGACGATGACCGCGTCGGCGTTCGCCACATCGGCGAGAGTCTGCGCCGAGCAGGTGGCCGCGGTGGTCGCCGTGGTGGAGGTGCCGCAGGCGTCGAAGGTGACGGTCGCGCCGGGATTCGCCTTCCGCACCGCGGCCGTGATGCCCTGCACCGGACTGACCTGGAGCGTCGGATCGCTGGAGTAGTTGCCCAGGGTCACGGCGTTCGCCATGTCGCCGACGATCACGATCTTGTTCGTGGCGGCCGCGGACAACGGGAGCAGCGGCTTGGCGGCGGCCGTCGAGGTGGATGCCCCGGTGGCCGGCTGGTTCTTCAGCAGCACCAGCGAGTTGTCGGCGACCTCGGTCGCCAGCGCCTGGTGCGCCGGGCTCTGGATCTGCGCCTTGGTGATGTTCGTGTACGGATTCGAGCCCGCGGGGTCGAACTCGCCGGTCTGCATCCGCACCGTGAAGATCTTCACGAGCGCGTTGTCGATGACGCCCTCGCTGAGGATTCCGGCGCTGATCGCGGCCGTGATGTCAGCGTACGTGTTCTCGCCGCCGGAGCAGTTCAGGTCGGTGCCCGCGCGCAGCGCGTACGCCTGGCCGCCGGCCTGAGCCGGGACGGTGGCCCCGGTCGCGGTGTTCGTCCACGTCCCGGTGGAGCCCTTGCCGTCGGTGCTCCAGCCGGGCGGCGCCCAGTCGTGACCGCTCGGGAAGGTCTGGTAGGTCGTGCCGATGGCGCCGCAGTCGGAGGTCACGTAGCCGTTGAAGCCGTACTGACGCTGCGCGAGCTGGTTCGCGGTGTACGTGTCGGCCACGGACGGGGTCCCGTTGATGGCGTTGTACGACGTCATCAGGCCCGAGACATGCGCGTTCTGGATGAGGCTCGCGAACTGCTTGGTGTAGTAGTCGTGCAGGTCGGTGTCGCTGACGTTGGACGAGACGCCGGTGCGGTCCTGCTCGACGTTGTTCAGCGCGTAGTGCTTCGCCGTGGCCGCGACCTTGAGATACCCGGTCTCGGACTGCCCGGTCGGGGTGTTCCCCTCGTAGCCGTTGACGAACGCGCCGGCCATCTGCGAGACCAGATACGGATCCTCGCCGAATGCCTCATCGGTGCGGCCCCAACGGGGATCGCGGTCCATGTTCACGGTCGGGGCCCAGAACGTGAGGCTGCCGTAATCGCTCGCCGACGGCCCGAGGTTGTTCTGGTTCACGCCGAACAGCGACTTGTCCAGGAACCCGCGCGCCTCATCGGAGATCGCCGTGGTCTCCTGGTAGACCAGGCTCGGGTCCCAGGACATGGTGCTGGCGAAGTTCGTCGGGAAGCTGGTCGAGCGGACCGCGCCGCCATTGCCGTCGTTGTTCTGGTTGGCGCCCAGCGTGTTGACGCCGTGCTGGCCCTCGCTCCAATACGTGTACTGCTGCACTCCCAGCCGCGGGATCGCCGGCCCGCTGTTGGTGCTCAGCTGCGCCACCTTCTCAGGGAGCGTCATCCGGGACACCAGATCCGCGGCGCGGGCCTCGGCGCTGTAGTGGGTGTCGAGATAGATCGGCAGCTGCGCTCGCTTCGCCGCCGCGGCCCCGGCTGTTGCGGCCCCGGCCCCGGCTCCGGCTCCGGCCGATGAGGCTGGGGCGGCGGATACCGCGATGCCAAGGCCGACGGTGAGAGCCACCGTCGCGTGGACCGTCCTGCGCAGTCTGGGCCGTTTGGTGCGTCTGTGCTGTTCCATTGCGCCTCCGAACTGGATGCCTGCTGGAGCACTCGCCGCCCATCACATTCAGCCGAGTATGCGCGAAAGTCAAGAGACTGGAAACATGTGACGAAGCAGTTTTGACTAGATCGAGCTTTACTGGCGTTGCTAGGGTGCTCGGCGTGCACCCGACCGCCACCGATCCAGACGCCGCCGCCCAGACCCCTGTCAACCTGCACAGCCTGGGGCGGGTCCGAGTGCTGCAAGCCCTCACCGACGCCCCCGCGCTGTCCCGGGCCGAACTGGTCCGCCGCACCGGATTGGCCCGCGCCACCGTGGGCTCGGTGATCCTGGAGCTGATCACGGCCGGACTGGTGCGCGAGAGCGCCGACGGCGTGCCGTCGGGTCAGCGCGCCGGCCGGCCGCCTCAGCTGGTGTCTCTGGACCCTGAGGCCGGCTACGCGGTCGGGCTCGACGTGGGGCACGATCATGTCCGCGTTATTTTGACCGATGTCGTCGGAACCTCGCGCTGGGACCGGTCCGAGACGATCGCCGTCGACGACGATCCGGAGCGGGCGCTGGACACCGCCGTGCGGCTCATCACGAGCGCGGTCCAGGACACGGCCGTACCGCCGGAGAAGATCCTGGGGCTGGGGCTCGGGATCGCCTGCCCCGTCGACAAGGCCACCGGCGGCCTCCGGGCCGAGGGGATCATGCCCGGCTGGGTCGGCACCCGGCCGGCCGACGTGCTCGCCGAACGGACCGGGCTGCCGACCCGGATCATCAACGACGCCAACGCCGGCGTGCTCGCCGAACGGCGCTTCGGCGCGGCCCGCGACTGCGCCAACGTGGTCTACGTGCGGCTGGCCGCCGGCATCGGCGCCGGCATGATGAGCGACGGCCGCATGCTCCTGGGCCATCTCGGGCTGGCCGGCGAACTCGGGCACGTGGTGGTCGATCTGTTCGGCGCGGTCTGCCGCTGCGGCGGCCGCGGCTGCCTGGAGACCGTCGCCAGCCCGGCCGCGATCACCGGGCTGCTGGCCCGGAGCTGGGGACAGCCGGTCGGCAGCGTCGACCTGGCCGCCCTGCTGCGCCGGGGCGACCGCGGGGCGCTGCGGGCCGTCGAGGACGCCGGCGAGGCGGTCGGCCGGGCGCTGTCCACCGTCGTCTCGCTGCTCAATCCGGAACTCGTGGTCATCGGCGGCGACCTGGTCGAGGCCGGCGAGGCGCTGCTGGAGCCGATGCGCCGCACGCTGAACCGGGGCACCATGGGCTCGCTGCACCAACGCCTGCGGATCGTCCCGAGCCTGCTCGGCGACAGCGCCGGGGCGCGCGGCGCGGCAGCCCTCGTCCTCGACGGCGTTCCCGAGCAGCTGGGGAAGTGACGGCTATCGTGGACGCTGTCGGAGGGAGAACCACGTGGTCGCGGAAGACGCGGTCAAGCTCGCGGTGCTGATCGACGCGGACAATGCCCAGCCGGGCAACGCGCCGACACTGCTGGCGGAGATCGCCAAGTACGGCACGGCGCACGTCAAGCGCGCCTACGGCGACTGGACCGGGACCAGCCTCAAGGGCTGGAAGGAACAGCTGCTGACGCTGAGCATCCAGCCGATCCAGCAGTTCGCCTACACCTCCGGCAAGAACGCCACCGACGCCGCGATGGTGATCGACGCCATGGACCTGCTGTACTCCGGGCGTTTCGACGGGTTCTGCATCGTGTCCTCGGACAGCGACTTCACCCGGTTGGCCGCCCGGATCCGGGAGTCCGGCCTGATCGTGTACGGGTTCGGCGAGCGCAAGACGCCGAAGCCGTTCGTCGCGGCGTGCGACAAGTTCATCTACACCGAGAACCTGGCGGTCACCGACGAGGTCGTGCCGGAGACTACGGCGAAGCCGACCGCGAAGAGCACGGCGGCCAAGCTACGCGGCGACGCGAAGCTCGTCAGCCTGCTGCGGACGGTGGTGGAGGCGGCCAGCGACGAGGACGGCTGGGCCGGTCTGTCCGGCGTGGGCCAGATCCTGACCAATCAGCAGCCGGACTTCGACTCCCGCACCTACGGCTACCCCAAGCTCAGCAACCTGGTGACGGCGACCGGCCTGTTCGACGTCGACCGCCGGAGCGCCGGAGCGGGCGCGCCGGCCCAGATCTATATCCGGGACAAGCGCTACGAGTCCCGCTCGGAGCAGTAGCCGCCGGTTCCTCAACGCATCACCCCAGGTCAGCAACCCGCTGACCTGGGGTGATGTGCGTCACCCCGGATTCCGCTTTTGCGAAACGGGCTAGTTTCGATACGATGGAGTTCCGAGACGCTCCCGTTTCGATACAAACTCGTTCAGCATTGAGAGGCGAGCACCGATGACCAGCCAGGTGGCACAGGCCCAGGAGTCGGTCCACACCCCCGGGCGCAAGCGCGACGCGTCCCGGGACGACGCCCTGCGCCAGGCCGCCCTGGAGGTGCTGGCCGAGGTCGGCTACGACCGGCTGACCATCGACGCCGTGGCCGCCCGGGCCGGCGCCGGGAAGGCCACGTGCTACCGGCGCTGGGCCGGCAAGGCGGAGCTGGTCGTGGACGCGGTCGGCCGGATGAAGGCCGCCCCCACGCAGCCGGACACCGGGACCCTGCGCGGCGATCTGGTCGAGCTCACCTGTCACTTCAACGACGTGGACGACACGTTCCGGACCGACGTCCAGGCCGGTCTGGTTTCGGGCCTGGTCCACGACGCCAAACTCCGCGAGGCGTTCGCCGAGCTGTTCATCGCACCGCGCAAGGCGGTGTACCGGGCGGTCTTCGACCGGGCGATCCAGCGCGGCGAGATCGCGCCGGTCCCGAACTACGAGCTGCTGTCCGACATCGTCCCGTCCATGGTCTTCCACCGGCTGATCCTCACCGGCCGACCGCCGGATCCGGCGTTCATCCTCACCATCCTCGACCAGATCGTCCTGCCGCTCACCAAGCCCTGCGCGCAGGGCGAGGCGGCCCAGAACCCGAACACCAGCCACACCCAGACAAGGACTACCTCGTCATGACCGAGTCCATAGCCCAGACCCTCGACCCGAGGCGGTGGCGGGCCCTGGCCTTCATCGCCCTGGCCCAGCTGATGGTCGTCCTCGACGGCACCATCGTGAACATCGCCCTCCCCTCCGCCCAGCGCGACCTGGGCATCTCCGACGCCAACCGGCAGTGGGTGGTCACCGCCTACGCCCTGGCCTTCGGCGGGCTGCTGCTGTTCGGCGGCCGCATCTCCGACCGCTGGGGCCGGCGCCGGGCCTTCCTCATCGGCCTGATCGGCTTCGCCGGCGCCTCGGCGCTCGGCGGCGCGGCCGTCAACACCAGCATGCTGCTCGGCGCCCGCGCCCTGCAGGGTGCGTTCGGCGCGATCCTGGCCCCGGCGGCGCTGTCGCTGCTGACCGTCACCTTCACCCAGCCGAAGGAGCGCGCCAAGGCCTTCGGCATCTACGGCGCGATCTCCGGCGGCGGCGCGGCCGTCGGCCTGCTGCTGGGCGGGGTGCTCACCGAGTACGCGAACTGGCGCTGGACGCTGTACGTCAACGTCCTGTTCGCCGTGGTCGCCGTGGCCGGCGCGATCTTCGAGATCAAGGAGCCCGAGGGCACCCGCAACCACAACCGTCTGGACATCCTCGGCATCGTGCTGGCCGGCGCCGGCCTGGCCTCGCTGGTCTACGGATTCAACAAGGCCGAGACCGACGGTTGGAGCTCCACCACCACGCTCGGCTTCATCATCGGCTCCGTGGTGCTGCTCGCCGCGTTCATCTTCTCCCAGACCCGCGTGGCCAGCCCGCTGCTCCCGCTCCGCGTCATCACAGACCGCAACCGCGGCGGTGCGTACCTGACCATCGGTCTCGCGGTGGTCGCGATGTTCGGCGCGTTCCTGTTCCTCACCTACTACCTGCAGGTCGTGCTGGGCTACAGCCCGCTCAAGAGCGGTCTGGCGTTCCTGCCGATGGTCGTCGGCATGATGCTCGGCGCCACCCAGGTCGCGGTCCGGCTGTTGCCGAAGGTCCCGACCAAGTTCCTGATGGTGCCCGGTGCGGCGATCGCCGCGGCGGCGATGCTGATCTTGACCCAGATCTCGGTCGCCGGCTCCTACACCACCACCGTGCTGCCCGCACTGCTGATGCTCGGCTTCGGCATGGGCCTGGTGTTCATGCCGGCCATGAACGTGGCGACCCACGGCGTCCGGCCGCAGGACGCCGGTGTCGCCTCGGCGATGGTCAGCACCTCCCAGCAGGTCGGCGGCGCGATCGGCACCTCGCTGCTGAGCACGATCGCCAACAGCGCCACCGCGAACTACGCCAAGGACCACGCCGCGGGCGTCCACTCCGCGGCCGGCGGCGCGCAGCTGAAGCTGTCGGCCATGGTCCACGGTTTCTCCATCGCCTACTGGATCGCCGCAGGGCTGCTGACACTGGCCGCCCTGGTGGCCGCGACGCTGATCAACGCCCGGCCGCAGACCGGCGCACCCGCCGCCGGCTCCGGAAACTCCGGGGCCGACCACACCGAGACCGCCGAGGACGCGGTACCGGTCTTCGCACACTGACACCCACAGCACGATCCGCCCGGCCGTGGCACCACCCGCCGCCACGGCCGGGCCCTGGGGGAGACCGCCATGCACACGGCAACCAAGACTCCTATTCACTCCGGATTTCTGCTCGACGCGGCCCGGGAACTCGGCAGCAACCCGCAGCGCGTGCGACGCCTGCGCTCGCGCCTGCTCACCGTGCTCGTGGCCTGCTGTACCGGGCTCGGTGCCTGGATCGTCTACCTGGCGATCTCCATGCCGACCGGCTACCGCTCGAAGGCCTGGTCCGCGGCCTGGGTCGGCTTCGACATCCTGCTGCTGCTGTCCCTGACCGGGACCATCGTGGCGGCCATGCTGCGGCGGCAGATCGTCGTCGTGCTCGCGGTGTTCACCGCGACGCTGCTGCTGTGCGACGCCTGGTTCGACATAGTGCTGGACTGGGGAACGTCGGACGTGTGGGGCAGCCTGGCCTCGGCGGCGTTCGCCGAGGTGCCGCTCGCGCTGTTCCTGTTGCATCGGGCCCGCAAGCTGGTCCGGGTGGCGATCCGGCGGCGCTGGCACGAGCTCGGGCTGCCCGGCGAGCCGCCGGCGCTGTACCGGATTCCGCTGTTCTACTCCATCGAGCCGACGGTGCCGACGGTGCCGGATACAGCTGTGCCAGATATGGCCGGGCCGGAAGCAGCTGTGAGCGAATGAGCGGTCAGTCGGAGTCGCGGTGCTGCTGCCCGGCCGACGGACCGCCCACGCCGGCCGCCCGCAGCACGGCCGCAGCGGCCGCCACCGCCACGGACACACCACCGACCACGGCGCCTACCGTGCGGTTCCGCTGACGCCGGGCCTGGCGGTCCTCGAAGGCCCGGAGGCTGGCCCGGCTCGGGTGCTTGTAGCGGACATCCATGACGAACACTCCTGCCGCGGGCCTGGTGGACGGCGTCCAGGCACCCGCTTCGGGCACCAGTACCAGCATCGCGCGTGCTGCGGGCCGCCGCTGACCGGAGCTGTACCTTTCGGGGGACGGCGCTGCCGGGAGTGACAGAATGCAGCATCCATGGCCCCGTGCCTGGATCCGCGGTTGTGCCGGGCGGTTCAGACGCCCGGCACAACCCGAACCGGCAGACCTCAGCGCCCCCGCGGCGTCGTGGACGACGCCAGGAGGTGCCCGGCGGCGTCATAGACACTGGTCGCCACGGAGGCAGGCGGCGGCGGGGCGACGGCCAGGTCCACGTAGACCAAGCTCCAGCCCGGATGCCCGACCAGCGTGAGGACCGTCGCGGGGTGGACCGTCCCGTTCACGGTCACCTCGCCCGAGGCGGGCACGCTGCCGCCGTTGTACACCCCGCCCAACAGCCTCCCGCAGATCAGCACACTGATCGACGGCTGGACGCCGTTGTCGGTGGACTGCGGCCCGACCCGGCCGCCGGGGCAGGTGAAGGTCACCGAATCCGTGGTCAGCGTGATCGAGGTCCCGTCCGCGAGCGGGATCTTCCCCGGCTGTACCACGCGCACGGTCGGCGCGGAGGTCGCCGGCGTCATCGGCGAGGAGGGCGGTGAGGCGGGCGCCGGCAGAGTCCGGCTGGTGACCGCGATCGGGGCCGGCAGCCCCGAGCCGGCCGACACCGCGCCGCCGTGGCCGTGCCCGCCGACCAGCGCGCTCGGCACCACCGCCACCGCCCCGGCCGCGACCAGCGCCACGCCGGAGACGGCCGCCGTGCGCGCCCGACGCCGGTGTCGGCTCCCGGCGATGACCTGCGCCGCCGTGAAGCCGGCCGACCGGCCGTCGTCGCCGTGCAGGACGTGCCGCATTTGCTCTTCGAAACCGTCGTTTGTTTCCATACACCACCTCTGAATCAGCAGAACGGTCTTACCAATCAGCCGGAACGGGTGCCCCGGCCGAGTCCAACAGGGCGCGCATTTTGCGCAGCCCCCGTGCCGAAGTGCTCTTGACCGTGCCCACCGCGACGCCGATCTCGGCGGCTATCTGGGCGTCGCTCAGATCCGCGTAGTAGCGCAGCACCAGCACCTGCCGCTCCCGGCGCGTCAGTCGGCCCAGCGCGGCCAACATCACGTCGCGCTGTGCGTGGCTGGCCGCGTGGTCCTCCGGCGAGCTGACGTCCGGTACCTCGGCCGTCGGCCACTCCGGGCGGTGCTGCCGACGGCGCCACCAGTCGCGCTGCTGGTTCAGCAGGGCCTTGCGGACATACGCCATCGGATCGCCGGACTGGATGCGTCCCCACCGCGCATACGTCCGTTCCAACGCCGACTGCGCCAGATCGGCGGCCCGGTCCGGATCGCCGCTCAGCCACTGGGCCAGCGCACGGATGCGGTGAGCGTTCGCCTCCACGAACTCCGTGAAGTCCGCGTCAAGCTCGGTTCGCTCGCTTTGTCGTCCCACGCACTCACAGACGCGCGAAACGGCGATCCGGGTCTGCGTCACCGGCGACGAAATTCCGTGTCGCCGGCGGCGGATTCCGCGCCCGAAGCCAACACTCGGCGAAGCCACGATGAATTCCACGTCCAACTGGCGTCCGCCAACCAAGGATCCCCTAAGCTCGGCGGCGAAACCGTTCCGGACGCTCGCCATGATGGGGCTCCCCTTGTCCAAGATCCCGCCCTGGCTGGCTTCGCCGAAGGTCGTCCTGGCGCTCACCACCGCCGTCGCGGTCGTCGGCGCGCTCGTCGGCACCTCGATGCACCACACGCCCGCGAAGCCCGAATACGCCGCCGGTCTGCCCGCCAACGCGCTGACCGTCGACGCCTACGACTGCGGCGCCGACTGGACTTCGGCCAAGCCGGGCAAGCAGAACCTGCTGATCGCCAACACCGGTATCCAGACCACCGAGGTCTACCTGGTCAACCCGGACAGCGGCGCGATCTACGGGGAGATCGTCGGGCTGGCCGCCGGGACCAGCGACCAGATGCCGGTCGTGCTCGGCGACGGTACCTACGCCCTGCGCTGCTGGCCGGCCGACGCCGATCCGGTCACCGGGCCGCCGGTCCGGGTCACCGGAAGCGCGTCCGCGTCGATGGCCGGGGTGACGACGCCCGGTGTGCTGCCGGTGTCGCGCGAGGACCTGACCGCGCCGGTGAAGGCCTACCAGGCCTACGTCGAGGGCGGTCTGGCGCAGCTGAAACCGTTGGTCCAGAAGCTCCAGGCGGACATCGCCGCCGGGGACCTCGACGCCGCGCGGACCGACTGGGTCCCGGCGCACCAGCAGTACGAGCGCCTCGGCGGCGCCTACGACGCCTTCGGTGACCTCGGCGACGCGATCGACGGCCTGCCGAACGACCTTCCCGGCGGCGTCGGGGACTCGGGCTTCGGTGGCTTCCACCGCCTTGAGTACGGGCTCTGGCACGGTCAGAGCGCCGCGCAGCTGGCGGGTCCGGCCGGGGATCTGGCGACGTCGGTGGACAAGTTGGCGACCGAGTTCCCCGGCGACCAGATCGACCCGTTGCAGCTGGGCCTGCGGACGCACGAGATCCTGGAGGACGCGGTCCGCTTCGAGCTGTCCGGCCAGAGCGACCAGGGCAGCGGCACGACGCTGGCGACCATCGAGGCGAACATCGACGGCACCCAGTCGCTGCTGGACATCCTGCGGCCGATCCTCACGCCGCGCGACCCCGACCTGCCGCGGATCGACGCCGCGCTGACCCGGCTGCGCGGGCTGGTCCAGGCGCAGCACCACGCCGACGGGTCGTGGACGCCGCCGGCCCAGCTCACGACCGCGCAGCGGGAGGCGCTGAACTCGGCGGCCGGCGGTGCGGTGGAGTTGCTGGCGCCGGTCGCGACGATCTGCGAGCCGCGGTTGGACAAGTCGTGATGGCCGCCCGCATCGCATCACCTGCTTCGTTCCAGATCTCACCAGGGAGCCCCCGATGACCGCCCCGATCGGACGCCGGTCCCTGCTTCGCGCCGCCGGTATCGGCGGCGTGGCGGCCGCCGCGACCACCGCCGGCACCGGCCTGGCGCTGACCCGCGACCCGGCCTCGGCCGCCGCCACCGCCGAAGCCGCCACCGCCGCCGCGCCCTCGTTCCACGGCCCGCACCAGGCCGCGGTCCTCCGGTCCGCCGCGCCGGCCACGATCATGCTGGCGCTCGACGTCACCGCGACCGACAAGGCCGGGCTCACCGAGCTGTTCGGCACCATCAGCGCCCGCGCCGCGTTCCTCACCTCCGGCGGCCTGCCGGACCAGGCGGGCGTCAGCGGGCCGCCGACCGATTCCGGCACGCTGGGCCCCGAGGTCGTCGCCGACAACCTCACGGTGACCCTCGGCGTCGGCTCCTCGTTGTTCGACGACCGCTTCGGGCTGGCCGCGCGCAAGCCCGACGGGCTGTTCCCGATGCCGGTCTTCCCGAACGACGACCTCGACCAGGCGCAGTGCCACGGCGATCTGAGCCTCCAGCTCTCCGCCGACCACGGCGACGCCGTGCTGCACGCGCTGCGCGACATCATGCGCGGTGTCCGCGGCGCCGCGCAGATCCGGTGGCGGATCGACGGCTCCGTCAGCCCGCCCCGGCCCTCGGGGACGCCGCGCAACCACTTCGGGTTCATGGACGGCACCGCCAACCCGGACGTCACCGATCCGGCGCAGATGAGCCGGCTGGTGTGGGTGGACCCGGCGAAGAACCCGGCGTGGACGACCGGCGGCAGCTACCTGAGTGTGCGGCTGATCAGGATGCTGACCGAGTTCTGGGACCGGGTCTCGCTCGGGGAGCAGGAGAACATGTTCGGCCGGCGGCGCGGCAGCGGGGCCCCGCTGTCCGGGCACGTCGAGACCGACGCGCCGAACTACTCCAACGACGCCACCGGTGAGACGATCCCGCTGACCAGTCACATCCGGCTGGCCAATCCGCGCTCCGCGGCGACCGACAGTTCGCGAATCCTGCGGCGCGGCCACAACTACGACCGCGGCGTCGATCCGAACGGCAACCTCGACATGGGCCTGATCTTCACGTGCTACCAGCAGGACGTCCACCGGCAGTTCGAGACGGTGCAGAACCGGCTGAGCGGGGAGCCGCTGGACGACTACATCTCGCCGTTCGGCGGCGGGTACTTCCTGGTGCTTCCCGGCGTTTCGTCGGGTTCGGACTTCTTCGGGTCGGCATTGTTGGCCTGACCGTCGGCGGCACAGAGCCTCAGAATTCTCATGAGATTCCCGGCGCGTTCACTGCGGTTGTCGAGACTGACCCCCGATACACAGGCAAGACCGCCTCTGGAGAGAGAAGATCCGATGTCGCAGAGCAAGAAACGACTGATCCACCGGAAGTGGGTCCTGCCCACGGCCGCCGCCGCGGTGATCGGTCTTGTCGCCACCCCGAGCGCGTTCGCGTCCGGGTACGACTGGCACCACGGCCACGACGGCAACGGGGACAGCCGCACCACCACCCCGATCAAGCACGTGGTCGTCCTCTTCGACGAGAACGTCTCCTACGACCACTACTTCGGCACCTACCCGAAGGCCGCGAACAACGGCGACGGCACGCCGTTCACCGCGAAGTGGGACACGCCGAAGTCGAACGGCCTGACGCCCTCGCTGCTGACGGCGAACCCGAACCAGTACAACCCGCAGCGGCTCTCCTCGAGCCAGGCGCTGACCTGCGACCAGAACCACGGCTACACGGCCGAGCAGAACGCCTCGGACGGCGGCAAGAACGACAAGTACGTCCAGAACACCACCGTGGCCACCTGCACCGGCATGCCGGTCCTGTACGGCGCGCCCGGCCTGGGGATGGACTACTACGACGGCAACACCGTCACCGGCCTGTGGAACTACGCTCAGAACTACGCGATGAGCGACAACTCCTACAGCGACGTGTTCGGCCCGTCCACCCCCGGCGCGCTCAACCTGATCTCCGGCCAGACCTACGGCGCCACCGCGGTGAACTCCACCACCGGCCAGCCGGTCTCGGCCTCCTTCATCGGCAGCCCGAACGCCTCCGGCGTCGGCACCCTGTACACCGACGCCGACCCGGCCTACGACGACTGCTCGGACAACGGCCACGCGTCCACCTCGCCGCTGGCCGCCCTGTCCGGCACCAACGTCGGCGACCTGCTGAACAAGAAGAACGTGACCTGGGGCTGGTTCCAGGGCGGCTTCGCCCCCACCACCACCGCCGCCAAGTCGGCCAACGGCTACGCCCAGTGCGGCGCCGCCCACAGCAACGTCGGCGGCAACTCCTCCGCCGACTACTCGGCGCACCACGACCCCTTCGAGTACTTCAAGTCGACGGCCAACCCGCACCACCTGCCGCCGTCGAAGACCTCGATGATCGGCAAGACCGACCAGGCCAACCACCAGTACGACCTGTCGGCGTTCAGCACCGCCCTGAACACCGGCCACCTCCCGGCCGTCAGCTTCCTCAAGGCGGCCGAGTACCAGGACGGCCACGCCGGCTACTCCGACCCGCTGGACGAGCAGAACTTCATCGCCACCGAGATCAACGCCATCCAGAAGTCCCCGGACTGGAAGGACACGGCGGTCATCGTCGCCTACGACGACTCCGACGGCTGGTACGACCACCAGTCCGGCCAGATCGTCAGCGGCTCCAACACCTCGCTGGACGGCTCCCCCGCCTGCACCGCGGCCGCGCCGGCCAAGGGCCAGGCGGACCGCTGCGGCGTGGGCCCGCGCCAGCCCTTCCTGGTGATCTCGCCCTACAGCAAGCAGAACTACATCAGCCACAACCAGATCTCGCAGTCCTCGATCCTGCAGTTCGTCGAGAACAACTGGAACCTGGGCCGCGTCGGCAACGGCTCGTTCGACGCCAACGCCGGCTCGATCCGCAACATGTTCGACTTCAGCTTCCCGGACGTCTGGAACAAGATCATCCTGAACCCGAAGACGGGCGCCGTCACCTCGCGGTGGTAGTCGGTCGGTAGGAAGCGGCGCTCAGCGCCTGGAGCCATCGGCGGTCGGATCCTCGGAGAGTCGAGGGGACGGCGCCGGTGGCTCCTGTTGTCTCGGCGAGCCGAGAACCCCCCGTGGAACCATCCGTCCTACTCAGCCAGCACACCGGCTTCCTCCCGCAAAGCAAGCGCCACCGCGTCCACCGAAGCCCGGCCGGCCCCGGGCAGCCGGACGAGGCTGACCCGCCGCCGTTCCTCGGGCACCCCGTCGATCCCCACCAACCGCACCCCCGGCGGAACCGCGGCCAGCATCGTCGACGGCACGGTGGTGATCCCCAACCCGGCCGCGACCAGATGCAGTTTGGTCAGCCAGTCGCGGCTGGCGTGCTGGACTCGCGGTCGGCCCGGGAATCCCGGCCAGACGCCCAGTAAGGGCTCGTCGATGCCGGCCGGGCTGGCGATCCACGTCTCGTCCGCCAGTTGCTCCGTGGTGACGCTCGCGGTGTTCGCGAACCGTCCGGCGGCCGGTACCGCCAGGGCCAAGCGATCCTCCAGCAGCGGCTCCACGTGCAGCGGCGGATCGTCCATGTCCGGCGACCGGTGCGGCGGACGCGACGACAGCACCGCGAGGTCCAGCGCCCCGGTCCGCAGCGCCCGTACCAATGACGGAGTGGTGCCCTCCCGCGTGCTGACCTGGATGTGCGGCCGCTGCCGACGAAGCGCCGCGAGCGCCCTCGCGACCATGACCGGCCCGGCGGCAGGGAAGAACCCGAGCCGCACGCGTCCGCTGTCATCCTGCGCCCCGCGCAGCTCCCGGTCCGCGGCCTCCAGCGCCTCCAACGCCGTGACGGCGTGCCGCAGCAGCGCCTGCCCCGCGCTGGTCAGCCGCACGCCTCCGGGATAGCGATCGAACAGCCGGGCCCCGGTCGCCTGTTCCAGGGTGGCCACCTGCCGGGAGACGGCCGACTGCGTGTAGCCCAGCGCCTCGGCCGCGGCGGTGAAGGTGCCGCGCTCGGCCACCTCACGCAGGACCCGCAGCCCGACCAGCGTCATGTCCATGAGGAGACAGCATATCCAGTATGCCGGGCATTCGTTGGCGGAATGCCCGCGCGGTCTCTAGCGTCGAGAGCATGAACGCGTAGCGCCTGGCGCTCGCGCAGCTATTGCTCAGCACCAGAAAGGCAGAACCATGCCCCTGATCAACATCTACCTCCGCCAGGGCACCACCCCCGAGCACCGCCGCCTCGTCTCCGAGGCCCTCCACAAGTCCATGGTCGAGGTGCTGAAAATCCCCCAGGACGACCAGTTCCACGTCTTCCACGAAGTCCCCGCTGAAAACTTCGTCATCCAGCCGGTCGCCTTCGGCATCCGCCGCGGTGAGCGCACCATGTTCATCCAGTTCGCCTTCAACCAGCGCACGCCGGAGGAGAAGAACGAGCTTTTCCGAGCAGTCGTCGCCAACCTCCGGTTGTACGCCGACGTCCCCGAGGAGGATTTCCTGCTGGTGATCCAGGAGACCGCCCGCGAGAACTGGTGGGCGGCCGGCCGCGTCGTCAATCCCGAGACGGGCTACGACGAACGCATGACGGCCGTCGCGCAAGACGTCGCCTAAGGGCTCGCACTGGCCGAGAGCCGAGAAGCTGCTCTACAGCACGCGAGAACGAACCCTCAGAAGCGTCGACCACCGTCCAAGGACAGATCGATGCCGTTAGCCCAAGCGTTCTCCAGCAGGAACAGGCAAGCGTCGACCACATCGCCCATGGTGCCGAGCCGCCCGGTCAGCGAGGCGCTGCGGGCGCTGTCCACGACGGCCGCCGCCGCGTCAGCGTTCTCCGTCCAGAACGGGCTGTCCCCGATCATCCCGGGATGGAGCGCGTTGACCCGCACCGGGGCGAGTTCGTGGCTCATCATGCGCACGAGCCCGGTGACCGCGGCGTTCACCGCGGACACGGTGGTCGATCCGAAGTAGGGGTAGTCCTTGGCCACGCCGCCGAACAGCAGGATCGAGGCGTCCTGGGCCATCCGCGGGGCGAGCGCGCTGGCGACCGCGGTGTAGCCGACGACCTTGGTGACGGCCAGTTCGCCGGCCTTGGCCACGTCGTAGGCCGCCATCGTGTTGCGGTCCCGGACCACGCCGACCAGCGCGAGCCGGTCGACCCGCTCGACCGTTGCCAGCCGGTCGACGATCTCGGCCGGGCTGGTCAGGTCCAGGGCCAGGCCGGTGACCGTGCCCGGCACGTCTTTGGCCAGTTCGGCTGCCACGTCGGCAGCCCGTTCCGCGCTGCGCCCGGTGATCACGACGTCGGCGCCGCGCCGCGCGTATTCGGCCGCCAGTGCCTTACCGGTTCCCTGCGTGGCCCCGATGATCACGACCGACTGCATGCTCTTACGACCTTTCAAGTGATCCGCTATGCCGGGCGTCACTCCGCCGGGGTGTTCCATTCCATGGCCGAGGAATCTGTGAGGTGAAGAAGAACGTTCATACGTCCAGGCTGGCGTTGACAGTCTCTGCTGTCAACACCGACGTTGAATAATCAACACAGCCGTCAGGCTTTCCTCACTCCGCCGTCACCACACACCGCGCGCTCGAGAAAGTCCAGGTCACGGCGCATGGCGGCGATCGCGCCCGAGACGCCGGCCGGGCTGCGATCGGCGGTGTGCGCGCGGACCATCGCCAGCGCCAGCTCGGAGAGTTCGCTGCTCAGCGCCTCCACCGAGGGCCCCGAGGCCGGGTTGTACCACCAGGCCAGCCAATTGATCATGCCCAGGATGGAGAACGCCGCGACCCGGCCGTCGCAGCGCCGGAACTCCCCGGATTCGCAGCCCTCGTCGATCACGCCGGAGACGGCCAGGAAGACCTCGTTGCGCACGGCGGCGAACTGGCCGTCCCGGTCGAGCAGTTCGATGAGGCTGCTGCGGATGAGCCGCGCGCGCAGCGGCGCGGCGGCGATCGGCGCGGCCAGCGCGCGGACCAGGCCGGCCAGCCGCTCCTCGGCACCGCCCCGGACCGCCGCGGCCCGGTCCAGCGCGCGGCGCGAGTCGTCCGCCAGCCCCTGCACCAGGCGGGTGAGGATCTCGTCCTTCCCGGTGAAGTAGTGGTAGAGCGCCGGACGGCTCGTTCCGAGGGCGGTCGCGATCTCCTGCATGCTGGTCGCGGCGAAGCCCCGGGTGGCGAACAGCCGCGCCGCCTCGTCCAGGATCTCCGCCTCCACCAGCGCGCGCCGCGGGCCGCGAGTCCGTCCGGCCCGGTCCGGGACGCGCTGCTCGTCGGCGTTCGGGGCCGTGGAATCTCCTCGCATGGCTGACAGCGTAAACAAGCCGCGCGGGGACGGGACCGGGAGCAGCCCGGGATCAGCCCGCCTTCGGGCCGCGGAGCCCGTCCAGCGCCGCTTGCAGCAGCGGCCGGACGCGGGCCGCGTCGCCGCGGATCGTGGCGACCGCGTGGACGAGGTCGAGGACCTGCTCGATGTCGAGGTCGTCCCGGATGGCGTGCGCGGCCTGGGCCGCGGCGAGAAGCGGCGCCCCGGCCGCGACGACCCGGGCGCGGCTGCCCTCGAACAGCGGGTCGCCCCGGTCGGTGTGCTTGAGCAGTTCGGCGGCGAGGTGGCGCTTGCCGGCGAAGAAGGCGAACAGCTGCCGCAGCCAGGCTTGCAGCGCCTCGCCCGGCGGCTGGCCGTCGGCGGTCTCAGCAGCCTGACAGATGGCGTCCACCTCGTCGGCGTAGAGGGCCTGGAGCAGTTCGGGACGGCCGGGGTAGTTGCGGTACAGGGTGGCCATGCCGACGCCGGCCCGCCGGGCGATCTCCGCCATCGACACCTCGGCGTCCGGATCGGCGAACGCCGCGCGGGCCACGGTGAGGATCTTGGCGCGGTTGCGTTCGGCGTCGGTGCGGCGCGCTGCCGGGGGCAGCGGTTTCGGGGTCGGTTCCGCAGTCAAGTGGACAGCCTATCCGTTTCAGTCCTAGGGTGAAGTGGAAAGCCTATCCACTTCGCTTCGATCCCAGCCTACCCGCCTGCCGGGGCCCTGCCCACGGCCGGCGAAAGGAGTCCTCATGGAGTACCGACCGCTCGGAGCCACCGGAATCTCGGTCAGCCGGCTCACGCTCGGCGCGATGATGTTCGGCGCCTTCGGCAACCCCGACCACGACGACGCGGTCCGGATCGTCCACGCGGCCCTGGACGCCGGCATCACCACCATCGACACCGCGGACGGCTACTCCAACGGCGAGTCGGAGGAGATCCTGGGCAAGGCGCTGGCCGACGGACGCCGGGACGAGGTGATCCTGGCCGTCAAGTTCGGGGTCTCCTTCGGCGGCGACCCGAACCACCGCGGCGGTTCGCGGCGCTGGATCACCCGGGCCGTCGAAGGCTCGCTGCGCCGCCTCGGCACCGACTACATCGACCTGTACCAACTCGGCGCCCCGGACCCGTCCACCGACATCGACGAGACGCTCGGCGCGCTCACCGATCTGGTGCGCGCCGGCAAGATCCGGTCCTTCGGCGCCTCGAAGATGCCCGCCTCGCAGATCGTGGAGGCGCAGTGGGTCGCCGACCGTCGCGGCTTCGGCCGGATGCGCAGCGAGCAGGCGCCGTATTCGATCCTCACCCGGGCGGTCGAATACGACCTGCTGCCCACCGCGGCGCGCCACGGCCTGGGCGTGCTGGCCTACAGCCCGCTGGCCGGCGGCTGGCTCTCGGGCAAGTACCGCACGGGCGCCCAGATCAGCGGTCCCGGCTCCCCGGCCCGCGCTCGGAGCGCCGCCGCGTACGACGCCACCGCCCCGGCCAACGCCGCCAAGTTCGCCGCCGCCGACGCCCTCGGCACGCTCGCCGACGAGGCCGGGCTGACCCTGGTCCAGCTGGCGACCGCGTTCGCCACGCGGCACCCCGCGGTCAGCTCGGCCATCATCGGCCCGCGCACGATGGAGCACCTGGAGGGCTACCTGGCCGCGGACGGGGTCGAGCTGAGCGCGGACGTGCTGGACCGGATCGACCGGATCGTGCGTCCCGGCGAGACGGTCAACGTCGCCGACAACTTCTGGGAGTACGGGACGCGCTCGCTGGAAGCCGCGTTCCGAAGGGGGTAGCAGAGCGCTGATCTGGCGGCGCCGCCGAGACATCTTCGCTCCGCGCGGCTTCAGCTCCTCGCCCGACCGTCGCGGAGAAACACCGCGGTGGTCAGCACCCCCAGCAGCACGATGCCGGCGTTCACGCCGATCGCGACGCGCAGTCCGCCCAGGATGGCCGTGGCGCCGGTGCCGGCCATCGTGGCGGTGACGATGGCGCTCATGATGGGGGTGCCCATGGTGATGCCCACTTGCTGGGTCATGGTGGCCAGGCCTGTCGCCAGGCCTTGTTCGTGGTCGGCGAGGCCGGAGGTGGCGGTGACCATGAAGCCGACGATGGCGAGCATGTTGCCGATGCCGCCGAGGAAGCTGGCGACCAGCATCAGCCAGAGCCAGGTGCGGTCGGCACCAAGGCCGAGGAGGGCTGCGGTGAACACGGCCTGGAGGAGTCCCCCGATGATCAGCGTGCGCTTGCTGCCGAGACGGCCGATGGCCTTCGGGGCCATGGTGCCGCCGAGGACGGTGCCGGTGCCGAGGACGCCGAAGGACAGCCCGGCGGCGAGTGGGGAGAAGCCGAGGACCCGCTGCAAGTAGAGGGTCAGCGGGAAGACGAGCGAGGTCTCGGTGAGGAAGGCGATCAGGCCGGCGACGTTGCCCCACGCCACCGAGCGCTTGCCGAGGACGCTGAGCGGGACCAACGGCGAGGGGACCTTGCGCTCGACGGCGTAGAAGACCAGCAGCAGCGCCAGGCCCACCGCGATGGGGAGCAGCGCGCCGGCCGAACCCCAGCCCTGCTCGCCGGCCTGGGCCAGGCCGAGCACGATGGCCAGCAAGCCGAGGGTGACGGTGACCGCGCCGGGCAGGTCCAGCTTCGGACGCTCGACGGGCCGGGACTCCTTGATGACCGTCGGGGCGATGAACAAGACCGCGAGCGCGACGGGCACGTTGATGAAGAAGGCCCAGCGCCACGACAACAGATCGGTGAGCACGCCGCCGAGGATGGCGCCGGTCGTGAAGCCGGTGGACATCAGCGCCCCGTTGAGCCCGAGCGCCTTCTCCCGCAGCGGGCCTTCGGGGAACGAGGTCGTCAGCAGGGACAGACCGGCGGGTGTCACCGCGGCGGTGGCCAGTCCCTGGAAGACGCGCGCCGTGATCAGCATCTCAGGGTTCTGTGCCAGCCCGCCCACCACCGACGCCGCGCCGAGGACCGCGAGCCCGCCGAGGAACAGCCGCCGGCGTCCGAACAGGTCCGCGACCCGGCCGAAGAACAGCGTGAACCCGGCTGCGCACAGCGCGAAGGACGTGCCGATCCATTGCAGGTGCGCCAGCGAGAAGCCCAGGCTCCGGCCGATCACCGGCAGCGCGACGTTCAGGATGGCGAAGTCCACGGCCAGCGTGAACTGCGTGGCGAGCAGCAGGACGAGGATCAGCCGGAGCCGCGGGGTCAGTACGGCCGGCGCTGTGCTGCCCGGCGCACCTGCGGCCAGCTCGGTATCAATAGCAGTCATGGGAAACAGGCTCGTCGGAGCCCGGATTCCCAGCCAGAACCCAGCCTTGCGCAGTCAGCGTGAGGGTAGTCATTACTTGACTACCCTCACGGCTCCCGGCCGTCCGGACCGGCAGGCATCATGGAAGGTGAACGGCGACCGCCTCGCCGCCCGCCGAACCGGAGGTATCCATGGACGCGCCGTCCGAGCTGGGAGAATTCCTCAAGTCCCGCCGCGCCGCGCTGCGCCCCGAGGAGGTCGGCATCACGCCGCACCCGTCCCGCCGCCGCGTCACCGGGCTCCGCCGTGAGGAGTTGGCGATGCTGGCCAACGTCAGCATCACCCACTACACCCGCCTCGAACAGGGCCGTTCCACCAGCGTCTCCGAAGGGCTGCTCAAGGCGATCGCGCGCACCCTGCGCCTCACCGACGACGAGACGGTCCACCTGACAGACCTCGCCCGCCCCGCGGCCACCGCACCCC
>NZ_JAAFZA010000108.1 GCF_015356865.1 Catenulispora pinisilvae
GGTCCGGGGTGGGGGCGTCGTTCGTCATGGCCTGTCCAGCCTACGTGCCGTCGGCGCTACGCACTCCCTCCGGCGGCGCCGAGGGAGGTACTTCCGGTGGAGTACGGCTGCTGACTCCCGCTGAGGGACGCGTAGATCAAACGCGTGCTGCGAGGGTCGTGAGGTCATCGCGAACCTGAGTCACGTATACGTCGAGGGGGACGTACCAGATGCTTCCGGCTTTGCGCGTGGTAGCAGTGCTCCACGCGCTCTCCTTCCTACTGCAACCGATCTTGGCCGGGCTGTTCCTGTCCGGCCAGGACTCCGCCATCGATTCGCACGCCACCAACGCCGGGATCGTGGTGCTGCTGTGCCTGATCCTGACCGTCTTGGCGTTCCCGGCCTGGCGCAAGGACCTTCTCCCGCGCGCGGCGTTCACCACGTCCCTCTCGCTGCTGGTAGCCGAGGGCGTCCAGATGTACGCCGGCTTCGCGCACCTGATGTGGCTGCACATCCCGCTGGGCGTGGTGATGATGGGTGGCTTGGCGACCTTGATGCCGCTGGTGATGCGGCCGTACAAGCCGGCGGTGGCGGCCGGTTCGGTCGGCGCCGTCGTGGCCTTCCCCGGTGCGGAGGCCGGGGAATGAGCGCTTTGCGTCTGTCCCGCCGAAGCGCGCTGCGGCTGTTCGGCGGTGCCGGGATGGCCGCGGTGCTGGCGCCGACGCTGGCCGGTTGCGCCAAGCCCGGTAGCGACGGGATCAACCCGGGGACCCTGAAGAGCAAGGCGAAGCTGCCCGCGCCGTTCACCGTCCCGCTGCCGATCCTGAAGCCGCTGGCCCCGGACTCCACCGACGCGCAGGGCGTCCACTACTCGATGACGCTGAAGCAGGCCGAGGTCGAGATCCTGCCCGGCTACCAGACGAAGATCTTCGGCTACAACGGGACCTTCCCCGGGCCGTATCTGGACGTGCACGCCGGCACGCCGGTGGTCGTGCACCAGACCAATCAGCTACCGGTGCCGATCGTCACCCACCTGCACGGCGGCCTGACCCCGCCGAGTGAGGACGGCTTCCCCACCGACCTGGTGTTCCCGCAGGCGCTGGCGGACATGGCGGATCCGGGGATGGCGGCGTCGATGTCCGGGATGGACGGGATGCCGTCGATGACGGACCCGTTGGCGCGGATGACCGCGGTGCGGCGGGACTACGTCTTCCCGCTGAACCAGCGCGCGGCCACGCTCTGGTACCACGACCACCGTATGGACTTCACCGGGGCGCAGGTGTGGCGGGGCTTGTTCGGGCTCTGCGTCGTGCGCGACGCCGAGGACGACAAGCTGCCGCTGCCCAAGGGCGAGCGGGAGATCCCGCTGATGATCGCGGACCGCGCCTTCGACGGCGACGGCCAGCTGATCTACCCGGAGAAGGACCCGACGCTGCTCGGAAAACCGAGCATGGACAAGTCGATCGCGGCCGGGGCGCAGGGCGACGTGGTGCTGGTGAACGGTGCGCCGTGGCCGTACCTGGAGGTCGCGGCGGTCAAGTACCGGCTGCGGATCCTCAACGCCTCCAACGCGCGCCGCTACGAGCTGAAACTGGACGGCCCCGGGGGCGGGGAGTTCATCCAGGTCGGCTCGGACGGCGGCCTGCTGGCCGCGCCGGTCACCCACTCCACGCTGGCCATGGCCTCGGCCGAGCGCTTCGACGTGGTGGTGGACTTCTCAAAGTACCCGGTCGGTTCGACGGTGACGCTGAAGAACGCCGCCGACAGCGGCGGTCCCGGCCTGGTGATGCAGTTCAAGGTCACGTCGCAGGCCGCTGACGATTCCTCGGTCCCGGCGACGCTGTCCACCATCGACAAGCCGGCGGTCGACGGGGCCAAGCGGAAGCTGGTCTTCTCGTTGCAGGGCGACAAGTGGCAGATCAACGGCAAGGACTTCGACCCGGCGCACCCGCTGTTGAAGCCGGTGTTCGGCAAGACCGAGGAGTGGACGGTGACCTCGGTCGAACGGCACTCGGTGCACGTACACGGGGCGCACTTCCAGGTCACCGCGCGCGGCACCGGCGGGGCCGGGGAGTACGACCACGGCTGGAAGGACACCGTGGAGCTGTCTCCGGGTTCCGAGGTCAAGTTCGCGATCCGGTTCGACAGCTATCGCGGCCGGTATGTCGCGCACTGCCACAACCTGGAACACGAGGACATGGCGATGATGGCGGCCATCCAAGTGGTCTGATCCGCTGCCGGTGATCCGGGGTCGGTCTGCCGCCGCTGCTCGGTCGCTGCTCGGACGCCGATCTGCCGAGCTCGCGATCTGGTGCGGCTGGTGCGCCGCCGCCGATTACAGGGGTACCCGCCAGACCACGCGGGTGCCCTCGGCCTCTTCGGCGGGCCCGGCGTGGAAGCTGCCGCCGAGCTCGTCCGCGCGGGCGGCGAGGTTAGCCAGCCCCTGCGCGGCGGTGCGCGGGTTCGGTTCCCAGGCCGGCATCGGGGCGCCGCCGTCGTCGTGGACGTCCAGGGTCAGCGTGGTGGCCGGTCCGGTCTCGACCGTCACCACCACCTCGACCCTGGTCGCGCCGGCGTGTTTGGCCGTGTTGGCCAGCGTCTCGCGGACGGCGGCCACCAGATGCGCGCCGGTGCCGGCGGTGACGAGGGAGTCCAGCGGGCCGGTGAAGCGGACCGAGGGCTCGAAGCCCAGGACGCGGGCCGCGCGGGAGGCCTCGCGCAGGACGCGGGCGCGCGTCGAGGTGGCCTCCTGGTCGGCGGAGAGCTGGAGGTCGAAGATGGTGGTGCGGATCTCGGCGATCGCGGCGTCGAGCTCGTCCATCACGGCGTCCAGGCGGTCGGCGGCGGCCGGGAGGTCCGGCGGCTCCGGGCCGGGCAGGGTGAGGCGGCGGCGCAGCGTCTGCAAGGACAGGCCGGCGGCGAAGATGCGCTGGATGGTGAGGTCGTGCAGATCCCGGGCGATGCGCTCGCGGTCGGCGTAGACGGCCAGCCGGTCCTCGGCGGCCCGGGCCTCGGTGAGGGCCAGCGCCAGGCCGGCCTGGTGCGCGAAGGCGGTGGCCAGCCGGGCGTCTTCGTCGTCGAAGGTCCGCCGGCCCGGTGCGTTGGCCAGGACCAGGGTGCCGATGGGGCGGTCGTCGCGTTGCGCCAGGGCGGCGTAGACGAGCGCCCCGAACCGGCGGTAGGGCGGCGCGAGCTCCTCGGGTTCGGCGTCCCCGGCCTCCATGACGAAGGCGCGGCCGGTGAGTGCCACCTCCACCGAGCGCCGATGCGGCTCCACCCACGCCCCGCGCACCTCGTCGGCGGCCAGCCCGGTGGCCACGTCGACGCGCCAGGTCCCGCCCTCATGGTGCAGCAGCAAAGAGCAGTGGTCGGCGCCGGAGGCTTCGCGGGCGCGCTCGGCGACCAGGACGAGGACTTCGTGGGGGTCCTCGGCGAGCAGCATCAGGGTGATGACGTCGGTGGCCGCCGAGAGCCAGGATTCGCGGCGGCGGGCGGCGGCCAGGTCGGCGCGCAGAGCGGCTATTTCGGGCGATTCGGACATCGCCTCGATCTTAAGCTGCCCGCGCGCCGCCTGCCTTCCGTGCAGCTCAGCCGCCTGCCTTCTGCGCTGCTTGCGCAGGCTGCCGGCCTCGCAGGTCAACTCCCGCGGGGCCGGTGTCGGGTGCTACTCCCGGAACTCGCCCGCGACCCGCAGCAGGATGTCGTTCGCCTCGACCTCGCCGATGGTGATCCGCACGCCCTCGCCGGCGAACGGCCGGACCACGATGCCGGAGACCTCGGCCATCGCGGCGAACTCCACGGTGCGCTCGCCCAGCCGCAGCCAGATGAAGTTGGCCTGGCTCTCCGGCACGGTCCAGCCCTGCGCGCGCAATCCGTCGATGACCCGGGTGCGCTCCTGGACCAGCGCCTCGCAGCGCTCCAGCAGCAGCTTCTCGGCCCGCAGCGACTCGATCGCGGCCACCTGCGCCAGGCTGTTGACGCCGAACGGCACCGCGGTCTGGCGCAGCGCCGCGGCCACCGGCTCGTGCGCGACGGCGAAGCCGATGCGCAGACCGGCCAGGCCGTAGGCCTTGGAGAAGGTGCGCAGGACGGCCACGTTGGGGCGGTCGCGGTAGATCTCCAGGGCGTCCGGGCTGCTGTCGTCCCGCACGAACTCCCGGTAGGCCTCGTCGATGACCACCAGCACGTCGCTCGGCACCCGGTCCAGGAACCGGACCAGGTCGTCCTTGGAGATCGCGACGCCGGTCGGGTTGTTGGGGTTGCAGACGAAGATCAGGCGGGTGCGGTCGGTCACCGCGGCGGCCATCGCGTCCAGGTCGTGGTGCTCGTCGGGGGTCAGCGGCACCTGGATCGAGGTGGCCCCGGAGATCTGCGTGATGATCGGGTACGCCTCGAACGAGCGCCACGCGTAGATCACCTCGTCCCCCGGGCCCGAGGTGGCCTGCAGCAGTTGCTGCGCCACGCCGACCGAGCCGGTGCCGGTGGCGATGTGCTCCGTCGGGACGCCGAAGTGCTCGGCGAGTTCGGCGGTCAGCGCCGCGACGCCCATGTCGGGGTAGCGGTTGAAGCTCTCCGCGGACTTCTGGACCGCCTCCAGCACGCCCGGGAGGGGCGGGTAAGGGTTCTCATTCGAGGACAGCTTGAAGGCGGAGGTGTCGGGGATCTTTCCCGCTTTGTAAACGGGGATGCCGCGCAATGCTCCACGGAGCTTCGGGGTCTGGACGTCGTCGGCCACGGCTGGAATCTCCTTCTCGGGGTTGATCTCAGATTAACCGCCGCCGGACTTTTCGCCGAGCGCCCTGAGCGGGACAAATGAGGTGTGACCCTCAACGGATTCGCTTACGGAGAGTTGGTATTCGGAGCGGACGGTCAAGTGGCCGACCCCACTCAACGCGGCGTCGCCCCGGCGGTGGCGCTCGGTGCCGATGTCACAGACGTGTTGGTGCTCTCACACGGCTGGCTGGACGACGCCTCACGGGCCCAGATCCTGTACGACGGCCTGACCCGGGCCATGGTCCAGGCCGGTGGCGCTCCGCCGGGACTGGCCGTGCTCGGGATCGTGTGGCCGGCCCGGCGATTCGACGCGGTTCCGGAGGCCGAGGCCACCGCGGCCGTGAACGATCCGAGCGGCCGGACCGCCGCGGCCTACGTCACCCGGATCCGGAACCGGGTCCGGACCGAGATCATCGACCTGCCGGCCGCGGCGGAGTACGCCAACCCCGGCGACCACCAGTCCGCGTTCTTCGGCCTGGACCCCGGTGCCCTGCTGGAGAAGTTCGGCCGGCTGGAGGACGGGATCTACGCCGTCATGAACCTGGCGACCTACTACGAGATGAAGGCACGGTCCGGCAACGTCGGCCGGGGTCTGGCGCCGGTGTTGGCGGCGGTGCGGGCGGCCCGGCCCGTGGTGCGGCTGCACCTGGCCGGGCACAGTCTCGGGTCCCGGGTGATGGCCTCGGCGCTGGCCAACTGCGGGCCGCTGCCGGTGTCGTCGGCGATGCTGATCCAGGGTGCGTTGTCGCAGTTCGGCTTCGCCAAGCACTGGGACGGCGTGCACGACGGTCTGTTCCGCCCCGGGCTGTTCGGCGGGCGGCTGCGGGGGCCGGTGGTCGTGACGCACTCGCGGCACGACGAGATGGTCGGCATCATCTACGACCTGGCCTCGCGGCTGGTCGACGACCAGACGGACTCGGCCGGCCGGGCCCCGGAGGACGCCGCGGGTGCGGAGTTCGGGGCGATCGGGGCCCATGGCGCGCTGTGCACGCCGGAGTCGGTGTGGGGCAAGATGCTGCCGGTCTCGGGGCCCGGGTACGCCTTCCCGGCCGGGGCGATCAGCAATCTGGATTCGAGTGCCTACATCCGGAGCCACTTCGACGTGATGACGCCGGAGGTGGGGAAGGCGTTGGTCGGGATGATCACGGCGGGGTGAGGTGGTCTGAGCGGATCCGGCCGCGACTTTCATGGCCGGATCTGTCACTCACGTGTCATTGCGGACTTCGGCTCATGCGGCGACGCTTTAAGCATGAGCCGCCGCGTGGTGTTCCTGGTCTTCCCGCGGTTCCAGCTGCTCGATCTGACCGGGCCGCTGGAGGTGTTCGCGCAGGCCGACTCGCTGTTCGGGCCGGGGCATGAGCGTTACCAGACCTCGGTCGTGGCGCTTGATCGCGCGGCGGTGACGGCGTCGGACGGGTTGGCCGTCGTGCCGCACCAGACGATGGCCGAGGCCGCCGATACGGCGATCGACACGCTGGTGGTGGTCGGCGGGCGCGGGGTGCGCACCGCGATCCACGATCCGGTTTACGTGGACTGGGTCCGGGCGAACGCGGCTCGGGCCCGCCGGGTCACCTCGGTCTGCTCGGGCGCGTTCCTGCTCGCGGCGGCCGGGCTGCTGGACGGTCGGCGGGTGGTGACGCATTGGGACTCCTGCGAGGAGTTGGCCGCCCAGTTCCCGCGCGTCCGGGTCGAGGCGGACCCGATCTTCATCCGTGACGACCCGATCTGGACGTCGGCCGGGGTCACCGCCGGTGTGGACCTGGCGCTGGCCCTGGTCGAGGACGACTTCGGCGGGTCGGTGGCGCGGCGGATCGCCAAGCAGCTGGTGGTGTTCGTGCAGCGGCCCGGCGGACAGGCGCAGTTCAGCACGCAGCTGGCGGCGCAGCGTCCGGGGCGCGATGCGCTGCGGGAGGTGCAGGACTGGATCGCGGACCATCTCGACGACGATCTGAGCCTGCCGGCGCTGGCGCGGCGTGCGGCGCTGAGCGAGCGGCACTTCTCGCGCGTGTTCCGGGCCGAGACCGGGATGACGGTCGCGGCGTACGTCGAGGCCGCGCGGCTGGAGGCGGCGCAGCGGCTGCTGGAGAGCACGCGGGACGGGCTGGACCGGATCGCGCGCAGCTGCGGGTTCGGGACCGTCGAGACCATGCACCGGACCTTCAACCGGACGATCCGGGTGACGCCCGGGGAGTACCGGCGGCATTTCAGTTCCCACCGATAGGGATCCGTAGAAAAGGGAGTCAACCATGACCCGCCGCATCGCCATCCCCCTGTTCCCCGGCTTCATGCCCCTGGACCTCGTCGGCCCCTACGACGTCCTGCGCTTCCTGCCAGACACCGAGACCGTCTTCGTCGCCGCCGAACCCGGCGTCATCGCCGGCGCCGACGGCGGCTTCGGCCTCCAGGCCCAAGCCGGCCCGGCCGACATCGAATCCTGCGACATCCTGCTGGTCCCCGGCGGCGGCGGGACCCGCGATTACGAGGCGCGCAAACCGCTGATCGACTGGATCGCCCGCATGCACGAGACCACCACCTGGACCACCTCGGTCTGCACCGGCTCCCTCCTGCTCGGCGCGGCGGGCATCCTCAAAGACCTCGACGCCACCACGCACTGGAACGCCGTCGAGGACCTGGAATCGCACGGCGCCCACTACACCGCCGACCGCGTGGTCCGCCGCGGCAAGGTGATCACGGCCGCCGGAGTCTCCTCGGGGATCGACATGGCCCTCACGCTGGCCGGCCTGATCGAGGGCGACGACTTCGCGAAGGCGGTGCAGCTGTGGATCGAGTACGACCCGCAGCCGCCGCACGACACCGGGTCGGTGGCGAAGGCGGGGCCGGAGTTGGTGCGGCGGACGCCGGAGCTGATTCGGGAAGGCGGGGCGCGGCGGGGGTAGTGCGAGGTGCTGCTTGACTGGCGAGCGGCTTCGCTGCCGAGCGGTGCGAGCGGCGCGTTCGGGAAGGCGGGGCGCGGCGGGGGTAGTGCGAGGTGCTGCTTGAGCGGCGAGCGGCTTCGCTGCCGAGCGGTGCGAGCGGCGTGCGACAAGAGTCGGCAGTGCGCGACCGTGCTGATCGCCCGGCGGCGAGATGAGCCGTCCGAACACCGCCAGCCCCGGCGCACCCGGCCGCCTAAGGTCGGTGAGGTGGTTGCGATTTCAACCACTTCACCAAGCCTTACATCAAGCCTTAGGGGATCGTCATGGACCTTGCACTGCGCGGCCGCGTCGCCGTTGTCACCGGCGGCAGTAAGGGCATCGGCCTTGCTGTTGTCAGGACGTTGCTGGAGGAGGGCGCGTTCGTCGTCGCGGCGTCGCGTTCGGAGTCGGCGGGGCTGGCGGGGCTGGCCGGTCCGAACCTGCTCCATGTGGCCGGCGATCTGCTGGATCCGGTGCTTCCGGGGCAGGTGGTGGCTCGGGCCGTCGAGGCTTTCGGCGGCCTCGACATTCTGGTCAACAACGCCGGCGGTCCCCCGCCGGGTGTCATGTTGCCGCGCGGGCCGTTCCTGGACGGTACCGATGTCGACTGGCAGGCGATCTTCGAGTTCAACCTGTTCGCCGTCATGCGGCTGACCCGTGCCGCGCTGCCGCATCTGGTCGAGCGGGGCGGGACGATCGTCAACGTCTCCTCCTCGCTCGCGCGTCAGCCCGGGACCAACAACTACGAGTACTCGGCCGCCAAGGCCGCGCTCGCGCATGTCTCGAAAGGGTTGGCCGAGGAGTTCGGGCCGCTGGGGGTGCGGGTCAACGCCGTGTCGCCGGGTGTCACGCGGACTAATTGGTGGACCGACGAGGGCGGGGTCGCGGACATGTTCGCCGGGGCCATGGGGGTGGACCGCGACACGTTGCTCGACAAGACGTTGCCGGAGATGTTGCGGCTGAGCACGGGCCGCTTCGTGGAGCCGCAGGAGGTCGCCGATGTGGTGGCGTTGTTGGCGTCGCCGCGGTCGGGGAGCGTCAATGGGGCGGACTTCGTCGTGGACGGCGGCATGTTGAAGGAGCTGTAGCGGGCTCGGCGTGTGGGGTGGCCGCCCGAACAGCCTGCGCCGGGCGGCGCGCGCGGTTTGTGATCGATTGCGGAGCCGCGCGCGGCGGTTTAGGTTACTGGCGAGTAGTACGAGTAGCGCCCGCGCCGAGGAAGAGGCCGCCATGCCAGTGCTCCGCTCCCAGCTGGATCCGTCGTCGGAGGCGGCCCGCGCCGATCGCGAGGCGGTGTTGGCCGCCTTGCAGCGGATCAGGGAGCTCCAGCAGAAGGTGCTGGCCGGCGGCGGGGAGAAGTACGCCGAGCGGCACCGTTCGCGGGGCAAGTTGCTCGCGCGGGAGCGGCTGGATCTGTTGCTGGACGAGGACTCGCCGTTCCTGGAGTTGGCCGCGTTGGCCGGGACGCACGATCCGACCGAGACCGTCGGCGGCGTGTCGGGGATCGGCACCGTGTCCGGCGTCGAGTGCATGATCGGTGCCAACGACCCGACCGTGAAGGGCGGTGCGGTCGGACCGTCCGGGGTGGCCAAGCAGTTGCGGATGCTGGAGATCGCCGAGCGGAACCGGCTGCCGCTGATCTCGCTGACCGAGTCGGCGGGGGCCGATCTGCCGCGGCAGGCGGACATCTTCGTGCCGGGCGGGGCCTCGTTCAAGGGGATCTCGCGGTTGTCGGCGGCCGGGATCCCGACGCTGTCCATCGTGTTCGGGTCCTCGACCGCCGGCGGCGCGTACGTGCCCGGCATGAGCGAGTTCACCGTGATGGTGAAGAACCAGGCGGCGGTGTACCTCGGCGGGCCGCCGCTGGTGAAGATGGCGATCAACGAGGACACCGACGACGAGACGCTGGGCGGTGCGGACATGCACGCGCGCGTCTCCGGCCTGGCCGACTACCTGGCGCGCGACGAGCGGGACGCGATCCGGATCGGGCGGCAGATCGTCGCCGATCTGCGCTGGCGCAAGGCCGGTCCGGGACCGACTGAGAACCCTGATGAACCCGTCCACGCAGCCGAGGACCTGCTCGCTCTGGCCCCGATGGATCTGCGGCGGCCGGTCGAGGTGCGGGAGATACTGGCCCGGGTGCTGGACGGCTCGCGCTTCTCGGAGTTCAAGCCGCTCTACGGCACCACCCTGGTCTGCGGCTGGGGCTCGATCCACGGCTACCCGGTCGGCATCCTGGCCAACAACGGCATCCTGTTCTCCGAGGAGGCGAACAAGGGCGCGCACTTCATCCAGCTGGCCAACGCCCGCGAGGTGCCGCTGCTGTTCGTCCAGAACATCACCGGCTTCATGGTCGGCTCCCGCTACGAGCGTGGCGGCATCATCAAGGACGGCAGCAAGCTGATCAACGCCGTCTCCAACTCCCAGGTGCCGCACGTGACGCTGATGGTCGGGGCCTCCTACGGCGCCGGCAACTACGGCATGTCCGGCCGCGCCTACGACCCGCGCTTCGTGTTCACCTGGCCGAACCACCGGATCGCCGTGATGGGCGGCCGGGAGCTGGCCGGGGTGATGTCGATCGTCCAGCGGCAGAAGGCTGAGAAGGCCGGGCAGCCGTACGACGAGGACGCGGACGCGCAGACCCGGGAGTTCATCGAGGCGATGGTCGACGGGCAGTCCGATGCCGTCTACGCCAGCGGCCGGCTGTGGGACGACGGGGTGATCGACCCGCGGCAGAGCCGGACCGTGCTCGGGCTCGCGTTGTCGGCGATCGACTCCGGTCCGGTGGCCGGGACCCGGGCGTTCGCGCCGTTCCGGATGTAGCCGCCCGCGGCCCGCCGCCGCGCGGATCGTGACGACAGTCACAGCTCCACGACCGATATTCCGACCTGTGAGACAGTGACGCCATGCCGACGAATCCGACGTTCTCCACCGTGCTAGTGGCCAACCGGGGCGAGATCGCCCGGCGGGTCTTCCGCACCGCCAAGGCCCTTGGCCTGCGCACCGTCGCCGTGTATTCCGAGCCGGACGCGGACGCCCCGCACGTGCGCGAGGCCGACGTCGCGGTGGCCCTCGGCGGCAGCACCAGCGCGGAGTCGTACCTGGACGTCGCGAAGATCCTGGAGGCGGCGCGCAAGACCGGCGCGGACGCCGTCCACCCCGGCTACGGCTTCCTGTCGGAGAACGCCGGCTTCGCCGAGGCCTGTGCGCAGGCCGGGATCGTGTTCGTCGGCCCGTCCCCGGACTCGATCCGGAAGATGGGGATCAAGCACGAGGCGAAGGCGATCGCCAAGGCGGCCGGGGTCCCGGTGCTGCCGGACGCGCTGCTCACCACCGACGAGCCCGACGACTGGCGCAAGGCCGGCGAAGGCGTCGGATTCCCGTTGCTGGTAAAGGCTTCGGCCGGGGGCGGCGGCAAGGGCATGCGGCTGGTCTCCGCCGTGGACGAGCTGGAGAACGCGGTCTCCGGGGCCCGGCGCGAGGCGACGGCCGCGTTCGGGGACGGGACCGTGTTCCTGGAGCGCTACCTGACCGCGTCCCGGCATATCGAGATCCAGGTGTTCGGCGACAGCCACGGCAACGCGGTGTTCTACGGCGAGCGCGAGTGCTCGGTGCAGCGCCGGCACCAGAAGGTCGTCGAGGAGGCGCCCTCACCCGTGGTCGGCGCGGCGGTCCGGGCCCGGATGGGCGAGGTCGCGTGCGCGCTGGTGCGCGAGCTCGGCTACGTCGGCGCCGGGACCGTGGAGTTCCTGTTCGACGACACGGACGACTCCTATTACTTCCTGGAGATGAACACCCGGCTCCAGGTCGAGCACCCGGTCACCGAGGAGGTCTGGGGGCAGGACCTGGTCCGCAAGCAGTTCGAGGTCGCGAACGGCGCCGAGCTCACCGCGCCGGACCCCGAAGGCCTGCACGGCCACGCGATCGAGGTCCGGATCTACGCCGAGGACCCGGCCCGCAAGTACATCCCCTCGCCCGGGACCCTCGCGCTGTATGAGCACACTGATGTGCCCGGGATCCGTTATGAGGACGGGGTGCGCAGCGGCAGCGTCGTCTCGCACTACTACGACCCGATGCTGGCCAAGGTGATCGCGACCGGTGCCAGCCGGACCGAGGCGGCACTGAAGCTGGCCTCGGCGCTGGCCGGAATGCGGATCCAGGGTTTGAAGACCAACCGGGATCAGCTCGTCGCGATCCTGCGCGACCCGGACTTCCTGGCCGGGACCACGCGGACCGACTTCCTCGACCTGCACCCCGCGCTGTCCGCGCCGGAAGACCGGGTGGACGTCACCGCGCATCTCGCGGCGGCCATCGCGGTGTCCGTACACCGGCGTCGGACGGCCGGTGGCGCCACGGCCTTCGCCCCGGCCGGCTGGCGGCTGCTGCCGTACGACGGCGCGAACGCCGCGTGGACTCGGCAGGACGTCCGCCGCGCGCCCGAGACGCCGGTGACCTACCGGCTGGACGGCTCGACGCTGTACCTGATCCACGGCGGGGCCGAGTACGAGGTATCCCTGAAGGATCTGGGCCCTGAGTCGGTGCGGGTCGCCGTCGACGGCGTCGATCGGCTGTGCCGGGTGCGGGTCGCCGACGACACCGTGGTCTGGGTCGACGACAGCGACGGCGGGCACTCGGCGTGGAAGCCGACGCCCCGGTTCCCCGAGGACGCCGATGCCTCCGCCGCTGATGACGGGGCCGCCGAGGTGCCCGGGACCGTGGTCGCGATCGCGGTGGCGGCCGGGGACCGGGTGAGGTCCGGGCAGGTACTGGTGACCATGGAGGCCATGAAGATGGAGCACCAGGTCAAGGCCGGGCGGGACGGCGTCGTGGCCTCGGTGGACTGCGCGGTGGGGCAGTTCGTGGACGCGCACCAGATTCTGGTGACTTTGGCCTGACAGGGCGTGTGGAGGATGTAAGTCCCCCGCGCGCGTAGTGCTGGCGCGCGGGGCGCTTTCAGCCCAGAATCGGGGCATGCCTGCCACGCAAAGTACTGAGACGCGCGACCCGGTGGAGTTCCACCGGCTCGGCGACATCGTGCGTGTGAACCTCGACGAGAACGCGCATGGCTCCGTCCTCGCCTACGGGGACCAGGAGTGGGACTGGACCGAGTTCGACGCTCGGGTCCGCAAGTGCGTGACCGGGATCCGCAGCGACCGGTTGCAGCGCGGCCAGCGGGTCGCCGTGCTGGCCCGCAACCACCCGGTCCACGTCGAGACCCTGTTCGCGGCCAGCAACATGGGGCTGGTCTGCACCTGGCTGGACTGGCGCCTGGACCGCGCGCGGCTGGTCCACGCGCTGAACGAGGCCGAGGCCCGGATCCTGTTCGTCGGCGAGGAGTTCGTGGACCTCATCGACGGCGCCATGATGGAGATCGTCTCGGTGGTCAGCACGATCACCGTCGGCGGCCGCGAGGACGAGTACGAGGAGTGGCTGGAGACCCACGAGACCCATGAGGCGCTGCTGCGTGCGGCCCGGGAACTCGCGGCCGTGAGCGGCGACGACCCCGTGCTGCGGCTCTACTCCTCGACCGGGAAGAAGGGACCGACTCGCGGCGAGTACACCCATCGCGCGCTGCTGGCGTCGGCCTCCGAGATGCTGCGCCGCAAGTCCCTGGCCCGCGGCGACGTCGAGGCGCTGGACGCGCCGGTGACGGTGCACGAGGCCGCGGTGCGGGTGCTGGCGAACATGTCGGCGGGGGCTGCGACGGTGCTGGTGCGGGAGGAGTAGCCACTGCCGGGAGGAGTAGCTACCGCTTCGCCTCGGCCGGCTTCGCGCGCTCGGCGTGCTCGGCGAGTTCCGAGTGCTCAGCCCGCGTGCCCCGCTCGGCCCGCTGGGTCTTGCGCGCGGCGCGCCGCACCTTGGCCTCGGCCTGCTCCTGCACTATCAGCCGCGGCTGCCCCTCCAGGTGGGACAGGCCGTTCCAGGCCAGGTTCACCAGGTGCGCGGCCACCTCGGCCTTGGGCGGCTTGCGGACGTCGAGCCACCACTGGCCGGTCAGGGCGACCATGCCGACCAGCATCTGGGCGTACATCGGGGCCAGCTTGGGGTCGTAGCCGCGGTGCATGAAGTGCACCCCGAGCAGGTCCTCGACCTGGGAGGCGATGTCGGAGATCAGGGAGGCGAAGTTGCCGGTGGAGGTGGTGACCGGGGAGTCGCGGACCAGGATGCGGAAGCCGTCGGTGCTGGACTCGATGTAGTCCAGCAGCGCGAAGGCCGCCTGTTCCAGCAGCTCGCGGGCGTGTTCGCCGGTCAGGCCGGTGGTCACCATCGACAGCAGCTTGGCCATCTCCCGGTCGACCACGACCGCGTACAGCCCCTCCTTGCCGCCGAAGTGCTCGTACACCACCGGCTTGGAGACCCCGGCCTTGGTCGCGATCTCCTCCACCGAGGTGGCGTCGAAGCCGCGCTCGGCGAACAGTGTCCGGCCGATCTCGATGAGTTGTTCCCGCCGTTCCTTGCCGCTCATCCGGGTGCGGGACGCCGGGGCCGAGGTTCGGGAAGTCACCGTGGCATTCTCTCAGGTTTCTCGCGACATGACGCGACCGGGGTGGAGGCAGCCTCCGTCTCTGGCGGCCGGACGTCGTCGCGGGTGGGACCGCCCGGGCCCGCTTCGGATCAGATCGCCTGCGTCTGCTTCATGGCGATGCGCTCTGGCGAGGGCCACCGGACGTCGCGCACCCAGCCCAGCTTCTCGAACACCCAGATGATCCGCGCCGAGGAGTCGATCTGGCCGCGCAGCACGCCGTGCCGGGCCGCGGTCGGGTCCGAGTGGTGCAGGTTGTGCCAGGACTCGCCCATCGACAGCACCGCCAGCCACCACACGTTCCCGGACCGGTCCCGGGAGCGGAACGGCCGCTCGCCGATGGCGTGGCAGATCGAGTTGATCGACCAGGTGGTGTGGTGCAGCAGGCTGATCCGGACCAGCGAGCCCCAGAAGAAGGCGGTCAGTATCCCCTGCCAGCTCCAGGTCACCAGGCCGCCGACGAGCGCCGGCAGCAGCAGCGAGGCCAGCGCCAGGTAGGGGAAGGCCCGGGAGACCCGGACGATCGCCCGGTCCTTGAGCAGGTCCGGGGCGTACTGCTGCTGGTTAGTCTGCTCGACGTTGAACAGCCAGCCGATGTGCGCCCACCACATGCCCTTGATCAGGGCCGGGACGGTCGCGCCGTAGCGCCACGGGGAGTGCGGATCGCCGTCCTGGTCGCTGAAGCGGTGGTGCTTGCGGTGGTCGGCGACCCAGCGGATCACCGGGCCCTGGACGGCCAGCGAGCCGGCGATCGCCAGCCCCACCCGCAGCGCCCTGCGGGCCTTGAAAGAGGAGTGGGTGAACAAGCGGTGGAACCCGACCGTGACGCCGTGCCCGCTGATCGCGTACATCACCACCGCGATGATCAGATCGGTCCACGTCAGACCCCAGCCCCACAGCACCGGGACGGACGCGACCAGCGCCACGAACGGGATGCCGATGAACAGGCTGAGCGCGAAGCGTTCCTTGAAGGACTGTTGGTCGCCCCCGAGCGTGCCCCGGCCGGGGGCGGGCTCGACGGACTGCTGGGGTACCGAGGTTGCTGTCATCGCGATCATGCCTTGAGGGGAAGTGCCCTTGTGGGGCTGGCGGATCGGGGGAACTGACCGCAACCTACGCTGCCGTAGGTTGGGTTACAAGGATTACACGGCGGGTGACGCTCGGATGTCCGAACGCTGTACGCCTCCCGGAGGACCCGGGAAGGTCGGCGCCGCCCCTAATCCCGGGCGCGCGAGGACCCCCGGATGTGGGAAACTGGCGACGACGATCCGCCATGGGGTAATTGGCAGCCCAGCAGACTTTGGATCTGTTTGTCCAGGTTCGAGTCCTGGTGGCGGAGCACTGGCGGTGGCCGGGGCGTGGCCGGCCCGCCCCGGCGGGGGTCGCTCGCAACCCCTCCCCACGATCGCTACCCTCCTAGGGAACCGACGCCGCCGACGCGCGGCGCGCAGCACCGCACCCCGCTAGGAGTCGCCCCATGACCGACCAGCACGCGCCGACCGTCGTCATCCTGGCCGCCGGCGAGGGCAAGCGGATGAAATCCGCGACGCCGAAGGTGCTGCACGAACTGTGCGGGCGCACGATGCTCGGACACGTGGTGGCCGCCGCGCACGAGCTGGCGCCGCGGCGGCTCGCGGTGGTCGTCGGCAAGGGGCGCGACCAGGTCGCCCCGCACGTCGAGGCGATCGCCCCCGAGGCCCGGATCGTCGTGCAGGACCCGCAGAACGGCACCGGGGAGGCGACCCGGCTGGCGCTGGAGGCGCTGACCGCGGACGGCGCGGAGCTGCGCGGCACGGTGCTGGTGCTGCTGGGCGACGGGGCCATGGTCACCGGGGACACGCTGCGGCACCTGATCGCCGAGCACGAGAAGGCCGGCAACGCGGTGACCGACCTGACCGCGGTCGTGCCGGACCCGACGGGCCTGGGCCGGATCCTGCGCGAGCCGGACGGCACGCCGGCCGGCCGGCTGCTCGGCATCGTCGAGCAGAAGGACTGCACCCCGGAGCAGGCCGCCATCCACGAGGTGAACTCCGGGATCTTCGCCTTCGACGCCGAGACCTTGCGCGCCGCGCTGGGCCGGCTCACCACCGACAACGCCCAGGGTGAGGAACTGCTCACCGACGTGCTGGCGATCGCGGTCGGCGACGGGCTGCCGGTCGGCGCCGTGGTCGCCGCCGACCACCGCGACCTGCTGGCCGCCAACGACCGGGCCCAGCTGGCGGATCTGCGCCGGCTGATGAACCAGCGGATCACCCGCCGGTGGATGGTCGAGGGCGTCACCATCGTGGACCCGGCGACCACCTGGATCGACGTGGACGTGGTGCTGGAGCCGGACGCCACGGTCCGGCCCAACACCCAGCTGGAGGGCACGACCCGGATCGCCGCCGGCGCCGACGTCGGCCCGAACTGCACGCTGAGGGACACCGTCGTCGGGGCCGGCGCCCGGGTCACCAACGCCACCACCGACGGCGCCGAGATCGGCCCGCAGGCCAGCGTCGGCCCGTACACCTACCTGCGCCCGGGGACCAAGCTCGGCCGCAAGGCCAAGGCCGGCGGCTTCGTGGAGATGAAGAAGTCGACGATCGGCGCCGGCAGCAAGGTCCCGCACCTGGCCTACATCGGCGACGCCACCATCGGCGAGGGCTGCAACGTCGGCGCCGGCGTCATCACCGCCAACTACGACGGCGAGAACAAGTTCCCGACCCGCATCGGCGACCACGCCTTCATCGGCACCAACACCACCCTGATCGCCCCGGCCGACATCGCCGACGGCGCCTACGTCGCGGCCGGCTCGGCGATCAGCCTGCCGGTCGGCCCGGGGGAGTTGGCGGTGGCGCGCGGCCGCCAGCGCAACATCGCCGGCTACGTCGCCCGCAAGCGTCCGGGCTCGGCGGCGGCCCAGGCGGCCGAGCGCGCGATCGAGCGCTCCGGGCAGTCGGGATCCGATGCCGGCCCCGCCGCTGAGACCGATCCCACAGGCAGCGAGCCCGACGGTCGGGGGGACGCGGTCTGAACGGCTCGTTGCGTCTGAGAGTATGAAAGAACTACGGCCCCTCGTCTCTTAGGAGAACCCACCGTGACCGGCCTTAAGACCACCGGTGAGAAGAAGCTCATGCTTTTCACCGGACGTGCCTACCCCGAGCTGGCCCAGGAAGTCGCCGAAGAGCTGGGGGTGGAGATCGCGCCGATGAAGGCGCACGACTTCGCCAACGGCGAGATCTACACCCGGTTCGAGGAATCGGTGCGTGGTAGCGACGCCTTCGTGATCCAGTGTCACTCAGCCCCTATCAACCACTCCATCATGGAGCAGCTGATCATGGTGGACGCGCTCAAGCGGGCGTCCGCCAAGCGGATCACTGTCATCACCCCGTTCTACGGCTATGCCCGCCAGGACAAGAAGCACAAGGGCCGCGAGCCGATCTCGGCCCGGCTGATGGCAGACTTCTTCGCGACCGCGGGCGCCGACCGGCTGATGGCCGTGGACCTGCACACCGACCAGATCCAGGGCTACTTCGACGGCCCGGTGGACCACCTGTTCGCGCTGCCCCTGCTGGTGGACTACATCCGCGGCAAGTACGACACGGCGAAGCTGACGGTGGTCTCCCCCGACGCCGGCCGGGTCCGCACCGCCGACCGCTGGACCGACCGCCTGAACACGCCGCTGGCGATCGTGCACAAGCGCCGCGACCCGAACATCCCCAACACGGTCTCGGTCCACGAGATCGTCGGTGACGTCAAGGGCCGCACCTGTGTCCTGGTCGACGACATGGTCGACACCGCCGGCACCATCTGCGCGGCCGCCGAGGCGCTGTTCGACAACGGCGCGGCCGAGGTCATCATCGCGGCCACGCACGCGGTGCTGTCCGACCCGGCGGTGGACCGGCTGAAGAACTCGCGGATCAGCGAGGTGATCTTCACCAACACGCTGCCGATCCCGGACGAGAAGCGGTTCGACAAGATGACGGTGCTGTCCATCGCGCCGATGCTGGCCCGGGCCATCCGCGAGGTGTTCGAGGACGGTTCGGTCACGTCGATGTTCGACGACCACAGCCACTGAGCCACCACGAGCCCAGGGCTTTGCGAGTACTGGGCTATAAGTACTGAGCGGCTATAAGTACTGAGCCCAAAGCGATGCTCCGGACCACCGCGTGGTCCGGAGCATCGCTTTGGGCACGCTAAGCTGGACCTTTGTCCGGCGAGGGCGGGAGACCACTCCCCGCCGTTATCGACGAAACAAGGAGAAACCCCCATGGCTGAGATCCGTTTGAGCGCCGAGAACCGCACCGAGTTCGGCAAGGGCTTCGCCCGCCGCGCCCGGGCCGTCAACAAGATCCCGGGTGTCGTGTACGGCCACGGCGAGCCGGTGCGCCACGTGCTGCTGCCGGGCCACGACCTGATGATCGCGCTGCGGACTTCCAACGTGCTGCTGAGCCTGGACTTCGGCGACGGCACGACCCAGCTGGTGCTGCCCAAGGACGTGCAGAAGGACCCGGTGAAGCGGACCCTGGAGCACGTGGACCTGCTGCTGGTCCGCCAGGGCGAGAAGGTCACCGTCGACGTCGCGGTCACCCCGGTCGGCGAGGTCGTCACCGGCGCGGTGCTGGACCAGCCGCTGACCTCGGTGTCGGTGCTGACCGAGGCCACCCACATCCCGACCTCCTTCGAGGTGGACGTGGAGAAGAAGGAGGAGGGCTTCCAGCTCTTCGCCCGCGACCTTCAGCTGCCGGAAGGCGTCGAGCTGCTGACCGACGGCGACCAGCTGGTGCTGCATGTCGCCGCGACCCGCGGCGAGGTGTCCGAGGAGGCCGCCGAGGCCGCCGAGGGCGAGGGCGACGCCGGCGACGCCGCTGGGGAGTAAGCACTCTCAGCCCCGCTATCCTGGTCGTCATGACCACCACCGAGGCCCGCGATCAACTCTGGTTGATCGCGGGCCTCGGCGCTGTGCTCTCGGCGCCGCAAGCGGCGCGGCGGGGGCTCTGCCACCCGTACCCCCGATCCGGACGGCCGACATGACCAATGCTCCCGAAACCCGCGACCAGCTTTGGCTCGTGGTCGGACTGGGCAACCCCGGCCCCGGGTACGCCGGGAACCGGCACAACGCCGGGTTCATGGTCGCGGACCTGTTGGCCGCGCGGGTCGGCGGCAAGTTCAAGTCGCACAAGGCCCGGGCGGACGTCGTCGAGGGCCGGCTGGGCATCGGCGGGCCGCGGGTGGTGCTGGCCAAGCCGAAGACGTTCATGAACCTGTCCGGCGGCCCGGTGAAGGCGCTGCGGGACTTCTACAAGATCGAGCCTGCGACGCCTTTGCAGCCAATGCAGATCGTTGTTGTGCACGACGAACTCGACATCGACTACGGCGTGCTGCGCCTCAAGCTCGGCGGGGGCGACAACGGCCACAACGGGCTGCGCTCCATCTCCTCGGCCTTGGGGACCAAGGACTACCACCGGGTCCGCTTCGGCGTGGGACGGCCGCCGGGCCGCCAGGACCCCGCCGACTTCGTGCTGAAGGACTTCTCCTCGGTGGAGAAGAAGGAGCTGGACTACCACGTGGACCGGGCGGCCGACGCGGTCGAGGACCTGATCCGGCGCGGCCTGGTCGACGCGCAGAACATCTACCACGCGGCCTGAGAACTGACCCTCATCCACCGATCGGTGGATGCCCGGTCTCCACCTGATCGGCGCCCGGAACGAGCTCGCCGGTCGATCCGCCGACCGGGGCCGCGGGGCGATTCTTGAGGCATGCCAGCGATCGAGGTACGGAACCTCAAGAAGACATACGGCGACACCACCGCCGTGGCCGACGTCTCCTTCGAGGTCGGCGAGGGGGAGATCTTCGGGATCCTCGGGCCGAACGGTGCCGGGAAGACCACCACCGTGGAGTGCATCAGCGGTCTGCGGACGCCGGACGCCGGGGCCGTCCGCGTCCTGGGGCTGGACCCGGGACTGGACCGCGAGAACGTGCGGCAGGTGCTCGGCGTGCAGTTGCAGGAGAGTCAGCTCCCGGCGAAGATCCAGGTGCGTGAGGCCCTGGAGCTGTACGCGTCCTTCTACCGCGAGCCCGCCGATGTCGGTCGGCTCCTGGCGCAGTGGGAGCTGACCGAGAAGGCCACGGCCCGCTTCGGCAAGCTGTCCGGCGGCCAGAAGCAGCGCCTGGCCGTGGCGCTGGCGATGGTCGGCAATCCGCGCGTGGTGGTGCTCGACGAGCTGACCACCGGGCTGGACCCGCACGCCCGCCGCACGGCCTGGGAGATGGTCGAGCAGGTCCGCGCGGCCGGGGTCACCGTGCTGCTGGTCACCCACTTCATGGAGGAGGCCGAGCGGTTGTGCGACCGGGTCGCGATCATCGACGCCGGCCGGGTGGTGGCCGTGGACACCCCGGCCGGGCTGGCGGCGTACGGGTCGGCGGCGGGGCAGCGGATGCGGTTCCGGCCGTCGGCGCCGGTCCAGGACGCGCTGTTGCTGGCGCTGCCCGAAGTGAGCAGCGTCGAGCGGCACGGCGCGTACCTGGAGGTCGCCGGGAACTCCGAGGTGATCGGCGCGGTGACGGCCCTCCTGGCCCGCCGCCAGATCATCGCCGCCGAACTGCGGGTCGAGCAGAACAGCCTGGACGACGCCTTCATCGCGCTGACCAGCCACCCGGGCGACTCGGACGGCCCGCACCACACCAGCCGCACCACCTCTGAGGAGTCCCGATGAGCGCCACCACCGCCTCGCCACGCCTGCTCCCCGAATTCCGTATGACCGGCAACGGGTTCCGCACGCTGGTCCGCACCCAGGCCCGGCTGCTGCGGCGGGAGCCCGCGATCGTCCTGTCCGGAATCGCTTTGCCGGTGGCGCTGATCATCGTCTTCGGCGTGATCCCGGCGTTCGGCAAGCCGTCGGCCTCGCTCGGCGGCAAGACGACGCTGGACGTCTACGTGCCCACGTTCGCGATGCTCTCGTCGGTGCTGACGGCCTTCACCGCGTTGCCGGTCTCGTTCGCCGACCTGCGTGAGCGCGGCGTGCTGCGGCGGCTGGCGGTGTCGCCGGTGCCGGCCGCCGGACTGCTCGCGGCGCAGGTGACCGTGATCGCCGCGACCGCCGCCGCGACGGCGGCCGCGGTGGTGCTGATCGGGGTGGTCGGGTTCGGGGCCACGCTGCCGGCGAACCCCGCGCTGATGCTGGCGTCCTATGTACTGGGGACGACGGCTTTGCTGGCGCTCGGACTCCTGATCTCGGCACTCGCGCCGTCCGCCGGGGTTGCCACCGCGTTCGGAGTGCCTACGATGATCCTGAACTTCTTCTTCGCCGGCGTCTATGTTCCGCTGCAATCGATGCCGCACGTGCTGCGCGACCTCAGCGGGTTCGTGCCGTACGGCGCGATCGTGGACACCTGGTCCGGCAGCGGGGCGGCCTGGCAGCATCTGGCGGTCCTGGCCGGTTACACGGTCGTCGGCGCGCTGGCGGCGGCCCGAGTCTTCAAGTGGGAGTAATGGAAACGGCCACTATCCAGCGGTGGATACCGTATGCGGGGCTGGCGATCTCTGCGCCGCTGGCCCTGATCATCGGGCCCAAGACCACGGCGTACTACGCCGTGGTCGTCGGGGTCTCGACCGTCACGGCGCTGTGGCTGCTCTGGGGGATGCCCCTGTGGATGCAGGAGACGCAGGGACGGGCGCCCGTGGGGTGGCGCCCGGTGGTCTACTACGTGGGCCTGCTGGCGTTGATCATGACGCTGGTGGCGATCAGCCCGCTGTTCGGGTTCTTCGCCTTCATCGGGTACCTGCACGCCCAGATCCTGCCGGGGCGGTGGAACCTGGCCGGTGTGGTCGGCACCGCCGCGGCGATCGCGGCCTGCCAGATGGGCGGCGTCCACAACATCCACGGCCTGGGGATCTTTTTCTACATCATCCTCTTCCTGGTCAACGGAATGATCGCCGGGTCCATGACGGTCGCCGGCACGGCCGAGGACGCCCACCGCCGGGAGCTGGCCGAGGCCAACCAGCGGCTGCACGAGATGCTGGAGGAGAACGCCGGACTGCACGCACAGCTGGTGGCGCAGGCCCGGGAGGCCGGCGTCATGGACGAGCGGCAGCGGCTGGCCGGGGAGATCCACGACACCATCGCCCAGGGGCTCACCGGCATCGTGCGGCAGCTGGAGGTCGTGGAGCGGTTCGACGAGGACGCGCAGAAGCGGCAGCACCACCTGGACTTGGCGCGCGAGCTGGCCCGGGAGAGCCTGGCCGAGGCGCGCCGGTCGGTGCAGGCGCTGCGGCCCGGGCCGCTGGCCGCCGCCCAGCTGCCGGAGGCCCTGACCGAACTGACGGCCGCGTGGTCCCGGACCGCCGGGATCGACGCCCGGGTCGAGGTCAGCGGCGAGGCCGTGGCGCTGCCGCCGGAGGTCGAGGTGGTGCTGTTCCGGGCCGCGCAGGAGGCCCTGGCGAACGCCGACAAGTACTCGGGCGCGGCCCGGGTCGGGGTGACGCTGTCCTACACGCCGGACGTGGTGGTGCTGGACGTCGTCGACGACGGATCCGGGTTCGACAGCGCCGGGCTGGCCGCCGCCGGACCGTCGGCGAACGGCACCGGCTACGGGCTGGCCGCGATGCGCTCGCGGCTGGGGCAGATCGGCGGGACCCTGACCATCGAGAGCGAACCCGGCGACGGGACCGCGATCAGCGCGGCGGTTCCGGCTCCGGCTCCGGGCTGTCCGGTGTTCGGCGTCACGCCCGGGACCATGGTGGCGACCGGTGCGTGGGCCGCTCCGGTGGCGACCGCGGCGGGTTGAGAACCGGTGGAGCTGAGCGGGGATGAGCGGCCGCGCGCGACCTGGGAGCTCGCCCATTGAACGGTTCCGATCGGGGACCGCACCGGGGGATGATGGACCGCATGCCCGCTGACTCGATTCCCCTCCGGCTGCTGATCGTGGACGACCATCCGATCGTCCGCGACGGTCTGCGTGGTGTCTTCGACGGGGAAGAGGGCTTCGAGGTCGTCGGCGAGGCCGCCGACGGGGCGCAGGCCCTGGTGTGCGCCGCGCAGTCCCGCCCCGACGTGATCCTGATGGATCTGCGGATGCCGACCATGGGCGGGGTCGAGGCCATCGGCCGGCTGCGGGCCGATCAGCCTGATATCAGGGTCCTGGTTCTGACCACGTACGACACCGAATCCGACGTCCTGCCCGCGATCGAGGCCGGGGCCACCGGTTATCTGCTGAAGGACGCGCCGCGCGAAGACCTCATCCGGGCCGTCCGGGCCGCCGCCGCGGGTCAGCCGGTGCTGGCGCCGACGGTCGCGCAGCGGTTGATGACCCGGGTCCAGGCCCCCGCTCCGGCCGCCGGGCCGGCCGGCGAGGCGCTGACCGACCGCGAACTGGAAGTCCTGCGCCTGGTCGCCTCCGGCGCCACCAACCGCGAGACGGCCCGTCAACTGTTCATCAGCGAGGCCACGGTCAAGACGCACCTGCTGCACACGTACGCCAAGCTCGGCGTCCGCGACCGCGCCGCCGCGGTCGGCGAGGCCTACAAGCGCGGCCTGCTCACCTGAGCGGCGCGGCGTCGCCGCCGCCTCAAAGGAGCGTCTTCAGCTTCGCGGCGGTCTCGCCGACCTGGTAGCCCTCGGCCAACCGCTCGAAGAGCACGATGTCGGCCACCATGTGGTCGGTCCGCAGGTGCTTGATCTCCTGGTACTCCGGCGAGGCCCACCAGGCCCACACGGCTTCCAGATCGGGGAACTCGATGAGGATCATGTCCCCGTCCCACGAGCCCTCCACGACGTCCTTCTGCCCGCCGTGGAAGGCGAAGTGCCCGCCGAAGGGGTCCATCGTCGCCTGGATCCGTTCCAGGTACTCCACTATGTCCGGGCAGAGTTCGACGGACCGGACGTGGGCCAGTGCGTAGGCGGTCATCTCTTCTGGTCTCCTCAAGCTGTCGTATTCGCTGACGAGATCAAGGTTCGCAGGGGCGTGACACCTGGCGCGATTACCTCCGGGGTAATACATTCGTGACCCACGGGAGGGGCCGATTCAGCGCTTAACCTGGGAGTTGTGGATGTCGTCGTCGTTGGGAATGGTCCTGAACGGATTCATCGCCGCCGCGGTCGTGGGGATCTGTGTGTCGGGGCTGTTCAAGCGCGGCAGGGAGCGCCGCGTGGCGCGGGTCAGTGGCAGCGTCGAGGGGTACGACGCATCGATCAGATGAGAGCTGAAAGCCTTTAGCGGCTTCACGAGCATTGCGGGCGGCGTCTGTAGACGCCGCCCGCTTTCGTTACCTTCGGCCCTCGGCCCGGTTCGTTACCTCCGCGCCCGCGGCTCAGCCGGTGTTCTTCAGCCCGGCGGCGATGCCGTTCACCGACAGCAGCAGGGCCCGCGCCAGGTCCGGGTCCACCGGCCGGCCCTCCTTCGCCGCCTCGCGCTGCCGCTTGAGCAGCGAGACCTGAAGGTAGGAGATCGGGTCCAGGTACATGTCGCGCACCCGCAGCGTCCGGGCCAGCGTCTCGTTCTGTCCCAGCAGCTCCGACTCGCCGGTGATCCGCAGCACCTCGGCGACGGTGCGCTCGTACTCCTCGGTGATGGTGTCGAAGAAGTGGTGCAGCTCGCGCGGCACCAGGGTCTCGACGTAGTGCCGGGCGATCCGCAGGTCCGTCTTGGCCAGCGTCATCGAGACGTTGCTGAGGAAGTTGCGGAAGAAGTGCCAGCGCTCATACATGTCCTGCCAGTCCACTCCGGCGAACTCGGGGTTCTGCCGGACCGCGGCCAGCCCGGTACCGACGCCGAACCAGCCCGGCACGATCTGCCGCGACTGGGTCCAGCCGAACACCCACGGGATCGCGCGCAGACCGTCGATGCCCGCCGAGGTGTCCGGGCGGCGGGACGGCCGCGACCCCAGGTGCAGGTCGCCGAGCAGGTCCACCGGCGTCGAGGCGAAGAAGTAGGCCGGCAGGTCCGGGTGCTCGACCAGTTCCCGGTAGCGGTCCTGGCCCGCCGCGGACACCTCTTCCATGGTCGCCGACCAGGTCGCCAGGTCCTCCGCGGACTGGCGCGGCGCCCGGTGCAGGACCGTGGCCTCCAGGGTCGCGGCGAGCGTCAGCTCCAGGTTCTCCCGGGCCAGCGCCGGGATCGCGTACTTGTCCGAGATGACCTCGCCCTGCTCGGTCACCTTGATCTCGCCGTCGAGCGTGCCCCACGGCTGGGCCAGGATCGCGTCGTGCGACGGGCCGCCGCCGCGGCCGACGCTGCCGCCGCGGCCGTGGAACAGCCGCACGCGCACGCCGTGCCGCATCGCGGTGTCGCGCAGTTCGCGCTGCGCGCGGTGGATCTCCCATTGCGAGGTGGAGATCCCGCCCATCTTGTTGGAGTCGCTGTAGCCGAGCATGACCTCCTGCACGCCGCCGCGCGCCGCGACGATCGCCGCGTAGGAGGGGTCGGACAGCATCTCGTCCAGGATCGCGCCGGCGATCTTCAGCTCCTCCGGCGTCTCCAGCAGCGGCACGAAGCCGATGGCCGCGGTGTGCGCGTGCACGTCCACCAGCCCGGCCTCGCGGGCCAGCACCACGGCCGCGAACAGGTCGTCCACGCCACGGGTCATCGACACGATGTAGGACTCGATGACGTCCGGACCGTACTTCTCGAAGGCGGTGCGGATCGCGGTGAACACCCCGAAGGTCTTTACCCCGGCGGCGTCCAGCAGGGTCTCGGCCGGCACCTGGCCCAGCGGCGACAGCGGCCGCGAGGACGCCAGCTCCTTGGCCAGCAGCCGGGTCCGGTACTCCCGCGGCAGGTCCGCGTAGCGCCACGGTTGGTCGCCGAGCCGGTCGAAGAGCTGGGCCAGCACGTGGTGGTGGGCGTCGGCGTGCTCGCGCACGTCGAGCACCGCGTGGTGCAGGCCGAAGGCGGCGATCGCGCGGATCGCGGTCTCCAGCTCGCCGGTGGCGATCAGCTCGCCGCGGTCGGCGTACAGCGAATCGCGCATCAGCGACAGGTCGCGCAGCAGCTCGGCGGTGCCCAGGTAGTCCCGGCGCGGGTCGTGCCGGCGGCCCTCGGCGATGCGGGTCCGGGTGTTGATGATCTTCTGCCGGATCGTCGTCGCCTTGAGCCGGTAGGGCTCCTCGGCGTTCAACCGCTTGTAGCGGCCGGGGATCTCGGGCAGCGCCTCCAGATCGGCGTCCAGCGACGCCTGCAACTCCGCGGTCGGCGCGGCGATCCGCTCGGAGGTGGACAGCAGCTCGCGCAGCGAGTCCATCGCGGCCAGCGCGGTCCGGATCGCGTGCTCGTGCTGGAGCTCCAGTACGTCCAGCGTCATCTGCGGGGTGACGTTCGGGTTGCCGTCCCGGTCGCCGCCGATCCAGGAGCCGAAGCTGAGCGGGCGCGCGGTCAGCGGCAGCTCGATGCCCAGCCGCCGCAGCTCGAAGGCCAGCTCCTCCAGCACCTCCGGGGCGGCGTGCGCGGCCAGCTCGTCCAGGTAGTAGACGGCGTTGCGGGCCTCGTCGACCGGCTCGGGCCGGGTGATCCGCAGCTCGTCGGTCTGCCACAGCTGCTCGACGGTCTCGGCCAGCCGGCGCTCGTTGCCCGGGGTCTGCGGGGCCTCCAGCAGTTCGGCCACCTTGCGCAGCTTCGCCAGCACGGTGCGGCGCGCCGCCTCGGTCGGGTGCGCGGTGAAGACCGGCCGGACCGACAGGTGCTGGACCGCGTCGGCGGCGGTGCCGGCCAGGCCGGCGGCCTGGATCCGGTCCACCGCCTGGCCCAGCCACGAGCCCTCGGCCGCGCGGGTGGCGGCCAGCTCCCGGCCGCGCTGGACCTGCTCGGCGGTGTTGGCGAGGTTGAAATAGGCGGTGAACGCGCGGACCAGCTTGATGGCCTGCCCGGGGTCCACCGCGGCGAGCAGTTCGGACACGTCGGCGCCCTGCTTGCCCAGGGTCCGGACGGCCTCGACCTGCTCCAGCAACTCCGGACCGTGCTGGCGGACCAGGGTCTGGCCCAGCAGGTCCCCCAAGCGGCGGATGGCCGCGCGCAGCTCGGCGTCGTCGGCGGGGCGGGCTGTGTGGTCGTTCGGGCTATCTGCCGGGGTCTGCACGGCGGCGTCGTCGGACTGGGGCGACGGTACGGCGGACACAAGAGCCTCCTGATGCCTGGCTGGATCGTCCCACTCCCGCCCACTCTAAGCTGGGGCGCGAATCCTGCCGATCTCCGTCCGGCTACTGGACTTGTTACCGGACTGAAACATCGGGCCTTCCTAGACCCGGAGATCGGCCATAAAGTGAACCGATATCCCAGGACTTGAAACGGGGGCACACGTGGCCGCTACTGATCCCGGCGCGGCCGTGGGCTCCCAGCCCCCGGAACCGCCTTTCGGCGACGGCTACGGCAGGTCTGGCGGCGGCGACGGTTTCGGCGCCGAGCACGGCTATGGCACTGGGCAAGGCTATGGCGCCCAGCACGGCTACGGCACGGAGCGGGGCTACGGGGAGCAGGGCTACGGGGAGCAGGGCTACGGCGCGGAGCAGCGCTACGGCGCTCAGCACGACTTCGGTACCGGGAACGGCTACGATCCGGTCGCTGACCTCGGCCCGGCCGCCGATCCGGCGGTCACCGGCGCCGCCGAGGAGACCGAGCCCGCGGCGGTTCCCAGCCGGGGCGGCGGCCGGCGGGCCGCCAAGCAGGTCAAGCGCCGACGGATCCCGGCCTGGCTGGAGATCCTGGGCTATGTGGTCGTCTCGCTGGCCCTGACCTCGCTGATCAAGACCTTCCTGGTCCAGATGTACTACATCCCCTCGCCGTCGATGGAACCGACGACGTACAAGGGCGACCGGGTCTTCGTCGACAAGCTGTCCAGCTGGTTCGGCGGCGCTCCGGCGCAGGGCCAGGTCATCGTCTTCCACGACCCGGACAACTGGCTGGAGAGCAGCACCGGCAGCACCGGCGCCATCAACCTGCCGGACGTCCTGGCCGCCGTCGGCATCCTGCCGGACCAGCACGACGACCTGCTGATCAAGCGGATCATCGGGGTCGGCGGGGACACCATCGAGTGCAAGACCCAGAACGGCCCGGTGTACCGCAACGGCGTCGCGCTCACCGAGTCCTACATCATGAACGGCCCCACGAACGGCATGCCCTGCTACAACGGCGTCTACAAGGTGACCGTGCCGAAGGGCTACCTGTGGGTGCTCGGCGACAACCGCGAGCACTCCGGCGACTCCTCGTGGAACTACCTGAAGAAGGGTGGGAACGCGGGCTTCGTGCCGACCAAGAACGTGGTCGGGCACGTGGTCGGGGTCGTGTCCTGGCTGCGGGACGACCACCCGGCGGGTTCGTAGGGGATTCGGCGAACTTTTCCCCGGCGGTGGTTGAGAGTTCTTCGTCCTCTGCGGACACTTTGGGAGCCCTCACCAAGAACCGCTAGGAGTCTGCCTCCATGACCGCAGTGAATCGCCGCCGGTTCCTCCAGCTCACCGGCGGCACCGCCGCCGCGTCCGCGTTGCCGGTGCTGACCGCGAGCATCGCCCGGGCCGCCGCCGTGGCGCCGAACCGGCGCACCGGCACCATCAAGGACATCGAGCACGTGGTGATCCTCATGCAGGAGAACCGCAGTTTCGACCACTACTTCGGCACCCTGCGCGGCGTTCGCGGCTTCGGGGACCCGCGACCGGCCAAGCTGCCCGACGGCAAGCCCGTCTGGCACCAGAGCGACGCCTCGGGCAACGAGATCCTGCCCTGGCGGCCGGACGGCGTGCCGAACCTCGGCCTGAAGTTCCTGGACGGCCTGGACCACTCCTGGAACGGCGGGCACCAGGCCTGGAACAACGGGAATTACGACCAGTGGATCCCGGCCAAGGGTCCCGGCACGATGGCCCATTTCGAACGCCAGGACATCCCGTTCCACTACGCGCTGGCCGACGCCTTCACGGTCTGCGACGCCTACCACTGCTCGCTGATGACCTCGACCGATCCGAACCGCTATTACCTGTGGACCGGCTTCACCGGCAACGACGGCAAGGCCGGTGGCCCGGTCCTGGACAACGCCGAGGCCGGTTACGACTGGACCACCTACCCCGAGCGTCTTCAGGCCGCCGGGGTCTCCTGGAAGATCTACCAGGACACCGGCACCGGGCTGGACAAGAACGGTTCCTGGGGCTGGACCGACGACGCCTACATCGGCAACTACGGCGACACCTCGGTGCTGTACTTCCACCAGTACCAGAACGCCAAGCCCGGCGACGCGCTCTATGAGAACGCCCGCACCGGCACCAACGCCGCGGCCGGGCAGAGCTACTTCGACCTGCTGGCCCAGGACGTGAAGAACGGCAAGCTGCCGCAGGTCTCGTGGATCACCGCGCCGGAGGCCTTCAGCGAGCACCCGAACTGGCCGGTGAACTACGGCGCCTGGTACGTCGCCCAGGTTCTCGACATCCTGGCTTCGGACGAGGACCTGTGGAGCAAGACCGCGCTGTTCATCATGTACGACGAGAACGACGGCTTCTTCGACCACGTGGTCCCGCCGTTCGTCCCCGGCGGCCCGGTCGGCGGCGCCTCCACGGTCGACACCTCGACCGAGTACTACTCGGCCGGCCACGGCTTCGACTCCGGCTCCTACGGCCTGGGCCTGCGGGTGCCGATGTTCGTGGTCTCGCCGTGGAGCAAGGGCGGCTGGGTGGACTCCCAGACCTTCGACCACACCTCGGTGATCCGGTTCCTGGAGCAGCGGTTCGGCGTGCACGAGCCGAACATCTCGCCCTGGCGCCGGGCCGTCTGCGGCGACCTGACCAGCGCCTTCGACTTCGGCCTGGGCCACAGCGAGGTCCCGGCGCTGCCGAGCACCGCCTCGTACGTGCCGCCGGACCACGCCCGGCACAACAGCTATCCCGTGACCCTGCCGGCGAACGCGACGATGCCGAAGCAGGAGGCCGGCCGGCGCCCCGCCCGCGCGTTGCCGTACGACCTGGCGGCGGACGGCCGGATCGCGGGCGGGGCGCTGCGGATCGGCTTCGCCAGCCACGGCCCGGTCGGCGCGGCCTTCGTGGTGACTTCGACCACTGACAAGACCGGCCCGTGGAGCTACACGGTCGGCGCGCGGCAGGACATCGCCGGCTCCTGGAAGCTCACCGGCGCCTACGACTACGACGTGCGCGGGGCCAACGGCTTCCTGCGCGAGTTCAAGGGCGACGCCGCGAAGGCCGGGCTGGAGGTCGTGGCCGAACACGTGGGCCACAGCCAGAACCTGTTGCTGACGCTGACCAACACCGGCTCGGCCGACGTCACCGTGACCGTCACCGACTCCTACGGCTGCGACCGGGCGGCCACCCACCGGGTGCGCGCCGGGAAGCACGTGACCCACGTTGTCCACGCCGCCGAAGCCGACGGCTGGTACGACGCCACGGTCACCTCCGACCGCGACGCCACCTACGTGCGGCGGTTCGCCGGGCACGTCGAGAACGGCCGGCCCAGCGCCAGCGACCCGGCGATCATCACCGGCTGACCGGCGACGGAAGACGAGACGCCCCGGGGTTCGGACCCCGGGGCGTTTTACGCATCCCTTATTGATCGGGGGCTTACCGGGCTCGGGCGAGCATCGAAGCATGAAGTCGAGAATCGTTTCGGCCCTGGCCGTCCTGGCCTGTGTGGGCGCCCTGACCGCGTGCTCGGGCAAGGGCTCCGCCGGTACCGGCGGAGCCGGCGGCACCGCCCCGGCCGGCGCGGGCGTGACAGCCACCCCGACGTCCGGCGCCGCCGGCGGCGCGAGCGGTGTCGGCAGCGCGAGCGGTGTCGGCCGCACCGACTCCCAGGGCGTGGCGGACGACCCGGACGGCGACCTGTCGTCGCTCGACCAGCAGCTGTCCGACATCAACGGCGCCCTGAGCTCGGCCGAGCCGACCGAGACCGCCGGTGACGGCGGCTGAGCCGCGCACCGGCCGGCGAACCTTCCCTCGAATCTCCAAGGAGTGAACCCATGTCTGTTCGTACCTGTCTGAGTGTCGCCGCGATCGGTGCCGTCATCGCGGTCGGCGCGCTCGCCCTGCCGGCGAACGCCGCCACCGCCGCCGACAGCCCGGCCGCGCTGACCAAGGCCAAGGCCACCGTCACCCAGGGCATCACCGACCGGCTGACCACCCTGGGCAAGCTCCAGAGCGCGCTGCCCGGCTACAAGGACGTGCCGGACGCCGCGCGCGGCACCCTCACCCAGGTGATGTCCGCCGATGTCAGTGCTCTGACGGCGCTGAAGGCCAAGGTGGCCGGCGAGACCACGGCGGCCGCGGTCAAGGCCGACGGCCAGGCGATGGTCGACGACTACCGGGTCTACGTCCTGGTGGTGCCGCAGGTCCACCTCACGCACGCGCTGGACGTCGAGAACGCCGCGCTGGCCCGGCTGGTGAAGGTGCACGACGCCCTGGCCGACCGGCTGGCCAAGGACCCGGCCGCGGACACCGCGGCGAACAAGGACCTGCTGGCCGATCTGAGCACGGCGGTCCAGGCCGGCGACACCCGCATCGACGGCAAGGACGCCGCCCTGCTGGCCCTGAAGCCCGGGCCGGACGGCAAGGCGCTGACCGCGGCGGTCAAGGACGTCAGCGGCGCCGCCAAGGACACCCGGGACGACATCAAGAAGGCGGTCGCGGACGCCAAGAAGGTGCGCGACGCGCTGAAGGACACGCAGAGCGCTTCCAAGAGCTGACAGTGCTCTGAGACGGGCCGAGGTACCGGGACGGAGGGGACGCCGTCCTGCGCGCCGGGCGCGCCGGGTCGGGAGGCTCGGCGGGCCGAAGCCCGAAGCCCGAAGCCCAAAGTTCGAAGTTCGAAGTTCGAAGTTCGAGGTCGCCCACTGAATCAGTGAACTGAGCACCGCGTCGCCGGACCTCCGGCCGGCGAACCGGTGCCGGGGCAGGGTCGGTGCCGGGGCGGAATCGAGGCAAGGACAATCGATACAAGGACAAAGGAAAAGCCCCGCGGGTCGCGTACCCGCGGGGCTTTTCGTTTGTCTTGCGAATCACTCTGACGAGTGATGTGCGGCTGTCGCCCGATCGGGCGGCGGGGGAGATCAGGCCCCGCCGCCGTGCTCGGAAGGTGCCGGAGCGGACTCCGGCACGCGACGTCGCCAGTGGGTGCCGGACCTTTAGAGGTCCAGGCCGCCCTTGCCCAGCAGGCCCGAGGAGCCGACCAGGCCGCCGGCGCCGGCGCCGGCGCCGTTGTTCTGCGAGCCGGCGCCGTTCCCGGTGGCGTGCGAGCTGCTGCTGTCGCCCGCGCCCACGCTGCCGTGGGTGTTGTTGCCGGCCTGCGACGAACCCTGGTTCGAGGTGCAGGAGTTGTCGTAGGTGTCGGTGGTGATGTTGCCGTTGCTCAGCACGTTCAGGTTCGCGTGCTCCAGCAGGTGGTTCAGGCTCACGCCGACCGGCACCAGGCCGACCAGGCCCTGCGCGGTCAGGTCCGGAACGGTGTGGTCCGCCAGGCAGCCCAGGTTCGGGGAGACGTTGACGTTGTTCAGCGCGTTCACGGGGATGAGGCCGCCCTGGCCGACGTTATTGTCGCCGGCCTTGTGGTGCTCGCTGCCGCCGTTCCAGGCGTCGTCGGTCGCCGCGGAGGCGATGCCGGCCATGCCCACGACACCCGCGCTGGCGAGCGCGGCGATAACGGTGGCGTGCTTCAGAAATGCCATGTTGATCGTTCTTTCCGGTAGATGTGGATCGGTGTTGACCGGACGGGCAGAGTTGCCGAAGCCCGCCACCTTGGTGCTTTGAACCATACTGCCATTCCCGAAGAATCGTATATCAATCGAGGAGCAGCATGGTCAAAGACGTTTTGGGTGATTCATTGGACGTCATTCTTCGTACTTTCCGTACCGGTCCTCCTGGCCCTGAACTGGTCGATCGTCGTGTTAACGGCTCTGGCGGATGCGGAGCAATGCATCTTTCGGGGCAGTCGAGCGGCGATATTCCATCTCTGGTGACCCGTTCGGGGCCGACCGGCGGCACGGCGGCCGCCGGATTCCTGTGACAATCTGATCTGGCGAAGATTGGACATGTACGGAGGGGGAGTAGGGAAAGTGCGTGGGGAGGGGCGTTCAGAAGGTGGCCTGAACGCCCGCCACCGAGACGTTGCGCAGGAGCTCGAACCCGGGTCCGCCAGCGGCGGTCGGGCACGGGACGGCGGCCGGCGCTCCGGAGCCCAGCGCACCGGCCAGCGAGAGCGGCGCGAGGCACATGTTGCTCAGGACGTGGACGCCGTCGCCGTCCTGGCCTCTGTCGTCGCAGACGCGGCCCGCGGTCGGGAACACGTCCGTGGACAGCGGCTGGGACCACTGTAACGGGGCGACACACCAGTTGTCGGCGACCTTCAGCGCGTTCTCGACCGCCAGGACGCCCGGGGTCGGGACGGCCTTCGGTGCGGTCGCCGGCGCTCGGGTCCTCAACGGGGCGGTCGTCGCCGCGGCGGGCCCGGCGCAGGCCAGGCCGCCACCGAGCGTCGCGGCGGCGGCTGCCGTCGCGGTCAGGATTGCCCGGGTACGCAACGTCGGTACTCCCTTGACTTCCAAGCACGGGCCCGGCGGTTCGGTGCCGGGCCCGTCGGCGTTCGGTTAGAGCAGACCGCCCAGGGCGCTGCCGACGATCGGCAGGCCGCCGACGGCGTTCCCGGCGGCCGGGGTCGCCGCGGCCGGAGCCTGGGCGTCGGCCGGGGTCATCGCGGCCGGAGCCTCGGGGGCCCACTGGTCACCGGGCGGGCACGGGTT
>NZ_JAAFZA010000109.1 GCF_015356865.1 Catenulispora pinisilvae
ACCGAAGGCCGTAAAAGTCGCCTTTCAACCCACAGCTCAACCGCAACCCGACCCGCAAACTCCAGCCCCCCAGAAAAAGACCCAAACCCCGCGCCGCCCACAAACGACCCGATCCACCTGATCGACCTGATCGACCTGATCGACCTGATCGACCTGATCGACCCGATCGACCCGATCGACCCGATCCACCCGATCCACCCGAACGCCCCGTAGGATCGCCGACATGCCCCGGCTGAACTCCTCACCCACCGCCCTCGCCGGCTTCCTCGCGGCAGCGGCCGTCACCCACTACGTCGCGCCGCGCCCCTACGACGCGATGGTGCCCCGGTCCCTGCCGGGAAGCCCACGTGCCTGGACCTACATCAGCGGGGCCGCCGAGCTCGCGGTGGCCGCTGCGGTTGCGAACCCGGGGTCGCGTCGTCGGGGTGCGCAGGCGGCTGCGGCGCTGTTCGTCGCGGTCTTTCCGGCCAACGTCAAGATGGCCCGTGACTGGCGTGACCGACCGGCCCCGGCTCGGGTGGCGGCGCTGGGGCGGCTGCCGTTGCAGGTGCCGCTTGTGTGGTGGGCGCTCAAGGTGGCCGGGTCCGGTGCCGCTGGGAAGCGCCGGGACTGACCTGAGGCTGACGCTGACGCCGCTGATTCCGTGAGGGGGCGGGCACGCGCTGTACTCAGCTCGTTTGCAACCACCTTGCATCGCAGGGCAGTCTTCACCCGCGAGCCGGTGATTTCCAGACGAGCGAAGGCGGGCGAAGATGGCGGAGCGGGGCCTGGGCAGGCGGAGTGCGCTGGCGGCGTTGGCGTCGGGCGTGGCGTTGCCGGTCCTCGCCGGCTGCTCGGACGGCGGCGGCAAGAAGCACAAGGAGCAGGGCAAGGGCGCCGAGTCGGTGGACAGTACCGGAACCACTGGCGGCGCGGGCGGTGCGGGTGGCACTGGCGCGGGCAGTACCAGCGCGGGTGTCCAGGCTGAGGCTGCGACCGCGGGACACGGCGGTCTCAACGTACTGATGATCATCCGGCACGCGGAGAAGCCCACCGGCTCCGGCGCGCCGTACGGCCTCACCTCCGACGGCACCCAGGACTCGCACTCGCTCACCATCCAAGGCTGGACCCGGGCCGGCGCGCTGGCCGCACTGTTCGACCCGCGCGACGCGGCCGGCAGCCCGGTCGCGCCCCGAGCCGGGCTGACCCGCCCCGGCACCGTGGCCGCCTCCGCGCCCGGCACCGGCGGCAGCAACAGCAAGCGTCCCGAGGAGACGGTGACCCCCACGGCCGCGGCCCTCGGTGTCACCCTCTCCACACAGTTCTCGGTCGGCCAGGAAGCCGAACTCGCCGGCTGGCTGACTGGTCCCACCGGGCCTTCGGGGCCGACGCTGGTCGCCTGGGAGCACCAGCACATCCCGGACATCATTGCCCACCTCGGCCCGGTGACGCCGACGCCGCCGAAGTCCTGGCCCGGTGAGCGCTTCGACATCGTCTACGTCTTCACCCGCGTGCCCGGCGGCGGCTGGACCTTCACCCAGGTCCCGCAGATGTTGCTGGCCGGGGACTTGCCGACGCCGATCAGCTAGCGCCGCCGCCGACGGTGCTGCCAGCGGCGGTGCCACTCGCGGCACCGCCGCCCGCGCTCAAGCTCCGCCGGTAGGAGTAGTAGATAAGCCCGTCGTGGAACCTGCCGACCTTGTCGTAGAGCGCACGCGCTGGGGCGTCTTCCAAAGTGTTCCAGTACAGGCCGGGGAACCCGCGATCCCTGGCCTCCCGCGCGACCCAGTCGAGCACCGCCGTCGCGACGCCCCGCCGCCGAACCTTCTCGTCCACGTACAGGTCGGCCAGGTAGCACTTCCCGGAGTACCAGACGCTGGCGTGGAACAAGTAGTGCGCGATGCCGACCATCTCGCCGTCCAGCCGCGCCGCGATCCCGTGCACCTGCCCGCCGTCGATCAGCCGCCGCCAGGTCCGCTCGTAGTCGGCGTCGGTGCGCTCGACGTCGAAGTAGGTGTCCTTGCCGCGCGCCAGGGCTTCCCACTCGGCGCGGTCGGACTCGGTTATGAAGTCGATCTCCACCATGGGCCCATTCTGCCCTCCGACGCGCCGGCCCCGCGCCGAGCGTACGACCCGCGCCTCAGGACCGGTCCTGACCGGACTATGCCAGCGTTCTGCGAAGGCCGCAGCTGCGCGGCCAGCCATCACAACAGGAGAGAGAGGCACATGACCACCAGGAATCGCGTCGCCGCCATCGTCCTGGCGACCGGACTCGGGCTGTTCGGCGTCAGCTCCGCCGCCCAAGCCGCGACGGCCGCCCCCGCCACCGGGTACTGCTCCGGATCCCCCGGCGGCACCACCTATGTCGGGCACTGCTCCGGCTACGCCACCGGAACCTGGTTCCAGGCGTACGCGCACTGTTCCAACGGCAACACCGCCATCGGCGGCCTGGCCCCCGCCGACGGCGCCGGCGGGTTCTCCTACGCCTCCTGCGGCAGCGCGACCGCTCAGTACGGCTGGAACCAGGTGACCTGACCGATCCGCATGCGGCCGCCCAAGCCGCTGTGAGGATCCGCCGCGGCCTCGGCAGGGCCCGTCGAGGCCGCGGCGCCGGATCAGCGCGCCCCGACCCCCTACGCCAGCCGCACCCTGCGCAGCCACAGCACCCCGCCCGCGGCCAGCGCCACCGAGGCGCCGAGCAGCATCGCGGTCTCGATCCCCTGGAACTCCCAGAACCGGTTCGCCGGCTGGTATCGCACGACCTGCCGCAGATCCTGCCGTGCCAGGCAGTCGTCGGTCTGCGCCATCGGCAAGTTCGAGCACTGCGACGTGCCGAGCATGCTGAAGCTGTGCCCGTCCGGCTTCACGGTCCGGTCGGTGACGATCCACGCCCCGGGAATGTCGACCGGCACCGTCACCTGTCCCTCGGTCCCGAACTGCGCCGGCTGGAGCGCCGAGGCGGTCAGCACCGGGCTGGTGAGTGTGACCGGCGTGAGCAGGTTCGGCCGGATCCAGGTCGGCATCGCGAACTGGATCGCCGCGACCACCACGAGTGTCGCCGCCATCGCCGGAACGGTGCGCCGGATCAGCACCCCGAGCAGTACGCCGACGACGAAGCCGAGTGCCGCGTAGCCCAGCGGGGCCACGCCCCGCGCGTCGAACACCACCTTCTGGAAGCGGCTGATCTGCGACCCGCCGCCGACCGGGAAGCCGCCGGCCGCGTCGATCGGCGCGGCCCACCAGCTGATCAGGAGGCTGATCAGGCCGGCGAACGCCATGCTGGCCAGTCCCAGCAGCGAGATCCACGGTCTGGTCGGCATGCGCGAGCGGGTCGGCATGTACGGCGGGGAGTTCCAGGCCGGACCGCTGCCCGGAGGCGGATTCCGGGTGACGGCCCGCCTGCCGCTGACCGAGGCGACGACGACAGTCCAGAGGCAGACCCCCGCATGACCGTCAAGGTGCTGGTCGCGGATGACCAAGCCCTGGTCCGCGGCAGCTTCAGCCTCCTGGTGGACTCGGCGCCGGACCTGACCTCGGTCGGCCAGGCCGCGACCGGCGCCGAGGCGGTCGAGTTGGCCGCACGTCAGCACCCTGATGTCGTGCTGATGGACATCCGCATGCCCGGCATGGACGGCATCGAGGCGACCCGCAGGATCACGGCCGGGCCCGCCACCCCGGCAATCAGGGTTCTGATCCTCACCACCTTCGACGTCGACGAGTACGTCTTCTCCGCCCTGCGCGCCGGCGCCAGCGGCTTCCTGCTGAAGGACACACCGCCAGCCGATCTACTGGCCGCGATCCGCGTCGTGGCGGCCGGCGAGGCGTTGCTGGCGCCGAGCGTCACCCGACGTCTCATCGAGGAGTTCACACGGCGTCCGGAGCCGGCCCGGCGTCCGCTCGCCGGGCTGCCGGACACCACAGAGCGGGAACGCGAAGTGCTCACGCTCATCGGCCTGGGACTGTCGAATGACGAGATCGCCGCGCATCTGCACGTCAGCTTGTCCACGGCCAAGACCCACATCGGCCGGCTGCTGATGAAGCTGGACGCCCGCGACCGTGCCCAGCTGGTCATCGCCGCTTACGACGCCGGGCTGGTCAAGCCGGTGTGAGGGTGCGATGTTGATCCACCCTGCCGTGCGAAGCGCCTTCACCTCGCGCTGTTGCAGTAGTTCTTGAACGCCGACGTCTGGCTCTTCATGAAGAACTCCGTACCCATGGACGTGACGCACCAGTAGTACGTTCCCTGATGCGCCGGCGTCAGCGCGGACTTGATCATGTCGTCCGAGGTGTCGTAGACCGGGGTCGGCGGCAGGCCGTGGTGCGGGGCGTAGGTCGAGTACGGGTTGTTCGGGTCCTGGACCTGCGCCACGGTCGGGAGCTTCCCGGCGGGCAGGTGCCCGATGTAGTACAGCGCGGTCGAGTCGACGCCCAGGTAGTCGTTGTCCTTCAGGCGCCTGTAGACGCCCTCGGCGACCTTCTGGCCGTCGCTCGGGTCGGTGACCTCGCCCTCTGCGATGGAGGCGACGGTCAGGACCTGCTCCGGCGTGCAGTGGGTGGTGCCGCAGGTCAGCGCGGCGGCCTTGGTCTCGAAGTCGATGCTCTTCAGGAACGTCATCCGGTTCGCCACCATCTGGGTCAGCACCGACTGCGGGGTGTCGCTCGACGTCAGCGAGTACGTCCCCGGCTCCAGCATCCCCTCGACCGTGAACTGGCCGGTCAGCGAGTCCTTCGACCAGGCCGGGAGCCCGATGGTGTTGTCCTGGATCACCGCGTCGAAATCGGCCTGCCGCCACTTGCGCTTGTCGATCAGGCTGGCGATGACGTCTTTTGCCCACTCGTGGGGCTGCACGATGATCTGCGAGGCGTCCGACAGGTTCGACTTCTTCAACAGCTCCAGCACCGCGTTGTCGCCGGAGATCCGGGGGCAGACGACGTAGGTGCCGGCGCCGATGTCCGCCGAGCCCTGGTTGTGGTTCGCGGCGTTGATGTAGGCGTTTTCGCTTTTGACGACGCCGGCCTCGAACAGGGCGTGCGCGATGGCCGTGGTGGTCGCACCGCGCGGGATGTCGACCGGCACCTTCACGTTCGCCGCGCAGGTGGCGGCCGCCGAGTAGTCCGGTGCCGATCCGTTCGCACCCGAGGTCGTGCCCTTACTTGAGCCCGCGCCGGCGCCGGTGCCGTTGTCGTGCGCGAGCCCGACGTACCCGCTGCCGAATATTGCCCCGCCGGCCACCACCAGCGTCGCCGTCGCCCCGAGCGCCGTGCGCCGACGCCCCTTGGCCGCCCGCAGATGCTTCCTGGTCATCCCGATCGGGTCGGCGTGGTCCGGATGCCGCAGCGCCCGGGCGTGCAGCATGCCGGCGACCTCGTCCCCGAATCCGCCCAGCTCCCCGGGCCCCTGGTCCTGCATCGACGGCTCCTGCCTTTCTGTCTCAGTATCCTGATTCACCGTGCGGTCACCTCGGCCCGGGACGCGGACAGCAGTCGGCGCATCCGGGCCAGCCCGCGCGAAGCCTGGCTCTTCACCGTGCCGAGCGACTTGCCCAGCAACGCCGCGGTCTCCGCCTCGGTGAGTTCTTCGTAGTAGCGCAGGACGATCACGGCGCGCATGCCCGGCGGCAGTGTGGCCAGCGCGCGCCACAGCTCGTCCTCCCGGTCCACCGCGGCGTGGCCGTCGTGTTCGTCCGGCAGGTCCGGCGGCTGCCACGCGACGTGCGTACGGTGCCGCAGAGCACGCCGCCACCAGGAGTTCGCCAAGTTGACGATGATCCGGCGGACATACACCTCCGGCTGGTCCGCGCGCTCGATCCGGTGCCAATTGCGGTGGGCGCGGATCAGCGCGTCCTGGACGAAGTCCTCGGCGTGGCCGTGGTCCCCGGTGAGCAGATACGCGGTTCGCACCAGCTGCTGCCGCCGGCCTGCCACGAACTCCCAGAACGCCTGCTCCTCATGCTCGGTGAGCGCCATTCGGCGACACCCCGCTCTCCTTTCCTCGCCCCGCGCACCGGAGAACTCGGCGCGCACACTGGGTAGAGCCTCCGGGCGGGCAGGAAGTTGAAAGGCGCGCGGAGGTTTTTCCGGCCGCCTCGATTTCAGCGGATCGGGCCGCCGAGCGCGAGTCCCATACAAAGCGGCGGCCCCACCGAGGTATCCGGTGGGGCCGCCGCGAATCGTTCCGTTATAGCTGTCAGTAAGTGGGGTTCGCTGGAGGGGCGGGGATCCCTGTCAGCAGCTCAGGTTCCCGCCCGGATCCACGCCGAGCACCCCGGTGATGCTCTCGTAGTCGTTGACCCGGTCCTGCACCTCGCCGGGGTTCCCGCCGTTGCACTCCACGCTGCCGTTGATGGCCCAGATCGTCTGCCCGAAGCCGGCGCCGTTGACCATCGCGTCGTGCCCGGTCATGGTGCCGGGCCCGTTCTGCGTCATCCAGTACCACAGCGCGGTCTTCCACGAGGTGGCCGAGTCGGTGGCGGCCAGGTCCGGGTTGTCGAGCAGGTCGATGCCCAGCGCGGTGCCGGCCGCGTAGTAGTTGAAGTTCCAGCTGATCTGTAGCGGTCCGCGGCCGTAGTAGGAGTACGTGCCGGCCGGGCAGCCGTAGGACTCGCTCGCGCAGTAGTCGCCGGACTGGTCGATCTCGCGGATGTACACCAGGCCGCCGGTCTCGTGGTCCACGTTGGCCAGGAACGCCGCGGCCTCCTGCTGCTGCGTCGCGGTGCTGCCGGTGGTGGCGAACCCGGGGTAGGCGCTCAGCGCCGCGACCAGGCCGTCGTAGGTGTAGAAGGAGTTCCGGTTCGGGAAGATCTGGTCGAACTGCGCCTCGCTGACCACGAAGCCGCCGGTGGTGCCCCCGCCACCGCCGGTCGTGCACGCGCCCTGATCGACCCAGACGTCCTGGCTGTTGTTGCCGGGTATGTCGCCCTGCGTCCACCACTTGGCGGACCAGTTGTCGCCGTTGTAGGAAGCGACCTGGCTGCCGGTGTACGCGACGGTGGAACTCCACGGCGCCGCACACGTGGTGTCGGCCCGGGCCGGTGCGGCGGGCAGCGCGATCAGCGCCAAACCCAGCACGGCGGCCAGCACAGTCAGCAACGCGAGCAGGCGAGTGCGTCTTGATGCGTGAGTAAGGGACATGAGCCACTCCTGTGGGGGAGATGTCGAGTGGTGGCATTTGGAGTGAACTGAATTGGTCCATACCAGTCAAGGCTTTGAGCTGAAATTGGTCCAGACCGCTTGGCTTCGCCACCCGGGCGCCAGGGGTGCCCGTCCGGGCCGGGGACGGCTCGGGCCCGGGCTCGGGACCTGGGCTAATCAGGGTTCGTAGAATCACTGCGGACCGGAGGCCGCGGTCGGCTGCCGGCCGTCCGGCTCGGATCCTGCGGGTGGACGACGTGCACCGGCCTTGCTGCTCGCGGTGAATCGCTGTACCGCTCGGCCCCCACCAACATCGCGTCGTAGAAGGCTGATGCCGCGGCTTCCACGGCGGGCACCGACCGGTCCGTCAGCCGACGGCGGAACATCCGCACCAGATACGTGCCCGCCACCTCGATGTCGCACAACGTCCCGCCCGGGATCGTCGCCGCGAGGAACTCCGGCAGCAGCGCCGCCCCGAGTTGTGCGGACACCATCGCCTTGGTGGTCATCTGGTGCACGGCCAGATGCTCGACGCTCGGCGTGATCGCGTGCGTCGCGGCGAACCTGCCGAACGCCCGCGCCCGGGCCGAGCCGGCCGGGGCGCCCACCCAAGGACGGCCGTCGAGGTCCGCCGGGCCGGCCGGCGTCGGCCACGAAGCCGGCACCGCGATGCGGTACAGCCCCTCGAAGACCACGAACGAATGCAGGCCGGGCGGCACCGGAGTCGCCCTCTGGCGGTCGTCGGCCACCAACAGGATGTCCAGGTCGCCGACCCGCAGCGCGGGCAGGCCGTCGTCGGTGTAGGCCTCGACCAGGCGCGGTTCTATGCCGGGGTGGGGCTCGGCCAGCCACGGCAACGCGGTCGCGGCGACCTCCGGCACGGCCGACAGCGGCAGGCCGATGCTCACCGGCCCGGTCGCCGCTCCCTACGGCCGACAGCCGCCGCCGGGACCGTGGAACCAGCCGCCGCCGCAGCAGCAGTGGCAGCAGCCTCCCGGCGTGGGTCCGGTCGGGGGCCCGGGCACGGGTCCGGGCACCGGTCCGGCCTGGGGTCCGGCTCAGCCGCAGTGGGGTCCGCCGCAGCAGCAGGGCTGAGGCGGAATCCGAAGGCCGCCAAGCGGGTCGGTGGTTGGTGGTTGGTGGTTGGCCAATCCGTGCCAGACCGGTATCGGCCAAGCAAATCAGAGGTTTTACCCCACCTTTACGGACGCCTCCCGACACCCGGTGTCAAACTCCCCGAGGTATAGACCAACAGGTCTTCACCAGCCCCGGCCGGCATCCCGGTCCGGGGTGAGACGCACCAGAACCCCCAGCTCATCCACAGTTAGGGAGGCATCCATGCGTTCATTCAGGCTTCTCGGATTCGTCGCGGCGGTGGCGTTGGCCGCCGCGGCGGGGATCGGGAGCGCACAGGCCGCGGAGCCGGCCGCCGGGCATGTGACGCCGGCCGCGCACACGCACCACCTTGCGCACGGTGTGGTCAGCCTGCCGGCCCAGCAGTTGCAGCACTTCTCGCACCTGCTGCATTCGCAGCGCCCTGCTTCCGGGCACGGCGTCGCCAACCAGACCAGTACCAACTGGGCCGGCTACGCCGCCAACAGCGGGTCGTTCACCAGCGTCAGCTCCAGCTGGGTCGAGCCCGACGTGTCCTGCAACTCCAGCGGAATCGTGGCGTTCTGGATCGGTCTGGACGGGTGGGGTAGCAGCACGGTGGAGCAGGACGGCACCGGTGTGGACTGCTCCAGCGGTTCGCCGCAGCAGTTCGCGTGGTGGGAGACGTACCCGGCGAACAGCATCCAGGAGTACGGCGACCCGGTGTCCGCCGGCGACTCGCTGACGTCGACCGTGACCGACACCGGTGGCGGCCAGTACCAGATGGTGCTGACCGACAACACCCAGGGCTGGACTGAGAACCAGACGGTCGGCGCGTCCGGCTCCGACGCCAGCGCCGAGGTGATCGCCGAGGCGGTCACCTCCGGGAGCAGCGTCACGCCGCTGCCGGACTTCTCCTCGGTCAACTTCAGCGGCTCCACGTTCAACGGCTCGCCGATGTCCGGTTCCGGCGCGCAGGCCATCGACATGACGGACAGCAGCGGCAACGTGATCGCCTCGACCGGTCCCGACGACGGTAACGGTGACTTCACCGTCACCTACAGCGGAGGCTGAGCTCTTCAGGACTGATCAACCCTCTGATCAATCTTCTGATCAATCCGGGAGAAGGCTTGATCAGCCCGATAGCCGGTGATTCACAGGCGGCGGACCTTCCCGGTCCGCCGCCTGTCGGTTTCGGGCCAGTTACAGAGTGCTCACATCGACGGCGACGTCCGTGGTCATCGAACACTTCGTAAGTACTCTGAAGGTCGATTCTCGGCCACAAGGCGACGATTTACCGCCAAACATCCCTCCCTCGGACTACTTGTATAGGCCAGCTAACCACTGCGTGGGTAAGGGTCCTTCGTCGCCGACCGCCCCTGACATCAGGGGCGGGTAACCGGGCGAGGCGGAAAGGAACGACTATGTGTGGGATCACCGGCTGGGTCTCCTATGAGCGCGATCTGCGCGCCGAGGCGCACGTGCTCGACGAGATGACAGCGACGATGGCGTGCCGCGGCCCGGACGACGTGGGCACCTTCATCGACGGCCCCGGCGCGCTGGGGCACCGCCGCCTGGCCATCATCGACCTGCCCGGCGGGCGGCAGCCGATGACCGTCGAGGTCGGCGGGCACAAGGTCGCCGTCGTCTACTCCGGCGAGGCGTACAACTTCACCGAGCTGCGCGCCGAACTGGCCTCGCGCGGGCACCGCTTCACCACCGAATCCGACACCGAAGTGGTGTTGCGCGGCTACGTCGAGTGGGGGGCGGCCGTCGCCGAACGGCTCAACGGCATGTACGCGTTCGCCATCTGGGACGGCCGGGACCGCAAGCTCCGGCTGATCCGCGACCGCATGGGCATCAAGCCCCTGTATTACTACCCGACCCCGGACGGGGTCCTGTTCGGCTCCGAGCCCAAGGCGATCCTGGCCAACCCGCTGTCCCGGCGCGCGGTCGGCCTGGACGGCCTGCGCGAGCTGTTCGTGATGGTCAAGACCCCGGGGCACGCCTTCTGGGACGGGATGCACGAGGTCCAGCCGGGCACCGTGGTCACGGTCGGACCCGAGGGCCTGCGCACCGACGTCTACTGGACGCTGACCACCCACGAGCACACCGACAGCCGCGAGGCCAGCATCACCCATGTCAGGGAACTGCTGGAGGACATCGTGCGCCGGCAGCTGGTCGCCGACGTCCCGCGCTGCGTCCTGCTCTCCGGCGGCCTGGACTCCTCCACTCTCACCTCGCTGTCCGCGCGGGAGCTCGCCAAGACCGGGGAGAAGATCCGCAGCTTCGCCGTCGACTTCGTCGGCCAGGAGAAGAACTTCGTTCCCGACCCGATGCGCGCCGACCCCGACACCCCGTTCGTGCACGCGGTCGCCGAATACTCCAACACGGTCCACCAGGACATCGTGCTGGACGCCGAGGCGCTGACCGATCTGGACGCCCGGCGCACCGTGATCCGCGCCCACGACAAGCCGGTCGGCTTCGGCGACATGGACACCTCGCTGTATCTGTTGTTCAAGGAGATCCGCAGCCATTCCACGGTCGCGCTGTCCGGCGAGTCCGCCGACGAGGTGTTCGGCGGCTACCAGGACTTCTTCAACGAGGACGCCCGGCGCGGCGGCAACTTCCCCTGGCTGGTGCGCTACGCCGAGAACTTCGGCGACGACATGGGACTGCTGCGCCCGGAGCTGCGGCAGGCACTGGACCTACAGAACTACATCGAGAGCGGCTACAGCACGGCGGTCGCGGCCGTCGAGCGGCTGCCCGGGGAGAGCGACTTCGAGTTCCGGATGCGCCGGGTCTGCTACCTGTACCTGACGCGGTTCGTCCGGATCCTGCTCGACCGCAAGGACCGGCTCAGCATGGCGGTGGGCCTGGAGGTGCGGGTGCCGTTCTGCGACCACCGGCTCGTGGACTACGTCTACAACGCGCCGTGGGCCATCAAGTCCTTCGACGGCCGCGAGAAGTCGCTGCTGCGCGAGGCGGCGGGCGATGTGCTGCCCCGCTCGGTCTACGACCGCGTCAAGAGCCCCTACCCGTCGACTCAGGACCCGCGCTACGTCGTCGCGCTGCGCGCCCGGGTCGCCGACCTGCTGGCCCAGCCGGGCCACCCGGTCTTCGACTTCGTCGAGCCGGACACCGTGCGCCGGCTGGTCACCGATGACTCGCCGGGCATCATGCAGGCCTCCCGGCGGGAGTTGGAACGGACGCTGGATCTGGCGCTGTGGCTGGAGATGTACAAGCCGGAGGTCAGCTGGGCCTGACGCCCTGACGCCCTGACGCGCGGGTCGGGGCCGATCCCTGAACCGGGGCCTGAACCCTAAACTTGGTTCCTTCGGGCGACCAGGGATAGGCGGGGCGGGATGGCTTCTGACAGCGCTGCCTCGGCGGCCGCGGACTCGGTGGGCTCACCGGAATCGGCAGACTCGGTGAGCTCGCCGGACCCAGCGGGCGGGGCGGACTCGCTGAGCCCACCGGACTCAGCGGACGGGGTAGATCCGGCCGGTTGGGCAGATCTGGCGGACCGGCCAGATCCGGCGGGCTCGGACCGCGCCCAAGCTCTGGTCCGCCTCCTCGCACTGCTGGCATCAGCGCGTCCGGTAGACGTCCCGCCAGTCCTGGCCGCGCTTCCCGAGGGCGACCTGGCGCTCGGCGTCGAGGCCGTCCAGGGCCGGCTCGCCCTGCCGGTCCGCGAGTACATCCTCACCGAGGGGCCGAGCTCGGCGCGGGCCGCGCTGGCCCGCGCGACCGGCCTCGTCGGCGGTGCGGGGTCGGTGAACACCGTGGACCGGCTGCTGGCGCTTTGCGATCCGGAAGTCGACGCCGTGTTCTTCGACCTCGACCCCGCCCGCACGCTGGTTTACCGGGCCAGGCAGGCGATCTTGCGGCACCGCAAAGGACCGGACGGCCGCGCAATGATCCCGCCGAGCGTCAAGCAGCGCCTGCTCGACGCGGTCGGCAGCCCCGGGCCCTCCGCGCAGCAGCTGACCGAGGCGGCCGCGGCCGACGATCCGGACCTGGCGCTGGCGGTCGTGCCGCACGCGAAGAAGCTGTCCAGGACGGATGTCGCGCGCGTCATGCACACGCTGGACACGCATGGCCGGCGGCGTGAGGTGAAGCGTCAGCGTGCGTTGTGGGCGGGGCGGGGGAGTGACTTCACCGTTCTCGGCTTCCCCCGGTTCGGGAACCTTCCCGAACGCTTCGCGCTCGGTACGCATTTCGAGGTCCGGGACAGCGATGATGTCACCGGGATCTCCTTGGAACGGTTCCGTGAACTCGTCAAGAAGCGTCAGTACACTGATCACCACCGCTTCTCCAAACTCCATGAGGCGGCCCAGGTCGCTTTGCGGACCGGGACGATCACGGCCGCCGAGATGCTGGAGTACGCCCGGCCCGCCGCGCTCGCCTTGGCGTTGGCGCTGTGTGACGAGTACGACGCCGAGGCGCCGGGCCTGCGGCGCGCGTGCGATGACATGCTCACGCTCATCGCGCGGCACGCCACCGAGCAGCTCGGCGGCGACGTGAAGCGGTGGGCCCGGGCGGTCGCCTGGGCTGACTACCATGAGGGCACTGTCCTGGAACTCCTCGCCGATCGCGATCTGACGCCGGGGCGGCCGAGCGGCGAGGTCCAATACGCCGCGTTCAACCCCACGGGCTTCTCCGCGGCGAACATCCTGCTCGCCTTGGCACCGCCGGACGTGGCCGCCGGCGCGCTGGTGACCAAGCGGATGAAGAAGTCGATCACCGCCGCCGCGCGCGAGGCGCCGTTGTGCCGGGCACTGGTGGAGTTCGTCGTCGAGCACGGCACCGTCCCGCAGCGCGGGCTTCTGGCGGCCAACGAGGCGACGCCCGATTCGATCCTGCTGCGCTTGCTGGCGAAACCGAAAAACGCCGCGGTCCTGGCCTCGATCCGGGAACGCGAGCTCGTCGATCCGCAGATCGGCAAGGCGGCGTTCGCCGGAGTCCCGCGCGACCAGGAGCTGCTGGACTGGATCGTCGACCACGCGGCCACGGACCCCGTGCTGGCGCTGAACGCGATCCGCGGCACCTCGCAGGACCCGGCATGGGTGTTCGACGCCACGCGCGCCGCCCTGGACGAGTTCCGGGAAGAGGGCCAGGCGGCGGCCTACGTACTGCTCGCCGAGGTGGCCGGCGTCGAGGCGGTGTGGGCGCTGGAGCTGGACCGCGTCGGGAGCCTGGACTACATGGCGGACCAGGTCCGCGAGTCGATGGCCACCGGCGACGCGGCCCCCCTGCTCGCCGAGGCCGCCGCGCACCCGGTCTCGGAGACGATCGCGGCGTACTACGCGGAACCACTGCGCACGGAGGCGGCGCTGGACCGGCCGCCGGCCGACCCGATGACGCAGCTGATTCGGCCCCGGCTCGACGGGCGTCCCGACCGGTGGCTGGCGTTGGCGGGCAAGCTCCGGGAACGGCCGCGGGCTTCGGATGCGGAGCTCGTCGGGGAGTTCTCGGAGTCGGAGTGCTCGGAGCGGGAACTCTCGGAGCTGCGATAGGTGCGAGGCCGGTAGAAATCTCACCATTCTGAGGTCCCGTTGAACCGATCGCGTCCGCGCGACGTGTCGCTACAGCACTTGCCAATACCTCAGACACAGGAGACGACCTGACGATGGCCACCGTTGATCTCGCCGCCACCCAGACCGATGACGAAACGGCTTGCCCGGCCCACTACGACGGCACCGGACGCCGGGCCTTCTTCGGGATCGCCGCGGCGGTCGGGGCCGTCTGCGCGGGCTGCTCCTCCTCGAAGAGCAGCACCGCTTCGGCCGGCTCGACCGGCACCTCCACCAGCGCGGCGGCCGGCGGCTCGTCGGCTTCCACGAGCTCGGCAGCCGGGAGCAGCAGCTCGACGTCCGGTAGCGGCAGCAGCTCCACATCCGGTTCGTCGTCGGGCTCCGGCGGCGGTGGCGCGGCGCTCGCCGCCACGTCCTCGGTCCCGGTCGGCGGCGGCACCATCCTCGCCGCCCAGAAGATCGTGCTGACCCAGCCGACGGCTGGTACCTACAAGGCTTTCACGGCCGTGTGCACGCACATGGGCTGCATCGTCGGCACGGTCCAGAACGGTCTGATCGTCTGCCCGTGCCACGGCAGCGAGTACCACATCGCCGACGGTTCGGTGGCGAACGGGCCCGCGCCCTCGCCGCTCGCGGCGGTCCCGATCACGGTCGCGAACGGGCAGATCACCAAGGCGTGAGGCACGAAAGCGGCGCGGGCCGGGAGCGATCGCTCCCGGCCCGCGCCCTTGTTCACGTCGGCGTCAGTGGTAACACACGGGTCAGTGCTGCGAGACGTTCACGTCCGCGGCGTCCACCCACACGAACCGGTGGTTGTACTGGATCAGGTAGAACATCGTGGTCCCGACCACCTCGGTGCGGTCATCCGGTGCCGAACCGTCGATGTTGCGCGCGTACCAGTACTCGCCGTGCACCGCCGGGCCGGAGGTGACGTACGACTGGCCGGCCGGGATCGAGTACTTGGTCAGCAGCTTCGGCGTGCGCAGGTCGACCGCGGCGATCGGGGCCGGGTAGGCCGACGCCTCGGGCGCGGCCGTGGCGTAGACCGGGATCGAGGTCAGGCCGGGCTTGGGGGTGACCACCGTCGCGGTGGAGGGCCAGGCCGAGAAGTCCGACCACGTGCTCTGGAACCAGGCCTCGCGGCCGCCGTACCAGATGCCGGTCCACACGCCGTCGGCGGTGATCTCGCGGTCCGCGACCACGAACTTCTCGCCGGTCACCGCCTTGTCGCCCCAGTCGTCGGCGCTGTCGGTGCCCGCGGAGCCGTCAGGGTGCAGATACGGCTCGGACAGCAGCGGCGCGGTCGGGTCCGGGGCGGTGCGCAGCCAGACGAAGTTCGTGGCCTGGGCCGGCTGCTCGCCGCACTGGCCGGGGACCGCGCCGGGCGTCGGGTCGTTGGCGACGGTGCAGCCGTAGACGGCCTGCAGGTTGCCCTTGTAGTCCGGCTTCACGACCACGACCGAGCCCAGCGCGTTGAAGGCCGGGTCGGCCAGCTTCGGGGTGCCGGCGGCGTTGCTGTCCGCGCTGAACGACGGCACGATCGGGGCGTCGAGCAGGTCCATGAAGTGCGACCAGTCCCAGTACGGTCCCGGGTCCCAGTGCTGCGCGGTCTGGTTGGCGTCGGTGGAGCCGGGGATCTCGTCGTGGCCGAAGATGTGCTGCCGGTCCAGCGGGATGTTGTAGCGGGCGGCCAGGTAGCGCACCAGATCCGCGGTGGTCTCGTACTCCGACTCGGTGTACCAGGAGGCGCCGTGGATGGCCCAGCCCTCGTGCTCGATCGAGACCGAGTGCTGGTAGATCGACCAGTTGCCGGAGTCCCAGGCGATGTCCTGGGTCGGCACGGTCTGCGTCACCTGGCCGTCGGAGGACCGGACGATGTAGTGCGCCGAGGCGTAGACCGCGGGGTTCTGGAACTCCGCGATCGAGCCGGCGTAGCTGCCCTCGGTGTCGTGGATCGCGATGTAGCGGATCTGCGACTGCGCCGGGCGGTTCGCCGGGTCGTAGTTGCCGTAGCTCGACAGGTCAGCGGGGTTGTTCAGCGCCAGCGCGGCCGGAACGTAGTCGCAGTTCAGATCCGACGGGCACTCCGGCAGCGGGGTGCCGTCGGCCGACTTGGCGTTCTTGACCGGGGCCGGAGCGGCCAGGTGCAGCGCGCTCAGGGAGGCGGTGTTCACGGCCACGGCCGGGTCGCCGGTCAGCGTGAGCGCGGGGGTCGCGGTTCCGGTCCGCACCGTGGTGTACACCCGGTCGGCGAACTGCTTCGCGGTCGCGGCGTCGGCGCTGGCGCTGTACTTGGCGACCGCCGAGTACCAGTCGCCGGCGGCGGTCGGGAGCTTCCCGCCGTCGAGGGCCTTGGCGTAGGAGGCGAGCAGGGCGGCGCCGGCGTGGATGTTCGCGGCGTCGTCGTTCTCGACGGTCCGGGTGTCGGACCCGATCAGCTTCGCCGCGGTCCGCGCGGTGGACAGCGTCGGATCGGCCTCGACCGCCGCCGCCTTGGCGCTGGAGGGGTCCAGGCCGTCGATCGTGGCCGGCGAGATCTCGGTGAGCTGCATGATGCCGTACCCGCCGGTGGTCGACGGGGCGCCGCCGTGGTCGTCCCACGCGGACTCCTGATACGCGAGCGCCTCCAGGACGTTCAGCGGGACGCCGGTCTCCTGCGCGGCCGCGGCGAACGAGGCCGGCAGCCCCACCGGATGCGGCGGGGCGGCCGCGCCGGCGTCCTGCGCGGTCGAGACGACGGCGGTGGTGGCCAGGGCCACGGCGCACCCGGCGGCCCACAGCCCGGCGGCTCTTCGCGATATGCCGGGCTTGAAGCGATAACTCATCAATGGTCTCCCATGGTGGGGATGGCAGAAGGCAGATTCACTCCATTGACGGTATCGCCCACCCTCTTGGGTGCCGTGATCTGGGTCACAGTTCTGAACCCACTGACGCCGCACGATATTGTGTCCGGACATCAACCCTGGTTACGACGGTGGGAGGGGCTGTGGGACAGCACCGGAAGGCGCCCGAGGACGTGGAGAAGGTCTTCCAGATCTTCGATCTGGACGGCGACGGCAAGATCACGGCCGAGGAACTGCGGGCCGCGCTCGCCGAACTCGGCGAGGACGTCACGGTCGAGGACGCCGCCGAGCGCATCGGCACCGGCGACTCCGACCACGACGGGTCGATCAGCCTGGAGGAGTTCCGGACTCTGATGGCGGGCTGATCGGGGCTCCTGGCGAGGGTCTCGCGAGGGTCTTTGCCTGAGCATCGAGCATTGAGCTTTGACATTGAGCATGCAGCAGTAGAGCCGAGTGTGGCCCGGGTTCGTCACGAACCCGGGCCACACACGTCGTACCTATAAGCGCTGCATGTACAGGCGCTGTACCTACCAGCGCTGTACCTACCAGCGCTGCACCTACAAACGATGTACCTACCAGCGAACCAGCGGAGCGCTACGCCCCGATCAGCTTCGCGATCGCCTCGTCGATCGCCCGCTGCGCGTCGGCGGCGCGGGTGTCCGACATGTGCGCGGTGGCATCGGCCTTCTGGTAGTTGGCGTAGGCGTTCGCGACGCCGCCCCACTTGGTGGTGAAGGAGCTGACCGCTGCCTGCTCGGCCGGGGTGGCGTCCGGGTCCGCGCCCAGCGCGCGGGACGCCAGGTCCACGTTCTGCATCGCGGTGTAGAGCGCGTTGTCGTCCTTGGCGTCCAGCACCGCGGTCAGCGCGTCGGCCAGCTTGAGCAGCGGGTCGCCGATGTGGGTGTCCGGGTTCTGCTTCACCACGTTCGTCAGGGCACTGAGGGCGTCCGCGGCGGCGGTGAGCTGGTCGGCCAGGATGTTCGCGGTGATGGTGACCGCCTCGCGGTCGGTCTTCGCCTGCTTCTGGGCCTGGACCTGGAAGTCGCGCAGGGACTGGATCTGCGGGGCGCCGGCCAGCACGGTGTCGATCGAGTTCTGCACGCCCTGGCTGACCGCGTCGGTGCCGCCGACGATGGTCGTGCCGCCCAGGCCCGGCATCTCCAGCAGCGCGCGGGCGGTCGGCAGCGACAGCTTGGCGCCGTCGGTCATCAGCAGCGCGCCCTTGTTGTAGGCCGCGTACACGCCGCCGACCAGCGGGTCGGCGAAGTCGGCGCCGGTGGCGACCACGGCGCTCTTGGCGTCCTTGAGCGCGGACTGGGTGGCCACGGCCTCGGCGGTGGCGTAGCGGTCGGCACCGGCCAGCTCGGTGTCGTCCACCTTGAGCTTGTGCACGGCGTCGACGGCCGGCTGGCCGACCGAGGTGACGTGCGCGGCGTGCGCGATGAACGCGGCGGTGCCGGCGTCGGTGACGGTCGGGCCGTTGGACAGCACGATCGCCGAGCCCTGATACGCGGCCAGCGGGCCGGCGGCGAGTGCGTCGGCGAAGTCGGTGCCGGTGGCGACCACCGCGGTCTTGGCACCGGAGGTGCCGGCGATGTCCAGCGCGGTGGCGTAGCGGTCGGCGCCGCCGATCCGCGTGACCTGGTGACCCAGGGCCTTGAGCTGCGCCTCGACCTGCGGGCTGACCGCGTCCGGACCGCCGAGGATGGTGACGGGCTTGGCGGTGTCCGGGCCCAGCACCCGCTGGATCTCGGTGCCGACGCCGTCGGTCAGCGACTTGCCGTCGGTGAGCAGCAGCGCCGCGTGCTTCGCGGTGGCCAGCGGGGTCCCGGCCAGCGCGTCCACGTACAGGTCGCCGCGGGCTATGACGACGCCGTTCGCCGAACCGGCGGCCGGGAAGTCCTTGAGCGAGGCCTGGATCGCGGTCGCGTAGCGGTCGGCGCCGCTGATGCGGACGGTCTTCGCGGCGGTGCCGGTGGCGCCGCTGGTAGCGCTGCCGGTGCTGGAGCCGGTGGCGCTGCCGCTGCCGCCGTCGGCAGCCAGGGCCGGGGCGGCGGCGATGGTGCCGGCGGCCAGAGCCGCGGCCACGAGGGCGGCGACGGCCGTCGGACGGTTCTTGGTCATGGGTGGTGATCCCCCGTTGGGAAGTGGATGGGCTTGCTGAAGCTGCCGCATCCCATCACAAGGATGAGGAAAGCATGAAATCAGCTACGGAAGCGGACAGCACCGCTACCGCCCGGAGCGGGAAATACGTGGACACAAGGGAAGTAGCTTTCGCCCCGTCCCACAGGCTCACGCACCAGTCTCTTGTTCCAGTCTCTTGTTCCAGTCTCTTGTTCCGATCTCTTGCTCCAACCGGTTTGCTCCTCAAGCGTCGCGCCGAACCAGCAACGCGCGCCCCACCCCGAGCAGCACCACCGCATACAGCGCCACGATCCCGAGCTCCAGCCACGGCGACAGACCGAAGCCCTCCACCGGCTGCACCGCCGCCAGCGAATTGCCGACGATCAACTCGGGCATGAACTGCCCCGCCGTGCGGCTGCCGGCGCCGATGACCAGCGGCAGTACGAACAACCCGCCGACCAGCGTGGTGACCGCCGGCGCGCTGTGCCGGACGATCGCGCCGATCCCGAGGCCGATCAACGCGATCAGCGCCAGATACGCACCGGCCATCACGACCGCGCGCAGCACCGCGGGATCGGACAAGGACGGTCGCGGCACCGACGAGCGCAGTGCCGCGGTCCCGGCCAGGAACGAGCCGAACGTGGCCACCTCCCCGGCGACCAGTGCGACCGTCCCGAACACGACGGCCTTGCCGGTCAGCACCAGTGGCCGGCGCGGGATCGCGGCCAGCGTCGCGCGGATCGTGCCGGAGGAGTACTCGCTGCTCATCACCAGCACCCCGAGCACGCCCAGCAGCAACTGCCCGAAGATGACGCCGGAGAGCACGTTGCTCGTCACGTCGCTCTTCGGATCGCTGGTGTTCAGCCCGGCGACCGTGCCCAGGGCGATCGTCACCACGACGCCGGCGGCCAGGATCCAGGTGGTCGAGCGCAGGCTGCGCAGCTTGATCCACTCCATGCGCGCGGCGTGCCGGAGCCGGTAGCCCGGGCGCTCGGCCGCGCGGGTCTGCTGAAGGGTGGTCGCGGTCATCAGAATCCTCCTTCGGCGGTGGCCGCCCGGTACTGGGCGGAGTCGGCGGTCAGCGCGAAGAAGGCGTCCTCCAGGTTGCCCCCGGCGCGCGCCGACAGTTCGGCGACCGTGGTGTCGGCCAGCAGGTGACCGGCGCCGATGACGATCAGCCGGTCGGCGGTCTGCGCCATCTCGCTGATCAGGTGGCTGGACATGAACACCGTGCGGCCCTCGGCGGCGAGTCGCCGCATGAGCTGACGGATCCAGCGCACGCCTTCGGGGTCCAGGCCGTTGACCGGTTCGTCGAACAGCAGCACCCCCGGATCGCCGATCAGCGCGGCGGCGATGCCGAGACGCTGGGCCATGCCGAGGGAGTAGGTGCCCGCGCGGCGGTCGGCCGCGCTCTCCAGGCCGACCATGCCCAGGACTTCCTCGACCCGGGAGCCGGGCACGGCGTTCGCGGCGGCCAGCGCCCGCAGATGGCCGCGGCCGGTGCGGCCGGGGTGGAAGGCGCGCGCCTCCAACAGCGCACCCGCCTCCCGCAACGGCCAGCGCGCCTGCTGGTAGGGGCGACCGCCGATGCGGGCCTGGCCGCCGTCGGGGGCGTCCAGGCCCATGATCATCCGCATGGTCGTGGACTTGCCGGACCCGTTCGGGCCGAGGAACCCGGTCACCGCGCCCGGACGGACGGAGAAGCTGAGGCGGTCGACGGCGAGCGTGGCGCCGTACCGCTTGGTGAGGTCTCGTGCATCAATCATGCTGATCACGCTAGGAAACCCACCATGCGTGGCGCGTCACCACCGGGAGCCAACTCCGGCCGGCACCCCCTACCCGGGTATGACGACCGCGGCGGGACTACGCGCCGGGGTCGGCCGATCTACCCTGGAGGGGTGAAGTCGCAGAAACGGGGGTTGACCAGGGCCGTCGGCCGTGCGGTACGCCAGGTGCTGGTGGGCCGGGAGCCGGCCCCGGCCTCGCGCTCGCCCGGCGCCGCCAAGACCGCTTACGCCGCCGCGCTGCTGGCCGCGGTGTTGCTCGTGGCGGCCGCGCTCGGCGGCGTCATGCTCCTGGCCAGATCGTTCGGCGCCCACCCGGACGGCAGCTCGTCCGGGCATTCGCTGGGCTTGCTGGTCGTCTTGTTCGCGGCGGTGGCCGCCCTGGCGCTGACACCCGGGTTCCCGCTCACGGCCTGGCGGATCAGCTACCTCGCGGTACTGCTCGGCCCGCTCGCCGCCGGAGGCCACGGCCTGGACGCGGGCGCGGTGACGGTGATGCTGGTGGTGTTCGTGAACGCCGGGCTCCGGCGCCCCCGCGCGCAACTGTGGACGATGCAGGCCTTCATGCTCATCCCGGCCTGGATCTGGATCGACCGCTGGGTTCCGGCCGTCGTGGTCACGGCCGTGGTCCTCGGCTTCGGCGCGCTGACCGAGGGCATCGGCGCCTGGCTCCGGGCCCGGCACGCGCTGGCCGAGCAGACCCAGCGCGCGCAGACCTTGCAGGATCACAGTGCCCTGCTTCAGGAGCGGGCCCGGATCGCGCGCGAGATGCACGACGTGGTCGCGCACCACATGTCGATGATCGTGGTGCAGGCGCAGACGGCGCCTTACCGCCTGGAGGCGGGCACGGTCAGCGAACCGGTCGCGCGGGAGTTCGCGGCGCTCGGCGAGAGCGCCCGGGAGGCGCTGACCGAGATGCGCCGGCTGCTCGGCGTGCTGCGCGCCGACGCCCCGCCCGAGCACGCGCCACAGCCGAAGCTCGCCGACATCCCGGACCTGGTCCACACCGCCCGCCGCGCCGGTGCCCACGTCGCGCTGTCGATGCCGCCGCAGACCCGGGCGGTGCCGGCCGGGGTGGGGATCGCGGCGTACCGGATCGTGCAGGAGGCGTTGTCCAATGCCGGGCGGCACGCGCCGGGGGCGGCGATCGAAGTACTGGTCGACGTGCGGGAGCCGGCGGTCGAGCTGAGTGTGGTCAACGGCCCCGCCGCGGGCCATCCGCGAGACCAGGGCGGCGGCCACGGTCTGGCCGGGATGCGGGAGCGCGCGGCCCAACTCGGCGGCTGGCTGAGGGCCGGCCCGGCCCCCGACGGCGGCTTCGCGGTCCGGGCCCGGCTGCCGCTGACGGGAGCTGTCTCATGATCAGTTGCCTCATCGCCGATGACCAGGCGATGGTCCGTGAGGGCTTCGGCGCGCTACTCGCCGCCCAGGACGGCATCCGCGTCTGCGGCCTGGCTGCGGACGGCGCGGAGGCGGTGCGTGAGGCGCAGCGGCTGCGGCCCGATGTGGTGCTGATGGACGTGCGGATGCCGGTCATGGACGGCCTGGCGGCGACCCGCCGACTGCTGCGCTCCGGCGCCGGGAACTCTGCGGCCGGGAACTCTGGCGCCGGGAACTCTGGCGCCGCGAACTCTGGCGCCGCGAACTCTGCGGCCGCGAACTCCGCTGCTGGGAACTCGGGCGCCGCGATCCCGCGCGTGCTGGTCCTGACCACCTTCGACCTCGACGAATACGTCTACGAGGCACTGCGCTCCGGCGCCAGCGGCTTCATCCTGAAGGACGCCCCCTCCGCCGAACTCGTCCACGCGGTCCGCGTCGTCGCCGCGGGCGAGGCGCTGCTGGCCCCCTCGGTGACCCGACGCCTGATCGCGGACTTCACCCAACGCCCCCCGACCCCCGTCCCCGCGGTATCGCACCGCCTGGCCGAGCTGACCCCGCGCGAGGCCGAGGTGCTGCGGCTGATCGCCCGCGGGCTGTCCAACGCGGAGATCAGCGATCTGCTGTTCATCGCCGAGCAGACGACGAAGACCCACGTCGGCAGGATCCTGATGAAGCTCGGGCTGCGGGACCGGGTGCAGGCCGTGGTGCTGGCTTACGAGTCGGGGCTGGTGGAGCCGGGGCGGGGCTGAGCCGAACGGCTCGTTGAGCTCGGCACCGTGCCGTGACGCTGACCGGTGCCGCGGGCAGTCCCGCGGGCCCGACGCTGCGAGTAGGGTCGCACCATGACAAGCACAATCATCGTCGGCGGTACCGGCGGCCTGGGTCGCGAACTGGTTCAGCACTTCGCCGAGCGGGGCGACGACGTCATCCTCACCAGCCGGGACCTGGCGCGCGCCGAGGCGGTCGCCGCCGAGATCGGCCACGGCGTCCGCGGGCTGGCGGCCGACCTCGCCCGGCCGGAGACGATCGGCGCCGGGCTGGCCGCCGTGGCCGAGGTGGACAACCTGGTCATCACCGCGATCCACCAGGCCGCGAACTCGTTGGCGGCGTTCGACATCACCAGCGCGGTGGCGGCCGTGACCACCAAGCTCGTCGGCTACACCGAGACCGTCCGCGTGCTGCGCGACCGGTTCCAGCCCGGCGCCTCCGTCGTCCTGTTCGGCGGGGTCGCCAAGGAGCGTCCGCATCCGGGCTCGACCATGGTCACCACCTTCAACGCCGGCATCACCGGGCTGATCAAGACCCTCGCGGTCGAGATCGCCCCGCACCGGGTCAACGCCCTGCATCCGGCCATCGTCGGCGACAGCCCCAAGTGGCGCGACGCGGAGATCCCGGCGGCCGGCCGGACCCCGATCGGCCGGCTGGTGACGATGGCCGAGGTCGTCGACGCCACTGACTTCCTGCTGCGCAACACCGGCATCAACGCCCACGACCTCGTTCTCGACGGCGGCCTGCTGGCCACCTGATGGCGCGGTACCTCGGACACCTCTCGTAGCCCACGCCTCTCGTAATCCACGCCGACGCAGCTCAGGTGTCGAGCAGCTCCGACACGAAGATGTCCTCGCACGTCAGCAGCCGCTTCGACAGCCCCTGCTCGTGGTGATAGCGCAGAAAAGTGTTGATGGCCTTGCGGTTCGCGCCGACGCCGTAAGGCCACCAGTCCTCGCCGAGCAGCCGCCGGTTCTGCTCGAACAGGGCACTGAACCACGGCGTGACCACGCTCATGTGCTGCTTCACGGCGTCGTCGCGGTACTTCTGCTGAACGAGTCCCTTGGCTTCGCAGAAGGCCTGATAGACAGCCCGCACCAGCCCCGGTTCTGAGGCGAGTTCCCTGCGTATCGCGACGATGTGCATCTGCGGGAAGATCCCGGTGCGCCGGTAGTAGTCCCGCTCCACGCTCTGGTGGTCGGGGAACAGCCGCGCCACCTTCGGTGAGCCGTCCAGCACCGCCCGCGGGACGTCGACCGAGAGTAGCGCGTCGATCTCGCCGGACTCCAACATCGCGCCGAGCCTCTGGCCGTCGGCGGCGTGCCGGACGTCGACGCCGTCCGGGACCGGCTGCGGGATCCAGTCGAAGGCCGGGATCGGGTGGTTGGTGCCGCCGATGATCCAGCGCGACTGCTCGGGCCGCAGGCCGTATTCGTCGGCCAGGATGCCCTTGAGCCAGACGCCGGGATCGCTCCCGTAGAGCGCGAACTCGCCGATCGTCTTGCCCGCGAGGTCCTGCGGCTTCTCGATGCCCGCGGCCGGGTTCACGAACATCGCCGAGTGCCGGAAGTTGCGGTTCGGGAAGATCGGCAGCGCCAGGAACGGGGAGTCGTCGAGGTCGAAGGTGCGCAGGAAGTAGGTCAGGCCGTATTCGGCGAGGTCGTAGCGGCCCTCGACGGTGTTGCGGAAGATGTCGGAGGCCAGGGGCGCGGTCTCGTAGGCGACGGGCCGGCCGTCCGGGGCGACGGTGGCGACCCGGCCGTCGAGCAGCGGCTGGGTGTGTTCGTAGGCGTAGACGCCGATCGTCAGGCCGGCGCTCGTGGAGCTGGTGTCGATGCGGTCCACAGGGTCCGTGGCGGCCATGGGGTTCCCTCGCTTCCGTGAATGGTTGTTCACTTTAGCCTGGCCGGGTGTAATCTCGCTGTCAAGATGAATGCTCATTCACGGTGAGCACCCAGGACGCGGTGAGCACCCAGGAACGGAGGCGGCCATGCCGCGCATCAGCCCCGAGCGCCGCGAGGCCAAGCGTGCCGAGATCGTGACGGCGGCCCGCCGCTGCTTCGCCCGCGACGGGTTCCACCAGACGTCGATGCCGGACATCGCGGCGGAGGCCGGGGTCTCGGCCGGGGCGCCGTACCGCTACTTCGCGAGCAAGGAGGAGATCATCCTGGCCATCACCGGCGACACGTTCCGGCTGATCTTCGATCCGGTCCGGCGGCTGGCCGACGGCGCCGACGCCCCGACGGTCGCGGACCTCGTCCTGGCCTGCCTGGAGCCGATCGGCGGCCAGAGCGTGACCGACGCCGCCGGGCATGACGTCTCCGTTGACGAGCTGTTGCGCTGCGCCGTCCAGACCTGGTCGGAGCTCCTGCGCAACGACGACATCCACGCCCGGGCGAACGAGGGCTTCGACGGCGTCCGCGCCAGCATCGCCCACGCGCTGCGGCGTGGTCAGCAGGCTGATACAGTCCCTGCCGGCCTGGACCCGGACCAGGGCGCCCGGACGGTGATGGGCCTGCTGCACGGATTCCTCTTGCAGCGCGTGGCGTTCGGGCTGACGGACACCTCCGGCCTCGCGGCCTCCCTGCGCGCGGTGCTCGGAGCCGCGGGTTAGCGTCGCTGGTGAGAACTGCTGGCGAGAACCGCTGGTGAGAGCCCGATCCGGCGTCGTGTTAGATCATTGTTATCGGCCTGTTGTGCGGACCCGGAAAGCTCGGCGACAAAGAGCTCGATCGCACATGGGGGACAGTGAGATGTCTGTTACCGATGAACGCCCGTCGCCACAACAGGTCTCCGGACACCAGCCCGCCGGTTCCGTAGAGCGCACGCTCGGCGGGACCCCGAGCCTGGCCGAGCGCCGCGCGGAAGCCGCGCGGATCCTGAGCGCCAGTCCGGCGCGCTCCGACCGCGAAGTCGGCCGGGTGGTCGGACTGTCCGCCGGCACGGTCTCGGCGGTGCGTCGCGGCCTCGGCGAACACCGGGCCGCCAAGGTGCGGATCGGCGGGGACGGCCGCGCCCGGCCGGTGAACGCCGACGAGGGTCGGCGCGCCGCGGCTCAGCTGCTCGCCGAGCGTCCCGACATCCCGGTGCGGGCCATCGCGCGGGCCGCGGGCATCTCGCTCGGCACCGCGCACGACGTACGCCGCCGGGTACTGGCCGGGCTGCCCCCGGTTCCCACCGGCCGTACCGTGTTGGCCGAACCCCAGCCGGAGTCGGAGCTCGATTCGCAGGCTGAGGCACAGAATTCCGGCTCTGAGACCGGGTCCGGGTCCGGGTCCGGATCTGGGCCCGGGTCTGGGTCTCGGCCCGGGTCCGTATCCGCGACGTCGCCGGGCCGCCGTCCGCAGTCGTCCGCCGCAGCCGACCGGGCACTGCGCCACGACCCCGTGGCGGCGCTCGACGCGCTCCGTCGCGATCCGGCGCTGCGCTACTCGGAGACCGGTCGCACGATCCTGCGACGCCTGGACGCGCAGCTGCTCGCGGCCGGCGAGCTGGTCGAACTGTGCGCGCACGTTCCCCCGCACTGCGGCGATCAGGTCGAGGCGCTGCTTCGGCACATCGGGGCTGCGTGCGTGGACGCGGCTCGGGTGGTGCAGGGGACGACGCGTGGACGGAAGCCTCGTCCGGCCGCGTAAACCGCCGGTAGGGCCGCCACTGCCTGTGGCTTTGCCTTAGGCGCTCTCGTCTCCGATCCCGTCTCCACCGGCGCCTTCAGCCTTGACGGCGTCGGTGATGAATTCCGTGAGCCGCCGCGTCAACGTCACGAACTGCACGCGCTCCTGCGGCGTGAACACCTCGAACGAGCGCGCCTGCCGCTCGCGGAGCCGTCCCCGCATGGTCGCGAGCCTGCCGGCCCCGTCCTCGGTGAGGCTGATCAGCACCTGACGCTCGTCCTCCGTCGAGCGTTCCCGCACCACCAGGCCCTTGGCCTCGAGCTGCTTCAGCATCCGGGTCGCGGTCGGCACGCTCACGTCGGCCCCCGCCGCCAGCCGGCCGACCGGCATCCGCTTCTCGCGCATCAACGGTTCGAGCAGCGTCAGCTGCGGGAACGACAGGCCGCCGTCGCGCTGCGCGTAAGAGGCGCGGGAGCGGCGCATCGCGAGGAAGAGGGCGTCGGCGACCTGGGCCAGTTCCTCGATCCCGGCGTCGGTCAGGGCGGCGTCGGCTGCTGCGGCGTCGGCCGCTGAAGCCTTCGCTACCGCAGCCTTCGCTACCGCAGCCTTCGTCGCCGGTTCAGGGGGCCGGTTGTCGGTGCTTCTCATGGGTGCTAGCTTAGCAAGCAAGCAAATAGTTAGCTTGCTAGAGATTAGGGAGCTAGGAATCATGGCCACCCCGGATCACACCACCTCCACCACTGACGGCACCTCCTCAGCCGACCGCATCGACGTCCACCAGCACCTGTTCCCGCCGTCCTACCGCGAGTTGCTGGGGCAGCTCGGCGAGGACAACGGCGGGTGGCCGCTGCCGGGCTGGAGCCCGCAGGAGGCCGTCGCGATGATGGACCGCCGGTCGATCGCGACCGGGATCCTGTCGCTCAGCGCGCCGGGCGTGCACTTCGGCGACGACGCCAAGGCCCGCGATCTCGCGCGCAGCACCAACGAGTACACGGCGGAGCTGGCCAAGGACCGGCCCGACCGGTTCGGGCAGTTCGCGTCCATCCCGCTGCCGGACGTGGAGGGCTCCGTCGCGGAGGCCGTATACGCGCTCGACGAACTGCACGCCGACGGTGTCGTCCTGCTGTCCAACGCCAGGGGCCGCTACCTCGGCGACAAGGAGTTCGAGCCGCTGTGGGCCGAACTCGACGCCCGGTCCGCGGTCGTCTTCATCCACCCGACCGCGCCGCCGATGCCGGTCCTGGAGCGGTTGCCCAGCCCGGTGCTGGACTTCCCCTTCGACACCACGCGGACCGCGCTGCACATGGTCGCGAACGGCGTGATGAGCCGTTATCCCCGGCTGAAGGTCATCTTGTCGCACGCCGGCGGCTTCCTGCCCTACGCCGCCACCCGCTTCAGTGCCGCCGCGCAGTTCTCGCCCGGCACCACGCCCGAGGGCATCCTGGCCGATCTGCGCCGGTTCTACTTCGACACGGCGCTGTCCGCGACGCCGTATTCGTTGCCGTCGCTACTGGCCTTCGCCGCGCCAGGCCACGTTCTGTACGGCAGCGACTTCCCGTTCGCGACAGAGCCCTGGGTCTTGCAGTTCGACGCCGGGCTCGACGACTATCCCGACTGGAAGCCGGGTCAGCAGCACGCGGTCAACCGGGGCAACGCCGAGGTGCTGTTCCCGCGTCTGGCAAAGCCCTGACTTCATCGCGGTTGCGCCAGTGCCGCCAGTGCCGCCAGCCGCCAGCAGCTGACCGATCCCGCTCGCTGATCGGTCAGCTGCCGGCTGCGAAGTAGGCGCGGCTGGTCGGCCCTCCCACTCTCCTAAGTCAACGCCGAACCCGCCGGCGCCCAAGAGCTCCAACCCGACCAAGCGCCACCCGGCTTGGTCTCGTACCTGTTCATGATCGAGCCGTCGCTCTGCACCGCGAACACCTCCACGCGGCCGTCCTGGTGGCGGGTGGCTGTGGTGGCCGTAGTGGTCGTTCCGGTTGGGCCGAAGCCGTTCCAGCCGGTCCAGGGCTTGTCGGCGGCGGTCTCGTACTTGTTCTCGATCCCGCCGCTCGGGGTGACCGCGAACACCTCCATGCGACCGTCCTGGTGCACACCGGAGGAATCAGTACCCGGAGAACCCTTGCCGTTGGCAGTGCCGGCCGGCGCGTAGCCGTTCCAGGAGGACCAGGCCTTTTCCGGGGCGCTCTCGTACTTGTTCTGCATCGAGCCGTCGCTCATCACGGCGAACACCTCCAGGCGGCCGTCCGCGTGCTGGCTGGCGGTGACGGCGTCGACAGTCCCGGCCGGGCCGAAGCCGTTCCATCCGGACCAGGCCTTCTCCGGGGCGGTCTCGTACTTGTTCTGGAGGCCGCCGGACGGCGTCACCGCGAACACCTCCAGGCGGCCGTCCTGGTGGACGCCGACGGTCGCCGACTTGGCGGTGCCGGCCGGGGCGAAGCTGTACCAGTCCGACCACGCCTTGTCGGGGGCGGTCTCGTAGCGGTTCATGATGGAGCCGTCGCTCATCACGGCGAACACCTCCAACCGGCCGTCGGCATGCCGTCCGGTGGCCACCGCGACCGCCGTGCCGGCCGGGCCGAAGCCGTTCCAGGCCGACCAGGTGCCGTCCGGCGAGGTCTCGTACTTGTTCTCGATGCCGCCGGCCGGGGTCACGGCGAACACCTCGACCCGGGAGTCGGCGTGCACGCCGGCGGCGATCCGGCCGCCGGTGCCCTGACCGTACACAGCCGGCACGGCCGGGGGCGCGAGCTTGGTGTAATGCTGCGGGTAGTACGTGCCCGAGCCGGAGAAGTACGGGTACGGGATCACGTGGTACGACGTGCCGTAGCTGCCGGACGGGCCGTGCTGCTCGAAGCCCCAGTACGAGGTGTGGGTGCTGTCGGTCCAGTGGTCGAACAGGACCACGTGCCCGGCGTCCCCGGCGCTGGGGTTGTCGAGGATGTCGCCCTGTTGGAGGTTGTCCTTGGCGACGTCCTGGAACCCGTTGGCCTCGTACATGTCGCCGGTGACGAAGGCGTCCAGGCCGGTCGGCGTCAGGTGCAGCGCCATCGAGACGAACCCGGAGCAGTCGCTGCGGTAGGGCACGCCGTCCGGGCTGTTGAACGTCGCGCTCTGGTCGTAGATGACGCCGTTGCCGTTGTTGGCGTTCACCCAGTACATCGCACGCTCGGCGGCCATGCAGCCGGAGATGCTGCCGTCCGGGGTGGAGGTGTCGGTGCAGGTGACCGCGGTGTCGGCCTGGGCCGGTGCGGCGACGGCGATGCCGCCGGCGAGGACGGCCAGGACGGCGGCGGCGCTCAGCGCCAGGCTGCGTTGAGATGTGCGCATTCTGATACTCCTACCGGAGAAGGCTTGGAAAGCGGGGGAAGCAGGGGGAAATCGGCTACAGCTTGCCGACCGGGACGAGGTCGGCCATGACGGCGTTGCCCTGGATGTTCGGGTGGATGTGGTCGCCGGAGTCGTAGACGTGGTTCAGGATCCCGACGCCGTTGCTGGAGTAGCCGCCCAGCGCCGCGTCGAAGTCGGCGAAGCCGTCCTCGTTGCCGCCGGCGCCGCCGCGGACCCAGGAGTTGTAGGCCAGCCGCTGTGTCTCGAAGGTGCTGTTGCAGGCGGCCCCGCCGACCCCGCCGCACGGAGTCAGAGTGGTCAGCAGGAACTTCAGCCCCGCCTTGTGCGCGGCGCTCGCGAGCGCGATCTGGGCGGTCTCCAGCCGGGCGGCCGTGACCCCGGCTCGCAGATCATTGATGCCGCCCTCTTCGATGACGCTGCGAACGCCGGGGACGTCCAGCACGTCGCGCGTCCAGCGGGTGCTGACCGACGGGTTGCCGGACTGGTCGGCGATCACCTGGTCCCCGGTCTCGCCCATGTTCACCACGCCGAGCCCGGCCTGGGCGGTGTGCGAGGCCAGGTAGTCGGTCCAGGCCGTGTCGCTGTCGCCGGGGGTGCCCATCGCGGCGGTGATGCTGTCGCCGATCGCCACGACGCTGGACGCGGCCGGGGCGGCCACGTCCACCCCGGCCAGGAACGTGGTGAAGCCGAAGGTGTTGCTGGTCGGGAAGAACTGGTCGCCGGTGGCGTCGACGCCGCTGGCGTTGTACTCGGTCTGCAACGCGTAGGTGTTCGACGGCGCCGTGCTGATCGGCGAGCCGGCCGGGACGTACAGCGAGACGAGCAGCCGGGTCCCGGGGGTGACGTCCATCGTGACCGGATCGGAGGCGACCCGGCCGCCGGCCGGGACGGTGACGGTGCGCGAGCCGCCGTTGAAGGTGACGGTGACCGGCGCGGCCGTCGTGGTGCCGCCGTTCTGCTGGACGCCGACGGTGACGTGGCCGAACGTCGCCGCGCTCGCCACGCCCGCGTCGGACAGGTCGACGCGGACCTGGCTGCCGCCCAACGATGTGCGGGCGACCATGCGCAGGGTCTGGTTCTGCCAGGCCGGACTGTTGGTCACGGTCCCGGGCTGGGAGGTGGCCCAGGACGCGGTGAACGCCGAGGTCGCGGTGCTCGCCGCCGACGCGCTGGGCAGGGACGAGGTGCCGAGCAGCGCGCACACGGCGAGCGCGGCGGCGCGGTAGCGCTGGGGGATGGGCTTCATGATTCTCCGGATTCGGTGCGGGGCATTGGAATTGCGGCACTAGAACTCTTACGAAGGCCGGAATCAGGCCTTTGCAGTACCGGCCGGCGCGAAGCCGTTCCAGCCGGACCAGCTGCCGTTCGCGGCGCTCTCGTACTTGTTCTGGATGGAGCCGTTGCTCATCACGGCGAACACCTCCAGCCGGCCGTCCCGGTGCTGGCTGACCGCCGTCGCGGTGGCGGTACCCGAGGGACCGAAGCCGTTCCAGCCCGACCAGGCGCCGTCGGCGGCGGTCTCGTACTTGTTCTGGATCCCGCCCGAGGGCGTGACCGCGAACACCTCCATGCGACCGTCGAGGTGGACGCCGGCTGAATCAGTGCCCGGAGACCCGGTGCCGTTCGCGGTGCCGGCCGCGGCGTAGTTGTTCCAGCCGGACCAGGGCTTGTCCGGGCCGGTCTCGTACTTGTTCTGGATGGAGCCGTCGGTCAGCACGGCGAAGACTTCGAGTCGGCCGTCGGCGTGCCGGCCGGCGGTCACGGCGTCCACACTGCCGGCGGGTCCGAAGCCGTTCCAGCCGGACCAAGCTTGGTCCGGTGCGCTCTCGTACTTGTTCTGGATCCCGCCGGAGGGCGTGACCGCGAACACTTCCAGCCGACCGTCGAGGTGGATGCCGACGGTCGCGGACTTCGCCGTGCCGGCCGGGGCGAAGCCGTTCCAGCCGGACCAGGCGCTGTTCGGCGCGGTCTCGTACTTGTTCTGCATCGAGCCGTCGCTCATCACGGCGAAGACCTCGATGCGTCCGTCCAGGTGCCGGCCGGCCGCCACGGCGACCGCGGTGCCGGCCGGTCCGAAGCCGTTCCAGCCGGACCAGGCCTGGTCCGGTGCGGTCTCGTACTTGTTCTGGATCCCGCCGGACGGCGTGACCGCGAAGACCTCGATCCGGCCGTCCTGGTGCACGCCGGTGGCGATCCGGCCGCCGCTGCCCTGTCCGTAGACCCGGGGCCACTGTCCGAAGTCGTCGGTGAAGGCCTGGTCCTTGTCGCAGTCGGCGCCGTCGAAGGTGAGCGATCCGGTCTGCCACAGCTGGATCCCGGGGTAGGGGTTGGCGTTCCGGCCGCCGGAGAACGCGGTCGACTCCGACTGCCAGGCCCACTTGACGCGGCCGGAGCCGAGCAACCAGCCCAGGGCGTCGTAGCTGGAGTAGGCACCGGTGCGGGCGGTGCCGATGACCGAGGCGACCCCGTCGAAGTAGGCGTTGACGGCCGTCATGTCAGAGGACTGCACGTCCCAGTCGACGCTGAAGTAGATCGGCCGGTCCGGCGGCGCCCCGCAGGCCGCGGCCTGCCGCTGGGCGGTGGTCGCGTCGGTCACGCCCTGGCTGTAGCCGTTCATCGGCGCCATGGTCGCGGCCTCCCAGTTGCAGACCACTGCGATGCCTGCCGCGTTCAGCGCCTGGGCCTCGGCGGCCGTCAGGTTCTTGGTCGAGTCGTTGCTCAGGTAGCGGATGACGAACTTGTAGCCGGCGGCGGTCAGCGCGCCGGTGCTCGGACGCGGTGCCCAGGCGTAGTCCAGGCCGTAGGCGGTGACCGGCGGGACGGTCGCCGCCGAGGCGCCGGCGGCGGCCGCGGCGGTCGGGCCGGCCGTGGCGGCCGAGGCGCGGTCGGCCAGGCGGACGCCGGATACGGCGACGGCTGCCAGGGCACCGGTCCGGGCCAACAGCCTGCGTCGGGACAGGTTGGGATTGACAAAGTTCTGATCCATTGCGGGGTACTGCCTTCCTGCTGTGCCAGGGTTCGGATTTGGTCGGAAGCGTGGGGCGGTCAGCCCGTGGCGGCCGGCGCGAAGCCGTTCCAGCCGGACCACGTACCGTTCGCGGACTGCTCGTACTTGTTCTGGATCGAGCCGTCGGCCATGACGGCGAGCACTTCCAGCCGGCCGTCCTGGTGGGTCGCGGCGGAGACCTGGGTCACCGTGCCGCTGGGGCCGAAGGTGGTGGACCAGCCGGACCAGGTGCCGTTCGGCGCGTTCTCGACGTCGTCCTGCAGGACGCCGTCGGTGCCCACCGCGAAGATGTCCAGGCGGCCGTTGGCGTGCTGGGCCACGGTGAGGTCGGCACCGGCCGTCGCCGGGTTGGCGAAGCCGTTCCAGCCGGACCAGGTGCCGTTCGGGGCGCTCTCGAACTTGTTCTGGATCGAGCCGTCGGACATCACCGCGAAGACCTCTAGGCGGCCGTCGGCGTGGTTCCCGGCGCGGACCGAGGCGACCTTCCCGGACGGGCCGAAGCCGCTCCAGCTCGACCAGGCCTGCTCCGGGGCCGTCTCGAACTTGTTCTGGACGCCGCCGCCGCTGTTCACCGCGAAGACTTCGAGGCGGCCGTCCTGGTGCATCGCGACGGTGGCGTTCACCGCGGTACCGGTCGGGGCGAAGCTGTTCCAGCCGGACCAGGTCTTGTCCGGGGCGGACTCGTACTTGTTCTGGATCGAGCCGTCGGACATCACCGCGAAGACTTCGAGCCGGCCGTCGGCGTGCCGCGCGACCTCGACCGACGTGACCTTGCCGGTGGCCGGGCCGAAGCCGTTCCAGCCGCTCCACGGGCCGTTCGGCGCGGTCTCGAAGTTGTTCAGCAGGCCGCCGCTCGGCGTGACCGCGAAGGCCTCCAGCCGGCCGGACAGGTGGGTCGCCGCGACGACCTGGGTGACGCGGCCCGGCAGCGCGTAGCCGCACCACGGGCTCCAGGGGGCCTCGGGCTTGGTCTCGACGACGCTGTTCACGGCGTTCGTCGGGCTGACCGCGAAGACCTCGACGCGGCCGTCCTGGTGCTGGGCGATCGCGGGGGATCCGTTGCCGCTGGGGAAGACGGCGGCGTAGTCC